>CAZXIR010000122.1:0-4297 GCA_964640845.1 uncultured Syntrophomonas sp.
AATCTGGCGACGAATATTTATGCATCCAAACCCGCGAAATATAACTTTTCGCAGGAGAATCATAGTTGTTAGAAAACATTAATTTTCTGCCTTTAGGTGACAAAATATCTGTATTTTCCCGATACTCCGCCTTTGTACCATGGTAAAATACAAATATCTTTACAGAAATAAGGGTGAAATTATGAATAACCCTCCGGGGACGGTTACTACAATTACAGATAGATTACTTCAGATATCCCCAAACGCTGCTGAGGAACTGCAACTACAGCTTGGGGTTCTGGCCCAGCTAAATCAGCCGGTTATCGTTTTGGATATGGAAGATCGGGTTATGGGGTGGAACAAGCCGGCAGAAGAACTATATAAGTATTGTTTGGAGGAAGTGGTGGGGCGCAAACTGGATGAGATCCTTAAATACTCCTGGATTAAAGCGAATGACTCTGAATTAGCCCGATCGTCTCTGGCTGATTATGGTTCATGGCAAGGCCAAAATCTGCATGTTGCAAAGGATGGTAGTCAAATTTATGTAGAGATGTCAGTCAGCCTTTTGAAAAATTCCCTGGGCCAGAAACAAGGTCTAATCTACCTCATAAAAGATATTAGCACCCATACCCGGGCAGTAAATGAAATAAAACTGAGCAATGCCCGTTACCGAGCTATTATCGAAGACCAGTCCGAGATGATTTGCCGATTCTCGCCGGATTTTACCATAACTTATGCCAATGATGCTTTTTGCACTTCTTTAGGAATAAAAAAAGACTCTATTATAACCAGCAATCTCTTGAACCATATTTCCACCAGCCATAGTAATAGCCTGCAAGAAAACTTAAAACTGCTCAGTCCTGAGACTCCAGTAGCTGTTCAGGAAGAGCAGATGGTATTGTTTGACAATAGCAGTTATTGGATTGAATGGACTACTCGGGCTTTATTCAATACCAATGGAAGTCTGCTTGAATACCAGTCAGTGGGACGAGAAGTGACTCTTCGCAAACGGGTGGAAAAAGCTCTGAAAAAGAGTGAACTAAAATACCGCTCCTTGTTTAATTCCATGCATGAAGGGTTTGCCCTCCTGGAAATAATTTATGACCAAAACCACAGTCCTTATGATTTTATATATATCGATGTCAACCCGGCTTTTGAAAGAATATATGGACTTACCCGACAGCAGGTAGTAGGAAGAAGCGGGTACGACATTCTTCTCCCCGAAGAAGTTCTATACCGTACTAATATATATGCAAAAGTAGTTCAAACCGGCAAGCCAGCATATTTTCAAAAATTTGTCACCGGTATCAACAAATATTTTGAAGTAATAGCTTTTCGTCCCGGAAAAGGTCAATGTGCTGCACTTTTTATCGATATCACCGAGCGCAAACAGGTTAAACAAGCTTTGGCCGAAACCGAGCAACGCATGGCGGATATTTTAAATTTCCTTCCAGATGTGACCCTGGTAGTAAACAATTGGGGTAATTTAATGGTATGGAACAAAGCTGCAGAAGATATGACCGGTATTAAAGCACAGGATATTTTCCATAAAGGTAATTATGAGCATGCCCTTCCTTTTTATGGCTATCGCAGACCAATACTGGTAGATCTGGTGCTAAAGCCTATGGAACAATGGGAGAAAGATTACCCTGCTATTCAAAAAAAGGGCGATATATTGATAGGGGAAAATTTCTGTCCAGCCGTGGGTGAATCGGGAGCTTTTCTGCGAGCAACGGCTGCCCCCCTGTATGATACTCAGGGAAATATAGTCGGTGCCATAGAATGCATCAGAGATATTACCGAACGTAAACAGGCTGAAAAAGCCTTACGCAGCAGTGAGGAAAAATATCGACGTATAGTTGAAACCGCCAATGAGGGTATTTTAATAATCGATAATAATAATAGAATTGAATTTGCTAACCGTAAGATGGCAGATATGTTAGGATATGGTCCTTTTGAAATGCTTAATATGTCACTCTTCAATCTGGTCCAAGAAGGAGATCATCAGATAACTGAAGCTATCCTGGCAAAAATGCGCTGCGCTCAGCAGTCCGAATTTGACATAAAACTTAAAACCCAAGATGGAAATCCTTTCTGGGGCATCTGTTCTACAACCAATATCCATGATTCCCGGGGTCGATACCAAGGCAGTCTGGCTATGGTGACGGATATAACCGAACGGAAAAAACTTGAAGAAGAAATGCTGCAGTTGGATAGATTAAATCTAGTGGGCCAGATTGCTGCAGGAATAGGTCATGAAATAAGAAATCCCATGACCGCTGTACGTGGCTATCTCCAGTTCCTCATGACCGAAGAACCATTCAACCAACGCCAGGAAATGTTTGAGCTTATGATTGAAGAACTTGATCGGAGCAACTCAATAATCACCGAATTCCTGCTGCTGGCTCGAAACAAAGCGGTAGAACTGGAAGTCCTAAATATTAACCAGATTATCGAAGCCCTATTCCCACTCATAAAAGTGGACGCTGTTTCATCGGATAAAAATATTTGCTTGCAATTGGGAACCATTAAAGCTCTATTACTGGACAATAAAGAAATGCGGCAGCTGATCATGAACCTGGTGCGCAATGGTCTGGAGGCTATGGATCCCGGTGGAACTGTAACTATCAAGACCTACAGCGATAGTGATGACATAATATTAGAAGTTACCGATCAGGGTAAAGGTATCCATACCGACATTATGCCAAAGCTGGGCACTCCCTTTTTCACTACCAAAGATCAGGGCACCGGCCTCGGTTTGCCCATATGTTATGGAATAGCCAGCCGACATAACGCGGTTATTGATATTCAAACCGGTCCCCAGGGAACTACCTTCCTGGTCCGCTTCAAAACCACAGAACAGAATAACCAAGACCTACTGTTATAGTCTGAAGACCAACTCAGCCCCATGGCCTCTAATTAACCGAGACCACAGCTGGCTTAAGTTAGATATGTTAATCAATATTTCTTCAAGTATCTTTGTATTTCCCAATTATGCACGGTCTCAGCATAACTATCCCATTCTTTTTGTTTGGCATCTATAAAACTGTAAAATACATGATCTCCCAACGTTTCTCTGACCAGCTCATCTCGCTTCATTTCATCTATTGCTTCCTGTAAATCCCTGGGGAACATATCATCTTTTTCATACTTGGCCGGAGAAAGTTTAAACAGATCCGCATTAACAGGCGGTGGGGGCAATATTTTATCTTCAATTCCTTTAAGCCCTGCAGCCAGCATTACCGCAAATGCCAGGTAAGGGTTGGCAGTTGGATCAGGGTTTCTAAGTTCAACTCGGGTTGCTTGTCCCCTCGCAGCAGGTATCCTTATCAAAGTACTGCGATTCAATGTAGACCAGGCAATATGCACTGGGGCTTCATACCCTGGTTTCAGTCGCTTGTAGCTATTTATAATGGGGTTGGTCACTGCTGCCATACCCCGAACGTGCTTTAATAAACCACCAATATAATATAATGCCGTTTCACTTAGCTGATCATCTTGGCTTTCATCATAAAAAATGTTCTTCCCATCCTTAAAGAGAGATTGGTTGCAGTGCATAGCACTTCCATTCTGGCCGGAAAAAGGTTTGGGCATAAATGTAGCGTAAAGTCGGGACTGGCGGGCAACATTTTTGACAACATCTCGAAAGGTAACCCAATTGTCTGCTGTTTTAAGGGCATCGTCATATTTAAAATCTATTTCATGCTGCCCAGGAGCAACTTCATGATGGGAAGCTTCAATTTTTAACCCCATCTTCTTTAATGTTAATATCATATTCCTGCGAGCATCTTCTCCCATATCTGTAGGGGCCAGATCAAAATATCCGGCAGTATCATGAATTTCCAAGGTGGGCTGCCCTTTTTCATTAGTATGGAATAGGAAAAATTCTCCTTCCGGCCCCAAGTTTAAGATGTAACCCATATCTTTTGCTTTTTTAATGGCTTGTTTTAGTATATATCTAGGACATCCGGCAAACGGCTTACCGTCTGGCGTATATACATCGCAAATCATCCTGGCTACCCCTTCTTCTTGCGGTCGCCAAGGCATTACCGCAAAGGTTTCCGGGTCAGGAACGATACATTGATCCGATTCCTCTATCCTGGCAAAACCATCTATAGATGATCCATCAAACATCATCTGACCATCAAAGGCTTTTTCAAGTTCATCCACCATTATGGATGTGCTCTTCATAACCCCAAAAATATCGGTAAACTGCAAACGAATAAACTCTATTCCCTTGTTTTCTACCTCTTTATAGACTTCTTCAACTAATTTACTGATAGTTTAAACCTCCTTATAAATAGACGCCACTTCTAAA
>CAZXIR010000122.1:4397-6825 GCA_964640845.1 uncultured Syntrophomonas sp.
CAACTAGACATTATACTTATAAGTGGAGATGCATATGTTGATCACCCAGCTTGGGCATCAGCCCTGCTGGGGCGGTTTTTGGAATCACATGGCTTCCGGGTGGGAATTATCGCTCAGCCTGATTGGAGGAGCAGTAACGATTTTAAACAACTAGGAGAACCCCGTTTGTTCTTTGGAATAAGCAGCGGTAATCTGGATAGTATGGTCAGCCATTATACAGCAGACAAGAAAAAACGCCGGGGTGACTTATACTCCCCCGGGGGCCGGGACGGTCACAGGCCTGACCGAGCGGTTATCGTTTATACCAATCGAATACGGGAGACTTATCCCGGTGTCCCGGTGATAGTAGGCGGAATAGAAGCCAGTCTAAGACGACTGGCTCACTACGATTATTGGAATAATAAGATCCGACGTTCCATACTGCTGGACAGCAAGGCAGATCTTCTAGTTTTCGGAATGGGTGAGTATACTCTGCTTAATATTGCCATAAGACTAAAAAATGGTGAAGATATCCGGCAAATTACGGACATACCAGGTACCGCTTATGTTTCAGATGTTCTTCCTCCAGGGGCTATGAAATTGCCTTCCTATGAAGAAGTAAAGGAAAATAAAGAGTCCTTCAACCTGTTTACCCGCCAGTTGTTCGGCAATATTAATCCCTATTCATCTCCGGCCCTGGCTCAAGGCCATGGCCAACGACATGTGATAGTCAACCCACCACCCTTGCCACTAAGTACGGAGCAGTTGGACTTCAGTTATGAGCTTGAATACCAGCGCACCTATCATCCCAGCTATGAAAAGGCCGGAGGTATCCCGGCCCTGAAACCGGTGCAATTCTCTCTGGTAACCCATCGGGGATGTTTTGGCGGCTGCCATTTCTGCTCTATCGGGCTTCATCAAGGTAAATTTATTCAAAACCGCAGTATCCCATCCCTAGGCAGGGAGGCACAATCATTTATCGACCACCCTGATTTTAAAGGAGTTATACCTGATTTAGGCGCCGCATCTGCCAACATGTATGGATTATCCGGACGGGATCAGGATAAATGCCGCCAGTGCAAAAGACCAAGCTGCATTTATCCACAAATATGCAAAAATCTTGATACTGATCACTCCCCCTCAACTAAACTCTGGTCTCATATGCGTACCATTAACGGTATTAACCACATACGAGTGGCATCTGGGGTACGGTATGATTTAGTGCTGGAAGACAGCAGTAAAAAATATCTTACCGATCTATGCCGCTATCATGTGGGTGGACAGTTAAAAGTAGCCCCTGAGCATGTATCCCCGGCAGTAAGCAGATTAATGGGTAAACCGGACCGGGAAAAATACCAACAGTTTGTACATAAGTTTAACTCCACCAACAAAAAACTGGGCAAAAAGCAGTACCTGATCCCTTATTTCATCTCCGCCCACCCAGGCTGCGGATTAAATGAAACGGTTGAATTGGCAGAGTTTATAAGGGATCACCTGCAGTATTATCCGGAACAGGTACAAAACTTCACTCCCACTCCCATGACTATATCCACTAGTATGTATTATACTGGATTTAACCCCTTAAACGGCCAGCCCATCTATATCCCCAATAGCGAATGGGAAAGAAAAGCTCAGCGCTCCCTACTTCAATATCGTAATCCCGAAAACCGAGCTATGGCAGTTGCAGCTCTCCACAAATGTGGTCGAAGCGATCTAATTGGTTCCTCCCGACCAGCTCTATTAAGGGATAATAACTCTCCCCCCAAGGGAAAAGGCAAAAAACGCCCCCAGGTCCCTAAGCACTATGAGTAATCCAGGGAAAGAAATGCTTATCCTTAATCCTCTCCTGCCCCACCCGCTGTAAGTCCCAAATAAATTTCAATACCCATATGCCGTAATTAGGGTTATTATAGTCTCGATATCTTTAATTTATTTTACCAACCTGTAATTTGGGTATTATTTCCCAAAATGTGAAAATAATATATAATAAAATATATAGTTTTAAGGGGGGAGGGAACACCTATATTCAATCTAATTAAACCTTTAGGTTTCAAATCAGGTATCAAACCTACACCCCAAACAACCGAGATAGGTGAATTTGATGATATTCCCTGGGGTACCCATATTTGCTTGCTTTACAAAACCAATCAGGATATTCTGGACGTACTAATTCCATTCATACAGGCCGGTTTAAGAAACAATGAGTATTGTATCTGGCTTACATCTGAAGCACTGTGCTCCCGCAGAGCCAGGACAGCTCTTAAAAGGGCTGTGCCAAATTGCAATTCGTATTACGCTAAAGGTCAAATATTATTTATAAACAGTGCAGATTGGTACCTGCTGAATGGAAAACTACGACTGGACAAGGCTCTAAACGAGTACTCGACTTGGTTTAACAAGGCTATAGCCAATGGTTATGAAGGCCTGCGGATCACTTCCAGCCCTATCC
>CAZXIR010000123.1:0-6821 GCA_964640845.1 uncultured Syntrophomonas sp.
ACGGATAAAGCAGAGGAACAGCTTCGTGAAATCATTTTTTATATTGAAGATGATTCCAGTAATGTTGAAATGGCACTAGGATATCTTGATAAGATGGAAACAGAAATCAATCGTCTGCAGGAGTTTCCGGAGTCGGGAAGTATTCCTAGATATTCGATTTTAAAAAAGCAAGGGTATAGAGTGGTGATTATTGAAAGGCATCTTGTCTTTTATGAGATAAATGAGGAAAATAGGTTAGTTATTATATATGCCATTGTGGATGGAAGACGAGAATATCGTAATTTAATATAGAAGTACAAAAAAGCATTGAGACTAAATCTGGATGATTTTTCTCCAAATAAAGCTGAGGTGAGTACTGTAAGATTTGTTGTTTTCTGTCCAGTTTAGTTTAACGGTTAAGTAATAGAATCATCTTTATCATAACTATTGGGTCAGAATATATTTAATGACCATGTATCACGGATTCAGGAATTATTTAAGGAGGTAGAAACCCAAATGAAAGTTGTAGCTTTTAATGGCAGTCCGAAACCAGAGGGTAATACTTATCATGCTATAAAAATGGTTATTAACGAACTTGAGAAGGAAGGTATTGAGACTGAGCTGGTTCATGTGGGAAACAAGTCCATAAGGGGATGTATTGCTTGTGGTAAATGTAAAATAAATAAAGATGGAAAATGTACACTTCCAGGTGATCAGGTCAATGAATGGATTCAGAAAATGAAAGAAGCTGATGGCATTATTTTAGGATCGCCGGTACATTTTTCGTCAATTGGAGCAACTATGAAATCATTTTTAGATAGAGCCTTTTACGTTACCACTTCTAATGATGGAATGTTGAGACACAAGGTTGGGGCAGCTGTAGTTGCGGTAAGGCGTTCTGGTGGAGTGCCAACAGTTGATCAGTTAAATCGCTATATTAATTATTCGGAAATGCTAATGCCAACTTCGAATTATTGGAATGTTATTCACGGTGGGAGCCCAGGAGAGGCGGTCCACGATGAAGAGGGAAAACAAATTATGAGAGTGCTTGGTAAAAATATGGCATGGCTTATGAAACTTGTTGAAAATGGAAAAGGCAAGGTGGAAGAACCAGAAGGAGAAGCGAAAATATTCATGAACTTTATTCGTTAACACCACTGACCACGGGAGGGACCACGGTGCCTGACACCAACTGGGACCACGGTGCCTGACACCAACTTATCAACTTATGATGAGGGAACATGATGAGGGGCCACAACCGAGCATGAAAATTTTTGGCTATGCCGGAAGCGGGCGGTCAAAGACCGCCCCTACATATGCCCGCCTGAGATCCATACTTAACGGTGCGAGTCTGTAGGGGCGACCTGTGGTCGCCCGCAATGATTATCAATTTTTCGGCGGATAATTCATTTTCGTGTGAACTAATCAACATATTCAGCTAATCAAATAGCCTGTTTAAGCTGCTGGACCAGTTTAATGACTGCTGCCTCTCCCTCTTCGTAAAGGGTTTGAACTACGGCACTGCCTACAATAATACCATCACAGTAGGGGGCAATGGCCTTGGCCTGCTCGGGGTTGCCAATACCAAAACCTACCCCTATGGGCAGATCACTTACTGCCCTAACCCGCTCCAGATACTCCTGGATTCCAGTAGATGTTTCCTGCCTGATCCCGGTTACTCCGGTTAAAGAAACGCAGTAAATAAAACCACTGGCAGAGGCAGCAATCCTGCTTAACCTGGAAACCGGGGTGTTAGGGGCAATTAGAGGAATGCCTGCCAGTTGGTACTTGGCCAGGGCTTCCCGGAGGGGCTGGCTTTCTTCCCAAGGCAGGTCCGGAACGATCAATCCGTCCACACCGGCTCGATCCATATCGGCAGCCAGATTGACTAAACCATACTGCAGCAGAGGATTATAGTAACTCATAAATACCAAGGGAATATGGATTTCCTTCCTCAATGCTGATGCCATCTGAATAATCTTGCTTAGGCTGGCTCCAGCAGCCAGAGCCCGATAGCTGGCGGCCTGAATTACCGGACCGTCTGCCACCGGATCAGAAAAAGGTACTCCTAATTCGATTATATCGGCACCTGCAGCTGCCAGCTGTTTTACCAGGGAGGCAGTAACCTCCAGTGATGGATCTCCTGCTGAAATATAGACAATTAGACTTTTGCGCCCGGCCTGTTTATTAGCTTCGAAAGTATCCGTTATTCTATTAATGCTCATTAATGACCCCTCCCTGTTCCATAATGGCTGCCACCTGCTGCACATCTTTATCTCCCCGCCCGGATATATTGATAACCATAATTTCATCTTGAGACAACTGGGGAGCCAGTTGTACAGCCAATGCCACCGCATGACTGCTCTCCAGCGCCGGAATAATACCTTCGCTTCGGCTCAATAGTTGAAAAGCCGCCAGGGCTTCTTCATCACTTATTCCCGTATACTGGACTCGACCACTGTCCTTTAAATAACTGTGTTCCGGCCCAACCGCCGGATGATCCAGACCGGCAGATATGGAATAAGCCACCTCCACCTGCCCGTCCTTATCCTGCATCAGGTAGCCATAGGACCCCTGCATAACCCCGGGCCGGCCAGCACTGAGAGAAGCCGCATGCTCCCCGGAGCTTATTCCCCGTCCAGCCGCTTCAGCTCCCCACATTTTTACTCCGGCGTCTTCAATGAAGGGGTAAAAAAGCCCCATGGCGTTACTTCCGCCACCGACGCAAGCGATCAAATGATCGGGCAGCCGCCCTTCTGTGGCCAGAATCTGTTTTTTAGTCTCCTGCCCAATAACTGCCTGGAAATCTCTTACCATCATAGGATAAGGATGAGCCCCTACTACAGAGCCCAAAAGATAGTAGGTATTATCCACATTAGCAACCCAATCCCGCATGGCTTCATTGATGGCATCCTTTAAGGTGGCACTGCCCGAATGCACGGGAATAACTTTAGCCCCCAGCAATTCCATACGAAATACATTCAGTTCCTGGCGATGGGTATCTTCCGTTCCCATATATACTACACATTCTATTCCCAGCAGAGCAGCCACGGTAGCTGTGGCTACCCCATGCTGCCCAGCGCCGGTTTCTGCAATCATGCGTTTTTTCCCCATTCTCCGAGCTAACAGAGCCTGGCCTAAGGCATTATTAAGCTTGTGTGATCCGGTATGGTTTAAATCTTCCCGCTTTAGATAAATCCGGCCGCCCCCCAACTTTTTACTCAGGTTCTCCGCGTAATAGAGCGGGGTTTCCCGGCCGGCATAGGTTTTCAGATAATATTCCAATTCTTTTATAAAGGCCTGATCCTCCCTGGCTTCATAATAGGCTGTTTCCAGCTCTTCCAAAGCCGGCATTAATGTCTCCGGCACGAAGCGCCCGCCATAAACACCAAAATAACCATTTTTATCCGGTAATTGCATTTTTCATTCTCCTTCCCGGTGTGTTCTAATCCCTGAATTTAAGGCATTAACCCTCTGCATAAACTGTAATACTTTATACGCACTCTTTTGGCCTGGCCTCTCTTCGACTCCAGTCAAAACATCAACTGCATAGGGGTTGGTCTCCTGAATAACTTTGCTTACATTGGCTGGATTCAAGCCTCCCGCCAGTATTATTGGTAAATCTGTTTCCCCCCGAATGCGGATAAATGCTTCCAAATCCACCATAATTCCGGTTCCCCCAGGTAAAGAAGGGGTATAGGAATCTACCAGCAAACCCGATATTTTAGTCCTGGCCAGAGCCCGGACGGCAGCAGCCGGATCATGGATGTCAAAAGCACACTTTCCGTCTCCGTCTATACGTAAAGCCTTGATAGTTTTTATTCCCCAACGGCTGAGCTCCTCCGCCAACTCTTCCACTTCACCCAAGCTTTCCTGGTAATGAAGCTGAACTATATCAGGATGAAGTTCCCTGGCTGTTTCCAGGATTTTCTGTGCCGGTCCTCCGGTGACCACAACGGAAGATACCAAGGGCGGGACCCTGGCCATCAGTCTGGCTGCTTCAGCCCGGCTCAGATTCCAGGGCACCGGTTCAGGATATTCGACTACCAAGCCCAGGGCATGAACCCCGGCCTTAACACATAGATCAATATCTTCTTTATTCATCAAGCCGCACATTTTTACCCGAGTCATAGTCCTTTCCCCCGCATTATATTAAGATCCTGGTACATTTGAGCCGGGACCCGGGCTTGCAAAATAGCAGTTCCAACCAAGACCGCGTGGGCACCAGCTTGGGCGGCCCGTTTTACATCCTGGGGAGAAGCGATAGCACTTTCGCTAATCAGCAGGGTACCGGATTTAGCCAATCCGGCCAGCTCTTCAGTAGTCTTAACACTTCCATCGTCAGTTTCCATTTCCACAATATTACGATTGTTTATTCCCAAGATGCTTAAATCCAACTCATTTAAAGATCTAATTTCTTCCTCATTATGGGTTTCCACCAAAGGCTCCAGTCCCAGGATATGAGCATATTCAATCAGCTCATAAAGCTGTTCCTTAGCTAGCATGGATGCAATCAACAGCACTGCCCTGGCTCCCGTATCTGCAGTCTCCCGCAATTGTTGTCGGCTGTTTATGAAGTCCTTGCGCAAGACCGGTTGGGATACCGCCTGAACAATCTCATGCAGCATTTGGAGGGAACCCCCAAAATGTTCTTTTTCAGTGACCACCGAAAGTACCTGGGCCCCAGCAGCGGCCAACGCTTTAGCCAATTTCACCGGATCGCGTCCCTGAAGCAGATCCCCTTCCTGAGGTGATCTGGCTTTTATATCAGGGATCACCGGTATCCTCCCAGAGTGGTATTGACTCCAGAGGGCTGAGGAAAAGTTTTTATTCCTAATATTCATATCTCTTAACCCCTGCCATCAAGCAATGGATCTAAAGTCTTTAGAGACCATAATCAACTGATTTAGTTTATCTTGAGCTAGACCACTATCGATGATTTCCCCGGCCAGCCTTACCCCTTCTGCTAAGGAAGCGGCTTTCCCGCCCACATACAAAGCCCCGGCAGCATTGATAATCACCGCTTCCCGCCGGGGTCCCCGGTTGCGGCCGGAGAAAACGTCCCTGATTACACCTGCATTCTGTTCCGGGGTTCCAGTATAAATATCTTTTAAGGTGCAGCGGGTTAAGCCATAATCCTCGGGAGAGATTTCATAGCTTTTTATGGCTCCATTATGGATTTCATTGATTGTGGTTTTACCCAGGAGGGAGATCTCATCCAGCCCATCCAGGCCATGTACAAACAGGGCATGTTTATACCCCAAAGAAAGAGCTACCTGAGTAACCACATCCAAGAGCTCCGGCTTATATACGCCTAAAATATGACGACTGGCACCAGCAGGATTGATCAGTGGGCCGATAATGGTATAGAAGATGGTTTTAATTCCCAGGGCTTGTTCCGGCGGCAACACTTTGTGCATCACCGGATGAAAGAGGGGGGCATAAATAAAACAGATACCTACCTGTTCAATAATACTTTCTACTGCTTGGGGGGATAGATTAATTTCCACCCCTAAGGCTTCCAAAACATCGGCACTGCCGGAGAGGCTGGATATAGACCGGCTGCCGTGTTTGGCTACTGGAATACCGGCGGCAGCAGCTACCAAGGCTACGGCAGTGGAAATATTAAAGGTGCTTAATCCTCCCCCGGTACCGCAAGTATCCATAAGATCTTCCTCCACCCGGGGAGCAATTTTTTCACAATTATCACGCATGGCCTGGGCTATGGCAGTGATTTCAGTAATGGTAGGCCCCTTCATTAACAGGGCCACCTGGAAGCCTCCAATCTGCACTTCACTTAATTCATCGTTTTTGATAGCCAGAATTAGACTGTAGGCTTCATCGTAGGTCAAGTCTTCCTTGCCAGTTAATTTTTGCAAAACCTTCTTTACCAAAATTCTCACTCCTTTTAATCTTTTCGTTGTAGATTTCCTTCCTGAGAAACAGCAACTTAAGATGGAGCGAAATGAGCATGGGTTGAGTACCGCTTTTATCACCATGATTATTTATTTTATTGGTTGATAACTATTGCATTATATCTGAGGATTTTGCATTATTAATTTTTTCGTAAGCCAAGTATTTCAGCAATGTCATCTGAGGCAACGCCGAAGCTACCTTAATAGCGCTGTTAAGCAGCACATTGTAGTCCCCGTAGGGGGGATCTAAAGATTCTTCACTGAGCTCAGTATGACAAGCTGGATTTTTAAATTATGCAAAACTCTCATCTAAGTGACTCAAACTACTCTAGCTTATTCCAGGGCATAAAAAATCCAGCGCTTTAAGCAAGCCCTGGTTATACCCGCACAACTAAGCTCTACTCTAAGCTAATCTAATCTCATCTCATCTCATCTCGTCTCATCTAATATTAAGTTGTTAATTCATAGCTTACTCCTGGAGTTTATTGATGTCAATAGAAAATTAATTCAAGATTTTTTGTATTGGGGTAAGTTAAAAGCACTATCCCTTCAGCAATTGCAAAATTACCAAGGAAATACTTATATATCAACCCAGGGGTCCACAACACAGCACCATAAAGCGGTCCATTCTCCATCATGGGGAGGCTCCCGCTTTTTCTACTCCAGATTTGGGAGAGGAACATTTAGTAGCCGCATCCTCCTCTTGGGCCGATAATCCCTACTCATGAAGAATAAAACCCAGCTGCAAAATACCTGGGTTGGGTTTGGTGCCGGTATGATTGACCATGGATGTCTACTTTAAATATTGCCACATTAATGTTCTTTCGCTGAAGTATATTGTACACTAGGTTTGTATAAGAATGCCTTCAGATATGACAGTGACTCACAGCCGACCAGCAAGCGGGGTGAGTTTTATCTCAAATTAGA
>CAZXIR010000124.1:0-6816 GCA_964640845.1 uncultured Syntrophomonas sp.
AACCTCCAAATATTTCCTAGTGTCAATGGGAAATCACCTTCCCCGATGGCTCCATTTCACAACATGATTTCATTTATATATTAATTGGCATACAATATCCAACCTGATCCAGGTTATCATCCCGGAAGGTTGATCCTATACCCACTGCTTACCCCGCCAGGGTTACCCCCAGGGCTATGTGAATAATAATTATGCACGATTTTTCATTCCACCTGATCTGATTTTTTGTTCCGTATATTTCTATTACGGTTTTGTAATCAGTCTAACGATGGTGGTTCACCGGAGGGCATCCGCCGAATATCTCGATAACCCTCTCCTCGTCACCCGGAACTCCAAATTCTTTCCTTCAGGCTACCTGAGCACCGGGTCTGGCGCTTTATACAATGATCCCGAGTACTTCCCGGTCACTTGTTCCACTTTTTCTTTTATATTATCAATCACCTCCCGGAGCAGATATTCATCGGGACCCTGGGCCATAATCCGAACCAGGGGTTCAGTCCCGGATGGTCTCACCACCAGTTTTCCCCATTCTCCCAGCTTCTCTTCGGCCCTATTAATTGCTTCTACCACTAATTCATGAGCCATTACCTCTTCTTTATTTTCCAGCTTTACATTAACCAGAATCTGGGGCTGCTTTTCCATTTCTGCTGCCAGACGGGAAAGTGGTACTCCAGTTCGTTTCATTACCTCCACCAGCTTAAGAGAGGTTAATAAACCATCTCCCGAAGTAGCATGCTGTTTAAAAATAATGTGACCGGATTGTTCTCCGCCTAATAGGGCATTGTTTTGCAGCATTTTCTCCAGTACATAACGGTCCCCTACTTTGCAACTGCTTACAGATATATTCTCTCTTCGCAAAGCAATGTTTAACCCGATGTTGCTCATTACGGTAGCCACTACTTCAGAGGGTTTTAAAAGACCTCTCCTTTGCATATCCAAAGCTGTGATACACATAATATGGTCTCCATCAATCTCTCTTCCATATTCATCAACTGCTATACAGCGGTCTGCATCTCCATCATAGGCAATACCGATATCTGCTTTGTTCTCCAGTACGGCTCTTTTTATATTATCTATATAGGTCGACCCGCAGCGATCATTAATATTAAGCCCATTAGGTTTATTACCAATAGTAATGATTCTGGCCCCCAGCTTTTCCCACATCATGGGCCCAGCCGCATAGGCTGCTCCGTTGGCACAGTCTACTACCATTATCATATTCCTTAAATCCTGGTCCAAGGTGTAACAATTACTCACATAATTAACATAGTTTTTTAGTCCGTCTTCCAAATGGTATACTCTGCCTACATCCCCTCCTACTGGGAGAGCGCCTTCATAATCGTGATTTTCCAGCACTTCTTCTATCTCATCTTCAATATCATCAGGCAGCTTATAGCCATCGGCACCGAAGAATTTTATCCCATTATCCTCTACCGGGTTATGGGAAGCAGATATTACTATACCACATGAAGCTTCATATTTAAGGGTCAAAAAAGCGACGGCTGGAGTGGGAATTATTCCAGCAATAAGAGCATCAGCACCTGTAGAACATATACCTGCAATCAAAGCCGCCTCCAGCATATCACCTGAAATTCGGGTATCTTTTCCCACCAGTATACGGGGCCGATTTCGCGTATTATGTTTTGCCAACACATAGCTGCCTGCCATTCCCAGTCGAAATGCCAGTTCTGCATTCAAATCAGCATTAGCTATTCCTCTAACTCCATCTGTACCAAACAGTCTCCCCATTATATAAACCCCCTGTTATTACACGATATTTTTCTGGCGTTAAGCGCCTCTTCATCACATATCTCTACTTTTTCTTGCGCTACCTGGTAATGACTAATAATCTTCTCAGCTGTTTTAATTCCATCTACGGCTGAGCTCATAATGCCCCCCGCATAACCCGCTCCCTCTCCGCAAGGGTACAGATTGTCAATACTCAGGGAACACCCCTCTTCATTTCTGATCATCCTTACTGGAGTCGAGGTACGGGTCTCAACCCCGGTCAATACTGCTCTATGATCAATAAAACCAGGCATCTTTTTCTCCCAGTATTTTATCCCTCTCCACAACACGGCTGAAATTTCGGAAGGCAGAACCTCCCAGAGATTCGCGGGCTTTACCCCCGGCAGGTAAGTCGTATAGCTGTCATGGAGTTGCTGGCTGCCTTTTTTTTTCATAAAATCTATTAAGCGTTGAGCAGGTGCTTTATAATCCCGGCCTCCCATTTCGAAAGCCTTTTTTTCTATTCTATCCTGCAGCATTATACCACCCAGGACCTCTTCATTCCAGTCCTCAGGTTTGACTGTTACCACTAAAGCAGAATTAGCAATTCCGGTATCCCGAGCCAGGTAGCTCATACCGTTAGTAACTACCCCACCGGGTTCAGAAGATGCAGCAATAACACTTCCTCCCGGACACATACAAAAAGTATAAAGGGCCCGGCCACTAGCGCGATCCTGGTAGGTAAGATGATAATCTGCCGCACCCAGACGCGGGTGACCGGCATAGTCCCCATACTGGATTTGGTCAATCATAGCCTGAGAATGCTCTACCCGGACTCCCAGTGCAAAGGCTTTGGGAACCAGCTCTATATCCTTGGCATGTAGGAGTTTATATACTTCCCGGGCACTATTGCCCACGGCCAAAACAAGTACCGCACAGGGTATTTCTGAGCTGTTATTTATTATTATGCTTTTTATCAACCTCTTGTTAACACTTACGTCTGTCATCCGGCTATCGAAATATACTTCTCCACCCAGATCCAATATTTCCTGCCTGATATTGCGGATGATCTCGCGTATGACATCCGTCCCTACATGGGGTTTTTTTTCATATTTTATCTGTTCATCTGCCCCATGTTTTATGAAGGTATCCAGCACATAAGATATTCTCTCATCTCCTATCCGGGTAGTCAGTTTACCATCAGAAAAAGTCCCGGCCCCGCCTTCACCAAACTGGGTATTGCTATAAGGGTTTAAGACCCCCTGCTGCCAGAATTTTTCTACCGTTTCCACCCTACGATCCATGTCTTGGCCCTGTTCAATTATTATCGGCTGGTAACCATGTTGGGCCAAATATAGTCCACAAAAAAGTCCTGCCGGGCCCGCCCCAATGATAAGCGGAGAATAAGGCAGGTTATTATACCCCGGGATGGGGTGATAGATCTCTTTTTTCTCAATCCTGCTAATCTCTGGGGAAACCCAGAGTTGTTGGTCCAACTTAACTTCATCTTCCAATGCAATATCTACCGTACAAGTAAATTGCACCTTATTTCGCCTGGCATCCACTGCTCTTTTAACCAGCTTACACTCCACAATTTGCGACGACTGAATCTTGATTCGAAGGGCGGCTGCTTGCAGCAGATCTTGTTCATTATAATCCAATGACAACCTCAAACCTCGTATTCTTATGGTCATTGTCCTTCCTCATCTTCAATAATTTGCTCTATCTCAATTTGTGCTACTACTTGATTTGGATACAATTTTATCCCCTGGGGAGCCTGCAGATCTATTGTCAACTCGAATGATTGATCGACCCCATTAATATCAATATTTCCAGTATTAATCTCATTTATCGCCTCCAGCGCCAGGTGGTTACCTACGATTTTGACTGAGTTACTATCAAGTATAATATCCTTTAGTTGATAACCCGCAGCAGGCTCCCCTTGGCTTACCGCTACAATCGGCACCTCTTTATGTCCTTTAATCTCCTCTACCACGGCAATCACCTTTACAGTTGCAGGAATAATCTCCAGCTCTCCATTTACGGGATTGCCTTCCTTATCCCGGGGCGTCACATTCATCTCAAAACTATTAATTGATCTGGAATTGGTCAGATCAACCTGACATAGCACCGAGGCCACTTTATTGGCTTCCTCTTGATTACCCATTATTAAACAACGCTCTGGCTCGGTAAATATATCTATAAGCTGGTATCCAGCCGGAGGTTGTCCACTAATATAATAATTTACCGGAACGATTACCTCCTGCATCTGCTCCAAAACTACATTAACCGTCTTAGGGGCCAAACTGGTAAATAATACTCCCCTAACTGGGTGTAATTTCACCGGCACAGTATAAACACCGGCTTCTCTATCCTGCAGGTCTATATAAGCTTCGATATCTCCTGTTTCCTGGAAAACACCCCAGAGTCTGACCTTAACCTGCTCAGGTCCATGTACCTGTATTCCTTCCTGGATATTCTCGTAGACCAAGTCTACTGTCACACTGTTCTGGCCCACTTGGTAGGCTCCTTCATTAACCACATAAAACCAGAGCAGCAAGGATAATATAACTGATATTATCCGCAGTCCATTTTTTTCCCAGCGTTTGTCCCTACTCGGAATCTGCTTCACGAAACCACCTCCTCTTCAGGTTGGTCCGCCAGTCAGTTCCGGCTGCAAGTTCCTCGGCCAGATTTTCCCTTAAGCTCCGATCATCCAAGTGCCGTTGCAGCTTGCCCTCTTTAGCAATCGATATAGCTCCCGTCTCCTCCGATACCATAACCGCTATGGCATCCGAAACCTCAGTGATACCAATCCCGGCCCGATGACGGGTACCGAGTTCCGGATCCAGGTAAGGATTGTCACTTAGAGGAAGAAAACAAGCCGCCTTTTCAATCCGAAGGTTGGTTATTACCACGGCTCCATCATGCAGAGGAGAATTAGGAACAAAAATATTTATCAATAAAGATGCAGAAACCAAAGCATCGAGATCGGTTCCACTTTCCATATGCTCGCCTATCCCGGTTTGTCGGGTGATAATTATCAAAGCCCCTACCTTATTACGGGATAATACTGCAGCGGCATCACTTATATGACGAATCATGCTCTCTGAATTATTTAGGGATGCAGACATTTTGCTGGTGGAAAAGAAACTGCCTCTACCAAGCTGTTCCAGCAGTCTTCTGAGCTCCGGCTGAAATACTATGGGTAGAGTAATAGCAAAAATTATCCACAGTTTTTCCATCAGCCACTTGACCATAGTGAGATTCAAATAGCTAATAATAACGGAAAAGCCCAAGAGGAGCACCAATCCTTTAAGAAGCTGCTCGGCTCTGGTTCCACTAATTAGACGAAGAATTCGATAAAATACATAGGCAACAATAGCTATATCGATTAGACTTCGAATTATATCCCATGGACTGGCAATTACTCCTGAAAGTAAACTAAAATCCATCCCCAGCCTCCAAGTTGTAAACTTAAGATTAACTGTATAACAAATCTGGTGTTATCGCAACTGATACAATAATTATAGGACAGCTACCAAGCTGGAATAATGAAAAACTGCCACAACCCCTTTTTCCACTTGTATCTGTGCGGAATCTTCCAACAATACATTTGATATGGCATAAGGATTATCACACTCCAATACCACGTTTTCCAGAGGGTATTGAAAGTTTTTCAGGCAGACGCCAGCAGCCCCTCCACCCAGAGGCAGCACAGATACCAGATCACCTGGACGGCCTTGCAATGACATCTGGTTACAGACCAGGTAAACTGTGCACTCCGGACCATAATGAATAATCTTGATGCCTCTTTTCACATATTCCAAACCACAATATAGATTGCTCAGACTGTGATCAAACCTTTTTCCTTGAGTGCCCAGGAGTACTATTTCCTGAGCTCCCATCTCTTCGGCCATGGACAAGACCAATTGAGTATCGGTAAAATCTTTACGGCAAGGATATTTTCTAAACGGTACTTGGAGTGAGGTATAGTATTCTCTAACGCTGTGATTTATAGAATCCAAGTCACCAATGATACAGTCAGGAACCACACCAAATTGATAAGCATAATTGGCTCCTCCATCAGCGCACAGTATTAAATCACTACCCTTAAATACAGCTTGGTATAAACTTAAATCGCCATATTCACCATTGGCAAGAACTATACATCTCATATAGAATCTCCTGTTTATCATGTCCAATCAACCACCTGTTGTAGAGTAATGTAGTAGTTACAACATATTAATATTTTCCATATATATTGAATTGTAATCCACATTCTGTGATTTATAAATCAAAAATTATTAATCAACACCCGGGACAAGAAATTATCTAAATGTGGAAATTGACAAAGAAAATCTACTTGATTATAATCTTACTTAGCTTAATTGTAGCAAAGGAGGATATTTTAAATGGCCTACATAATTACAGACGAATGCATAGCCTGTGGTGTATGTGTTGACGAATGCCCGGTTGAAGCAATAAGTGAAGGCGACGATATATATATAATCGACCCGGAACTTTGCACTGACTGTGGTTCCTGTGCTGATGTTTGCCCGGTTGAAGCACCCCAACCTGTAGAGGACAAATAAAAGTAACCGGATAATCTACTCAAAAACCCGGCTTTTCGGGTTTTTATTTTTTCTGGATTTATCTTAATCCCTTAAATTCCAACTGTCTTAATGCCTCATAGATAATTATAGCTGCCGAATTTCCCAAATTCAAAGATCGGCCGATGTCCAGCATAGGCAACCTGATTTGATTATCAGGAAATTTATCCCGGATGATGGCTGGTAACCCCCTGGTCTCACAACCAAAAACTATCACATCTTCCGCTTGATAATTGATCTGATGATAGTACTGGTCAGCCTTAGTTGTGGCCAGGTATAAATTACCTTCTTTAACCGTTTTTCTGAATTGAAAAAAATCGTCCCAGATCTGAATATCAACTAGATCCCAGTAATCCAGTCCCGCTCTTTTTAAATAACGATCCTCCAAAGAAAAACCTAATGGTTTAATTAAATGTAATTTAGTTCTGGTTAAGGCACAGGTTCGGGCAATATTACCTGTATTCTGGGGTATTTC
>CAZXIR010000125.1:0-6794 GCA_964640845.1 uncultured Syntrophomonas sp.
ATTTCGCATGGGCAACACCATCTACTCGCCTCACGACGAAAGGGGTACCGGGCCTTAAAATCGCTCCGCTCATAGGCCCTCTCGCCCAGTGGGGCTCGACCCCTTTCTTCGCTCCGCTTCGTAGGGTGTTGCAACCTTAATTGTGAAGCGAAGCGTAACATCAGTAGTACTCGAAGGGTGCTACCATGCTGCATCAAACGGCTCCTACATATTTATGCATCCAAACCAGTTGTGTTGAAGTTTTCGCAGGGGAATCTTATATAAAATATCATAAAATACAGATTAATTAACGGCTATACCCAATGAGCAGGGTATAGCCGTTTTTTGATTTTAAGACCAGGGTGACTTATGGGTTTTTGCAGTGGAATCACCATTAAATTGTGAGAAACCAAATATCATCTAGATATGGAAAAAATAGTGGCAAAAAAGCCCTTAAAAACACGGTGATTGTGAAATAAATATCATAAATACGTGAAATATATAACAAAATGACGCATAAATGAGTGCAATATCATGTTATGTTTATCACATTCGACTAAATATGTAGAAAATAATCGAATTATGTCGTATAATGTGTATGCTTTGTAATATTTCTTTTGGATTTGGACGAAAAATAGGATTTTATGGAAAAGGGATAAGGGTAGCGCGATATGCATGAAGTAGGATTAATGGCAAATATTTTGGACACCATCAGTAGCAGTGCTCAGGAGAACAAGATTAGCAGGATTAGGGAAATTACTTTAATAGTGGGAAAATTTACTATGGTTTTGCCGGATAGCATGCTATTTGCTTTTGAAGCGCTCAAACAGAACGATCCTCTATATGCTGATGCCAGACTAACTATATGTGAAAAAAACATTGAATGTTTGTGTGAAGCATGCAATAAGAGATTCTTGGTGGAACAAAACCATTGTTTTATCTGTCCGGACTGTACCAGCTCCAAGGTAAAAATATTGTCCGGAAGAGAGTTGTATATCGATTGTTATGAAGGAGATTGAAGCCTATGGCAAGGGCAAAACTTAAAAGTAGAATTATTTTGTCTTGCACTGCTGACTTTTCAAGAAAGGTTTCAAGAAGATCTTTTTAAAATAATCCTTTAGCTTCCACCTTGATGGTTGGAGAAGACCGATGAGGGATTGCTGAATGGTCAAAATGAATATTGGAGGAGGTGTGCAAAAAGCAACACAGCTGATTGTTTGCTATAGAAAAAGAAAACATTGACCGCTTGATACTTGAGATAGGGGGTTTATTGGATGTCAAAACTTAGCCGTCGTGATTTTATGAAACTTTGTGCTTCAGGAGCTGCAGCTGTATCGCTGTCAGGATTCCTGGGTCCATTTATGAAAGAAGCTGTAGCAGCCGGGGGGCCGCCAGTTATATGGATTCAGGGAGGAAGTTGTTCAGGTTGTTCAGTTTCTTTATTAAATACCGTTCATCCTGATATTGAAAAAGTCTTAATGGAAGTTATCAGTTTGCGTTATCATCAGACTTTGATGGCGGGTCAGGGGGACTTGGCTACGGAGGCGCTTTTTAAAACGGCTCAAGAGAACAAAGGAAAGTTCATTCTCGCCGTTGAGGGTGCAGTGCCGACCGGAGCAAACGGAAAATTTTGTATGATAGGTGAAAGAAATGGCCACGAAGTTACTTTCAAGGATGCATTGGAAGAACTGGCTCCACAGGCGATGGCGATTCTGAGTGTTGGCACCTGCGCTGCATATGGTGGGATCCCTGCAGCAGCACCGAATCCAACCGACGCCAAACCAGTGAGTGATATCGTAAAAGGTGTACCTATCATCAATATTCCAGGATGTCCCTCTCATCCGGACTGGGTGGTAGGAACCATTGCTCACATTTTGCTTTACAATGAACTGCCGGCCTTGGATGAAGTAGGTCGCCCGAAGATGTTCTACGGAGGTATTATACATGATAACTGCCCCAGACGACAGTATTTTGATAATGGCATTTTTGCGAACAACTTTGGTGATGAGGGATGTTTGCTGGAGTTAGGCTGCAAGGGTCCGATTGCCCACTGCGATTCAACTACCCGTTTTTGGAATAACGGGGTAAATTCTTGTATCAATGCCGGTGCACCGTGTATTGCCTGCACCGAACCACATTTTCCGGACTGGCCCATTTTTGAAAAAACACCGGAAATGAATATAGGATTTGGCAAGACCGCCAATGTTGATAAGATAGGTATGGTACTTGGGGGGGCTGCTGTTGTAGGTATCGGTGGACATATGGCAGGCAGAGCCATCACCAAACGTAATAACCAGGAAGAAGGTGAAAACTAATGGCACAGAAGATTGTCATCGATCCAATTACACGAATAGAAGGTCATTTGGCAGTTGAGGTGGAAGTCGAGGGCGGTGTTGTTATTGATGCTAAATCAAAGGGCATGCTCTTTAGAGGTTTTGAATTGATTTTGCAGGGGCGCGATCCCCGGGATGCAGCCCAACTTACCCAGCGCATTTGCGGCGTGTGTCCGGTTTCTCATGGTACTGCTGCAACATTGGCCTTGGATAATGCCTTTGGAATTGAACCTCCGCCCAACGGTAGAATTATAAGAAATTTAGTGTTAGGGGCCAATTTTATTCAATCGCATATACTGCATTTTTTCCATTTGGCGGCCCTCGATTTTGTTAAGGGACCTGATGTACCTCCGTTTATACCTCGTTATGAAGCAGATTATCGTCTGTCACCCAGTGTCAACCAAGCTGGTGTAGATGCTTACCTACAGGCCCTGAAATTCAGAGCCAAAGCACATGAGATGGGGGCTCTGTTCGGTGGGAAATTGCCTCATCAACAGGCCATAGTACCGGGAGGTGTTACCGAAACGCCCAATGCCCAGAAGGTCATTGATTTCAAATATCGCTTAAAAGAATGTTTGGATTTTATCAATAACACTTATATTCCCATCGTTATGGCGGTGGCTGACGCATATCCTGACTGGTGGGAAATCGGGACCGGATACCAAAATGCCCTGGCCTATGGAGCATTTCCCCTTGAAGAAGGTATGGATCATGTGACCAAAAATAAATTCTTCCCGTCAGGTGTATATATGGATGGTAAATATCAGGATTTTAACCCAGGGATCATTACCGAAGCTGTTAAACACTCCTGGTTTGCTGATGACACCGGCGGCAATAAACCGACCGAGGCGGTTATCAAACCGGATGCAGATAAAGAAGGTGCGTATACCTGGGCCAAAGCCCCCCGCTATGATGGACAACCCATGGAGGTTGGTCCACTGGCCAGGCTGTGGGTCATGAAACAAAAGGATCTCATTGGACTGGGAGATAAAGCCTTTTCCACCCTGGGACGGCATTACGCCCGAGCTATTGAAACGAAAATGCTGGCTGAAGCGATGATGGAGTGGGTAGGACAGTTGGAACCGGGTAAGCCGGTGACCACGCCGCATCAAATTCCTGACCAGGCTCAGGGGATAGGCTTAACCGAAGCGCCCCGGGGAGCACTGGGCCATTGGAACAAAATTGAAAATAGAAGAACAGCGATCTATAATGCAATAGTTCCAACCACTTGGAATGTTTCGCCTCGAGATGATCAGGATGTTAGAGGACCGATCGAACAGGCATTGATCGGCACTCAGGTCAAAGATGCAAACAATCCGGTCGAAGTGGTGAGGGTGGTTCGATCCTATGATCCTTGTCTGGCCTGTGCTGTTCATTTAATGACCCCGGACAAGAAGATGATTCGTCAATTTACAGTGTGTTAGGAGGGTGTGTTATGAATAATGAGAGTGAACAGAGACATTCTGTTTGGATCAGGTTGTTCCACTGGGGCAATGCACTGACAATTCTGTTGTTAATCCTGACCGGATTTCAAATTCATGCGCCCTGGTCGGTCACGATTTTTGGAAGCCTGGGAGCTGCGCGAGCGATCCATTTTGTTTTTGCATTTGTACTAGTGATTGGAGTAGTAGGACGAGTATATTATGCTATGGTAGCCAAAGACGGCCATAAAGTTCTTTTTCATCCGGTTAAGGATACCGTCCAACTACCAGGGTTTATCAAATACGAATTGTTCCTTACTGACAAGCATCCCCAATACGGCAAATACAACCCTGGACAAAAAATGATGTATACGGCGTGGTTGGTGATGGTAATATTGATGATCGCAACTGGTTTTATTATGTATAAACCCTATGCTTTTATAGGCTTAAGTAATGCCTTGGGTGGAATGGTAGCCATTAGAATGGTGCACTATATTATTAACTGGCTTTTTGTTCTTTCCGTAGCGGTACATGTTTATCTTGATTTCTCTGAGAGTACAGAGGTGTTAAAATCCATGTTTACGGGAAAGGTTGTTATCAAACAAAAAGCCCTGAAACCCGAGGGGGATAATGCTTGAGTAGATTAGCGGTAGTTGGTATTGGCAATCTGATAATGCAGGATGATGGGGTAGGTGTTCACATCATTAGGCAGCTGGAAAAGATGAAATGTCTGCCTGACGAGGTGGAACTGATCGATGCAGGCGTAAATAGTTACGATATGGTCAATATCTTTTGTGAATACGATCAGTTGATTATAGTAGATGCCATGGAAGCTGGAGGGGAACCGGGAACTATTTACCGGGCCCCTCTGGAGGATTTGGGATTGCAGCCTGATGACTCCATCACTTCCCTGCATGAGATGCACTTTATTGAAGCGGTAAATATGATTAAAATGATGGGGTATGATCCCAAGATAATAGTCTTGGGGATTGAACCGGAGGTCATTCAAGTAAGCATGGATCTCAGTGAATGTATTCGATCCCAAGTGCCACGATTAATTGAATTGGTTCAAGAGGAAGTGGCTGGATTTAGAGGCGATAGGGTTTGATTGAAAAGCAGCGTCTAGGTTATAAGATTCGTATTAATGGCATTGTTCAAGGTGTAGGCTTTCGTCCGCACGTCTTTCGTCTGGCAACGGAATTGGGTCTGGATGGCTGGGTGTTGAATTCATCGTACGGTGTATTTATTGAGATAGAGGGTCCTAAAAGTTTGCTAGATCAATTTATAGACCGGGTTATCAATGCTCCGCCTCCGCTGGCTCGAATTCAGTCATATGAAGTTGAACAGGCAGAACCATCGGGATATGATGGCTTCATTATTAAAAAAAGTGAGCCTGATCAGGGACGCGAGGTTATGGTATCTCCGGACATTGCGATTTGTGATGAGTGTAAAAAGGAAGTACAGGATGCCCAGGATCGCCGTTATTTATACCCATTTACCAATTGTACCAATTGTGGACCGCGTTTTACCATCATCAAAGATTTGCCCTATGATAGAGGCAACACTACCATGGCATCATTTTCCATGTGTGGGCCTTGTCAACAGGAATATGAAAACCCACTCCATCGACGGTTCCATGCCCAACCCAATGCCTGTCCGGCTTGTGGACCTCAGGTAAGTTTACGGGACCGATGGGGAAACCGGGTGGAGGAATCTGCCCTGGATTTGTTAAAACAGGGATTTATATTGGCGGTAAAGGGCCTGGGTGGATTCAATCTAGCCGTGGATGCTCGTAATGGTGATGCAGTGGTTGCCCTTCGTCAACGGAAGAGAAGGGATGCCAAACCTTTTGCGGTAATGGTCAGGGATCTTGATACAGCACATAAATACTGTCAAATCAATGCTCAAGAAGAAAACTACCTGGTTTCTCCTCAGGCACCCATCGTGGTATTGGAGGCCAAGTCGGATAACGGTCTGCCTGGGGATGCCATTTATCCCAATTTAACCACCTTGGGGGTTATGTTGCCTTACACTCCACTGCATTTTCTTTTATTTGACCAAGAACTCGATATATTAGTGATGACCAGTGCCAATATTAGTGATGAGCCGCTTATTGTAGATAACCAAGAGGCGATGGAGAAACTAGATAATGTTGCTGATTATTTTTTGATTCATAACCGTGAGATATACAATCCCTGTGATGATTCGGTGATAACTGTATCTGATCAGGGTACCCCCCATTTTTATCGAAGGGCCAGGGGGTATGTACCGGGTGCGATTCACTTATCAACTTCTTCGAGTCCGGTGCTGGCAGTAGGCAGTGAACTGAAAAATACATTCTGTGTAACCCGGGGAGCAGAGGCTTATATAAGTCAGCACTGGGGAGATCTGAATCACTATCATAATTATGTTAATTTCTTGAATGCCATAGAGCGTTTTAAAAGTATGTTGGCTGTAGAACCGGCTGTTATTGCCCATGATCTTCATCCAGAATACCAGGCCACCCGCTGGGCCAAATCGCAAACGGGGGTAAGGTTGATCGGTGTCCAGCATCATCATGCCCATCTGGCCTCAGTCATGGCGGAAAATGGTCTGGATGGTGAAGTGTTAGGGCTGATTTGTGATGGGACTGGATGGGGGGTAGATGGAACCATCTGGGGAGGAGAAATATTACAAGGAGGATATGAAAACTATACGCGAGTCGGGCATTTGAAAAAACTCCCTCTGATCGGTGGGGATTTAAGCAGCAGAAGGCCTTACCGTATGGCTTTGATGTATCTAATAGCAGCTATGGGGGAAGAGGCCATCCAACAGATCCCAAACATCTTGCCTGACCTGCCGGCAATAGAAGGAGATTTTATACTGCAGCGTTTTCACAACCAGTCAGAAATTCAAACCTCCTCATGTGGCAGACTCTTTGATGCAGTTGGTGCTCTGTTAGGAATCAGGTCAGTCAATCACTATGAAGGGCAGGCCGCGATTGGGTGCAAGTATTGAAATGGCCCGGAAAATGAATCTTAAAAATTTCTCGGTTTTGTCCCTGCATAAAGTGATTCCACCT
>CAZXIR010000126.1:0-2054 GCA_964640845.1 uncultured Syntrophomonas sp.
TACCAACATCAGAATATCATCCGGATTTCTCTTGCCGCGTCTTCCAACAATCTTACCGATATAATTATAGAATGGGTGTCTAGGTTCATTGATTATTACCATATCGCCATATTCCATTACTTCACCTCCCTTAATTAATATAAGTTAAACTCCAGGTGAAGCATATGTATTGAAGCAAATGAATTTATTCAAATCTTTTTAAACCTGTGTTTATATAAGTGTATTCAATGTTATCCTGCTAAGACTATTATAAAAATCCAACCCTGCTGCACTAATTATCTATCTTATAAGTCGGCTATACCTTTTAAGCGTTTGCGCAAATAAGCAACCCCGGTTACCAGGATAATCAGTATGATTCCTAAAATAGCCAGGGTACTGCTTATATCTCGGCTGGACCAAAATAATCACCTAGGAAAACATAGGCTATAGCCCACGGTATGAAACTCAAGCCGGAAAATAAAGCAAATATCTTGACTGCTCTATTGATCTACGAAGTGTTTCTTTAGCCAATTTATAGTAATCTCTTCACGATCCCTGATTTTGTTTTCAAAGCGGTGGTCAGCTTCATCCACTATGACCATCTCAGCATTGCACAGTCTATTGAACATATAACGTGCATTATATACGGCTACCACCTTATCATCCTGTCCCTGTACAATTAGAACCGGTCGATTATGTATTTTTTTAAGGTATTCATCCATATTATGTTGGTAAAAATCGTCTACAAAAGTTGGTTTTATATAATAAGCTCCTGATTCATCATTTATGTTTACTGTTTTGCCTTTAATCAATTGTTCGTAAGCCTCTTCCATAACCCGAGTAAAGGTCTGCTGTAACTCAATAGGGGTAGACCACAGTATAAAGCCTTTAACTTTACTGTCTTCAGCCCCGCCTGCCAGCACCGTACTTCCGCCCATACTTCTGCCTAATAATATAATTGGCTTCTTATAGGTATGGTATGCAAAATCGATTACTGTTTTTAAATCTTGCGCCTGCCTGGTCAGGGTAATATCACTGAATTCACCATCACTTTCGCCCGATCCGGTAAAATCAAATGCGATAACCCCTAAACCAAGCTCATTCATCTTTTCTGCAAATTCACATATTCTATCACTGTTTTCTTTTCTTCCCCTGAATCCGTGGCAGGTTATTAGCATATAGTTATAACTGTCCGGCAAGAATATCAGGGTGGCTATTTTTTCCTGATTTTCCTTCAGAATTTTCAGGGTCTGCATTTAACATCCCTCACTTCATAATTAAGCTTATGATCTACATAGGCTTCTGGGGTTTGTTTTTTCCTTCCGATTCATGCTTGACCCGATAATTGCACAAATCACAAATAAAGGTCGGAAGGTCTTTCTGCTGCTCTACCAGTTTTTTGAAATCTTTGTGATCCTCGTCTACATCCCAATTCTTACCGCACAGAAGGCATCTGGCAGAGATTTTTTTACTCATGGTTATTCCTCCTCTCCCCCAATCTCTCCATTCTTATAGTAACATGTGTTTGAATAAATCTGAAGCTAATACATTTTTAATTAAAATACCTGCATAATTATTTTTACCAGTAAATTCATTTTGGTCCCAATCCTTTATATTCACTTTAGCATTATGACTCCGGTTTAAAGGCAGGTTTTTACCAACCGAGGAAAAGCGCTGAATACTGATCCTGATCAGTTCGTCCATGCCCATGTTAACCACTTGACTCCTCAATTCTTCAATTTGCGGGGTAGTTTGACAACAGATATAAGTTTGGCAGAGAAAGGGACGATTATCATATATAGAACAGGTAGAATCTGACTGTAGAAAGATACACCTGCCTCCCCGGCTTCGTCTTAGAGTAATATCAACAATATTATCCTGGGCTTCTACCCATAAATATTTATAAGCCTCAATCAAGTCGATTCCTCTGGTCTGACATATCTGGATCACATCTATTGAGGTTAGCGGAAGGGGTTCATGACAACACAGATCGCACCCCAAACAGCTATACTGTCCTGGCGGCCATAGTCGTTGAAGATTCCCTTGTTCAATAAACTGGTTAAGTTCATCCAGCA
>CAZXIR010000126.1:2154-6792 GCA_964640845.1 uncultured Syntrophomonas sp.
AGGTAATTAAGAGATGAACCACCCACATAGACCTTTCCCTCCTGATGTATGCCAAGATCCTTAATGTAAGACTCTAAACTCTCTCCATCGGTAAAGTATATTTTAACCTTGAATAATTCCGTCTGACTGCTGCCTGATTGTATACCCAAAATTTCCTTAAAATCATAGTCACATCCACCCAGAGGTAATAAAAGCAGCAGTAAAAGAACTAGAACCAGATATTTTTTTGCCCTCATTTCCTCCTCCTCCTTCGCCCGCTTATAGCAGTTTTTTTCCTCTTTCTGGTAATGGCCAGCGATTTTTCCTGAATATGCATCTTTCTTATAAGGCTCCATTCCTCCAGTTGTCGATTGGCTAAATAATGTACCGTACCCGAAGGATATTGTCCCTTTTCATCCTGTTCCCCGGCCGCTATTCCGGTTAGTATTTCCAGCCCCTGGTCTACATGACTGACCGCCCATATGCTAAACAGCTTGTTTCTAACTGCTTCGACTACTTCTTCTTCTAACATCAGATTGGGGACGTTCTTAAGGGGGATGATTACCCCATGTTCTCCCCCCAATCCTTTTTCTTTGCAAACCTTATAGAAGCCCTCAATCTTTTCATTAACACCGCCCACCGGTTGTATTTCCCCATTCTGGTTTACTGATCCGGTGACAGCAATGGTTTGCTTTATTGGCACCTTGGCCAGACTGGAAATTAGGGCATACAGTTCTGCACTGGAGGCACTGTCTCCTTCTACTCCCTGGTAACTCTGCTCAAAGGTAAGGCTGGCTGACAAGGTAAGGGGCTTATCTTTTGCATATTGATCTCCTAAATAACCATTTAGGGTCAAGATACCTTTGCTATGAATACGTCCACTCATGGCTATCTCCCTCTCAATGTTAACCAGTCCTTTTTCACCCATATAAGTCTTGGCCGTTATTCTTACCGGCCGGCCAAATCTATATTCACCAACCTGGTAAACTGCCAGTCCGTTTATTTCTCCAATCAGATTTCCTTCTACATTTATAATCAGAGTATTTCGATTTATGGCCTCTTGAATCTTCTCTTCTGACAGTGAACTTCGGTAAATCTTCTGTTCTATAGCCTTTTGCACATGCTCCCTGGTAACTAAATCAGCCCGGTCATAATCAGCTACGCAATTAGCTTCATATATTAATTCCATCAGTTTATTAAAGGAAGTACTCAATTTGTTTTGATCATCCGTCATTCGGCTTCCATATTCCACTATGGAGGCAACCGCTTGTGGATTAAAATGCTTCAGGTTTTCAGCTTCACATACCGAACTGATCAAACGTACGTAATCATTTTCATGCCTCCGGCTCCGCTTCATCTCATCATCAAAATCGGCCCTGATTTTAAATAACTTGGAAAATTCCTGGTCATAATGGTGCAGTAAATAATAATACAAGGATTCACCTATTATAATTACTTTAAAATTTAATGGGATAGGCTGGGGTTGTAGAGTCTCAGTATTTGTAATACCCATCATGCGAGATATGTTTTCTACTGATATCTCTTTGTTCTTTATTATCCTTTTTAAGGTATCCCAAACAAAACTGTTTTTGAGCAGGTCGTAAACCCTTAGTACCAGGTATCCGCCGTTGGCCCGGTGTATGGATCCGGCCCTAATTTTTGAAAAGTCAGTAGCCAATACTCCGAATTCACCTTCATATTCTATTTGTCCAAACAGGTTAGCAAAGGTAGGGTTGTTTTCAAAGACCACTGGTGCGTAAAGGCATTCAGAATTATCCACCAACAGGTTTATCTGATAACGACGTAAGAAAGAGCGTTTATCAATGTTTCGGAAAAAGCTCAGGGTGATATTGTCTTCCTGGTGCACCAGAACATCCAGGTGATCAAGAAAATCATTCTGCACTGACTGCAGATATTGCAAAACTTGTTGATATTGACCGTATTTACTGAATAAGTCGTCAAATTGGGACTGGGAAACCTGCCTGGCAGTCTCCTTTTCCAGAATTTTCAGTCTATCTTTCATTAACTTTTCCATATTACGATATTTTCTCATAGCCTCGTTCATCTTTTCTTGGACTAGGGCACTGTTAGCCATCATAGCAGCTCGTTCTTCTTCACTCAGTCCCACATACTCGTCCTGACCCATTACTTCACCGTTTTTGTTTATCGGTATAGTAGTAACTGTGCCCTGTTGATTCTGAGTGATTGAGAATCCATGATATCGAGCTTCCTGGTCCAGTTCCAGATACATGGCATTTGAAACGGTTACAAAATCATTAAATATGGCATTCTTTTGAGCTGTATATTCTTCACCCGCAAATGCATTAACTACCGCTTCTATAGCCTGCTCGATTCCAGCAGTCATATCCTGTTTAAGCTGTTTTCCCTTCCCGGCTGGGACTCTTAAAGCACACGGGGTATCGGGATGATGAAAATTGTAAACATAACACCAATCGGGTGGTACCGGTTTTTTACTGGCCTTATCGTGCAGCAGTTTGCTGGCCAGGGTTGTTTTACCAGTACCGGATTGACCGGCCAGATATATATTATACCCTTCACTATCAATATCCAGACCTATCGAAATAGCCTTCAAAGCTCTTTCCTGGCCGATTATGCCCGTAAGCGGTTTTACCTCTGCAGTGCTGTTAAATTTAAATCCTGAAGGATTACACTTTTTTCTTAACTCTCCTGGTTTTAGTCGATATCGATTCATATTCACCTGCGACATCCCCCATTATTCTTCAATATTTATTCTTCTCTATATCAATATGTTGCTGTTTATGTTCGTGTTATCCATATTATATGAATCTTGAACGGCGGGGATTAAAAATTCCACCGTAATCCAGCTTCCATTTTAATAACTCTCTGGGGTCCTAGCTGGCTATACAGTTTAGCTGCTGCATAAAAACCGGTACAGTGGCCGACAATCAGCTTTTGCACCCCATACCTCCTTACCGCTTCTATGGTATTTTCCAACCTTTCCTGGGAAGCATTAATTAAGTGAGTGCCTCCTACATAAGCCAGCACTTTGGAGCGGCCAGTTTTTTGGCGGCAGTATTCCAAGGTATTAATCATCCCTGAATGGGAACAACCGCTGATTATGACCAAACCCTCCGGGTGGTCGATAACCATGGCCATATCATCGGGCAGTAGGTCTTTATGAAGCTGTCCATCCCTTTCAATTACAAAATCTCCACCCACATCCTCATAATTAGTTGTTCTGGGAATCTCCCCGGTCAAATATATGCCCGGATGTATTTCTGTAAAGGTGTTGGTAAAAACAAACTCTGCCCCAACATCAACAGCCTCCTTATAGGCGAACTTACATCCGATATCGATGACCTGGCCTCCTGGTCTGCTGACCAATCGATGTGGGAAAATTCCGGAATGAGCATAAATCCTTCTTCCTCCATATTTTTTTAGAAAAGGCATAACGGCTCCAGTATGATCAAAATGACCATGGCTGATTACTATCTCCTCCACCTGTGCCAGATCAATTCCCAGAGCGGTACTATTTATAAAAAGAGCATCCTTAGATCCGGTATCAAAGATTATATTATGATTGCCCACCAGTACCTGAGCTGAAAAACCGTATTCTCCTATTAAAGCTGCACTAGGAGTGGTGTTTTCTACTAGAACATTGATTACTGTGTTCATATCCAGAGTTCCTCCTAATTAAATTTTGCTATCTTTGTATTATTCATCTATTTGCAGGCCGTTTCCTGCCTTAACTACAGCTTTTCCTCCTAATTTTCCAGGTCTGCCAGCCCATGCCAAGGTTCTAAACCATAAACCATAATGGAGCTTAAGTTAAGTACCGGAAATTTTACAATTGGATTGCATTCCCAAAGTGCACCATCAAGGCACTAAAAGAGCCCGGCTATTAATATAATCATTACCCGCCGGCTAACTGAGGATTTTGCATGACTAATTTTTTCATATTATTAGCTCAAGTACTTCAGTAATGTCATCCTGAGGCAACGCCGAAGGATCTAAAAGATTATTCGCTGCGCTCAGAATGACAAGCTGGGTTGTTGAATTATGCAAAACTCTCAACTAATAGATCTGTATTTAATTATTGCACTGTAGGACGCAATGAGGTTGATCAGGACTTAAATAATATGAAGTTTATTATGGATTTAATGGTATTTATCAGGAGAATTAATCATTTCCCAGCAACCAATCGAGACTGAAGGCATGATAGTAACAAATTTCCTGGGGCTCGGTTCCTTCCATGAAGGCCATCTGAATACTGCGTGGACATGATTCGCTGGATATCAGTCCAGTATCTAGACAGACATTGATTAGATTTACTTTTGCTGGCTTCTCAAAGTCGATATCAGGTAGCCCCACCGAGGCATCCCGAATAAAATTGGCCCATATGGGTCCCGCGGCTACGCCGCCCACTAAATTGACATTGCGTCCTTGATCGTATCCCACCCATACCGCACAACAAAGCCGAGGAGTATACCCTACAAACCAGGCATCATTAAAATCGTCAGTAGTGCCAGTCTTCCCAGCTGTTGTTCTCCCAACTATAGTCTGCAGATTGGCTCCTGTTCCACCTGGTGCCATTACCCCCTTTAACATATCAGTAACCATATAGGCATTTTCTGCACTGACCACCTGCCGTTGGGTGGTATGCAATTCTTCTAATAT
>CAZXIR010000127.1:0-6754 GCA_964640845.1 uncultured Syntrophomonas sp.
GCTTTCTATGTATCTGGCCCACAAACGGGTTAAAGTTGCCAACGTTCCACTGGTGCCGGAGGTGCAACCTCCAGAGGAAATATATGCAGCTCAAAGAGGTAAAATTATAGGACTCACTATAAACCTGGAGCAACTCAATCAAATTCGTACCGAGAGACTTAAGACCTTGGGGTTAAAAGGCCAGGCCAATTACGCCAATCCAGAAAGAATTGCAGAAGAACTCGAATTCGCTCATAGAATAATGAAAAGATTGGGGTGCCCGGTAATTGAAGTAACTAACCGGGCGGTAGAAGAAACTGCCAGCAAAATTCTGGAAATATACTATAGGAGGTTAAGTAATGTCTGATAGTAAGTATATATACTTATTTGAAGAAGGGAATGCCGAGATGCGCTATTTGTTAGGGGGAAAAGGAGCCAATCTAGCGGAAATGACTCGCATTGGACTGCCAGTTCCTCCCGGGTTTACCATGACAACTGAAGCCTGCAACGAATACCTTGCTGCAGACCGGAATTTTCCTGCTGGCATGTTAGATGAAGCACTTGAAGCTTTGGGTAAACTGGAAGAAAGAACAGGTAAGAAGTTTGGGGATAAAGATAATCCGTTGCTGGTATCAGTAAGATCTGGAGCAGCTGTTTCCATGCCGGGCATGATGGACACCATACTGAACCTAGGTCTTAACGATGATTCAGTACAGGGGTTGTCAGAGCTAACCGGGGATGAGAGATTTGCCTATGATTGTTATCGCAGATTTATACAAATGTTTAGCAATGTAGTATTAAATTTGGATCATACTAGATTTGACGATATTGTTGAAAGATATAAGAGCAAATTAAGATTAATATTTGACTACGAGATACCAGCTGAAGAATTGAAAGCTATTATTTTAGAATATAAATCGCTGATAGAGAAAGAAAAGGGTCATAAATTCCCTCAGGATGTTAAAGAACAAATGATCATGGCGGTTAAGGCAGTTTTTGACTCCTGGAATAATCAGAGAGCTATCGTCTATCGGCGTATCAATAAAATAGATGATAAATTAGGTACCGCTGTGAACATACAATGTATGGCATTCGGAAATATGGGACAGGACTGTGGAACCGGAGTTGCGTTTACCCGTAATCCTTCTACAGGAGATAAAGAGCTTTATGGGGAGTTCCTGGTCAATGCTCAGGGTGAAGATGTGGTGGCAGGAATAAGAACTCCTACCCCGATCAGCAAACTTAAGGATGAATTACCGGTAGTATATGAGCAGTTTATTGATACCTGCAATAAACTGGAAAACCATTACCGAGACTTGCAGGATATAGAATTCACAGTAGAAAAAGGCAAATTGTATATGCTGCAGACCCGTAACGGGAAAAGAACTGCTCGTGCTGCGGTAAAAACTGCTGTAGACATGGTTGAAGAAGGCATTATTGATATTAATGAAGCTATAATGAGGGTGGATGCGGAGCAGATCAACCAGTTGCTGCACCGCCAGATCGATAGCAGTGCCCAATTTAAACCGATTGCAGTCGGCTTGCCAGCCTCTCCCGGAGCAGCCTGTGGTAAAGTGGTTTTTGATGCTAATGCAGCAGAAAAGCAGGGTTCAGCCGGGGAAAAGGTGGTTTTAGTTAGAAGTGAAACTACACCCGATGACATACATGGAATTGTTCATGCGGAAGGTATTCTTACCTCACGGGGGGGAATGACTTCTCATGCCGCGGTGGTAGCCAGGGGTATGGGTAAGCCCTGTGTATGTGGGTGTGAAAGTATTAAGATAGATGCAGAACTGAAATGTTTTAAGGTGGGAAATATTATAATATCCGAAGGAGATATTATAACCCTGGATGGTGCAACTGGTGGAGTCATGGTAGGCGAAGTTCCTATGATTGAACCTACCCTATCGGATGAATTCGAAAAACTATTACTTTGGGCCAATAACATTAAAAAACTAGCGGTAAGGGCCAATGCAGACACCCCCGAAGATGCTGCCCGAGCTCGAGATTTTGGAGCTGAAGGAATTGGTCTATGCAGAACTGAACATATGTTTATGGCCGGGGAGCGGTTGCCCGCGGTTCAGGAAATGATTATGGCAGAAAGTGTGGAAGACCGGGAAGCGGCCCTGAGTAAACTGCTGCCCTTTCAGCGGGAAGATTTTTATGGGATATTAAAGGCCATGTCCCCCTATCCCGTTACTATTCGCCTTTTAGACCCTCCTTTACATGAGTTTTTACCCGAGCGGGAATCCTTGCTGCTGGAAATCGCTGAAATGAAATTTAAGAATGCCAGTCCTTCAGAAATTTTCAAAAAAGAAGAACTGCTTAAAAAGATTAATAGTCTATCTGAAGCCAATCCCATGCTGGGACACCGCGGATGCCGACTGGGTTTAACCTACCCCGAGATATACCGGATGCAGGTCAAGGCTATTTTTGAAGCCCTTAGCCGATTGCAGCAGGAAAAGGTAAAAACCTTTGCCGAGATCGAGATACCCCTAGTAATAGATGAGGCAGAATTCCTATATTTGAAAAAACAGATAATGGAAGTATATGAAGAAGTAAAACAGCAAACTGGACAGGAACTGGAATTTGCCCTAGGAACTATGCTGGAGCTTCCTCGGGCCTGTATAATGGCAGATGAGATAGCCAAGGAAGCAGAGTTTTTCTCCTTTGGTACCAATGATCTGACTCAGACCACACTGGGCTTCAGTCGGGATGATGCGGAGGGCAAGTTTATACCGGTATACCTGGAGAAGAAAATTATGAAAGATAATCCCTTTGCCATCCTGGATCGCAAAGGGGTAGGCAGTCTAATGAAACTAGCTATAGAAAAGGCCAATTCTACCCGGCCCGGAATTTTGATGGGTATTTGCGGCGAACACGGGGGAGAACCTAGTTCCATTGAGTTTTGTCATGAAATAGGACTTACATATGTGAGCTGTTCCCCTTATAGAATTCCAGTAGCCCGTTTAGCCGCCGCCCAGGCAGCCATTAAGAACAAAGACCAATCGGAGTAAGGCTAAAATAAAATTGGAAAGAGGGTATTGTCACTTAAGTTCAAGGGGCAATACCTTTTTTATTATAGTCAAAAATCTGCTGCCTTTAGGAGATTTCGGGAGACACACCCATGAAGCTGTATAAGGTTCAGATCACGGATAACAATTTAGTCAGTGCAGGTATGAGCGTACTGAAGGCCGTCAGGGATGCCGCTCATCAACTTAAAGGAAGTGACCCATTGTACATAAAAAGCATATCATCACGCCAGATTGCCATGGCCTTTACCGGAAGTTTTTTAGGGGCCGGTTTTGTGTCAGGACAGGAATTAACCCAGTTTTTTGCGGTATTCGGAAGTTTCGGAGTGCTGGGAATGTTTTTGGCCGTCCTGATGTTATTTATGCTGGGCTGCCTGGTTATGAAAATAGCTAAAAGAACAGGATTTACCGAGTTTGATAAAATAATTGTAGAAAAAGAAATACCATGGCTGCGGGCTGTTTTTGGCGGGGTATTCATTTTTTTCCTGTTTGGGCTGGTAGTTGTTATGACAGCAGGAGCTGGCGCCTTGCTTAATCAGGTGTTTGCTATCCCGACCATCTTGGGAAGTGCACTCATGATAGTCATTTTGGCGGTAATGGCCATGTGGGAAGCTAGGGGAGTACTTACTGTCTTTAGTATTACAGTCCCTCTACTGATCGTCACAGCTATGATTTGCGGCGTTTTATCATTTTTCTGTTTTGAAGGAGAAAACATAATGGCCCGGCCCTTTTCTGAAGCAAATCCCTTGCTGGGAAACTGGTTGTTTTCCACCATTGCCTTTGTATCCTATAACATGATGGCAGCTATTTCCATACTGGTGCCCATTGCATCAGAGGTAAAAGAAGAAAAAACTATCCATAAAGGAATACTTCAGGGGACCATGCAGCTTGCGCTTGTATTTGTCTGTATATTGCTTCCCTTGATTTTGCATCAAACTATGCTATTGGGTGAAGAGCTGCCAATGCTCACCCTGGCTGAAAGTATACATCCGATTATGGGGATAGTCTATGCCCTTCTTTTGTTTTGTGGAATGTTCGGAAGTGCCTTATCCTGTCTTTTTGGAGTAACTGTTCGCATCAAGAAAATCATAACCATCAAGACCAAAACCCTGATACCGGCCTTGGTGGTGATGGCTTTCATTGGTAGTATTGCAGGCTTTAAAGAACTCATAGCAATCCTGTTTCCTATCTGCGGTTATATTGGTTTCTTGGCCATGATAGGTATTTCTATGCATTTTTTGTCATTGCAGAAGAAACAGAAATATCTTATCGAGTGAAATCTGCTTTAAATACCATTGGCAGCGAATAATCGTTGACCACTTGGGGAAAGGAATTATGATACTGTAGAAGGTAAATAAGATGAGATTGAAGTTAGCACGCTACATCAAGAATAATTATAGTTAAAAAAGTAATCTATATTAGACAGGAGGTGAATGTATGGAACGATGGGAAGCTATAAATGCGGTACAGCGTATGCAGGATTATATTCAAGAGCATATTAACGAACCGATAACGATGAGTGATCTTGCCAAAGTAGCGGGATATTCCCAATGGCATAGTGCCAGGATTTTCAAAGAGTTGGCACATAAATCCCCATTTGATTACCTGCGTGCCTTGAGATTATCCAAAGCAGCTCTGGTGCTTCGAGACGAAAAGTCTAGAGTAATCGATGTGGCTTTTGACTTTGTTTTTGCATCACATGAAGGTTTTTCCAGAGCCTTTTCAAAGCAATTCGGAATATCACCTAAAAAATACAGCAACAATCCGCCGCCAATACAGCTGTTTATACCATATAGTACCCGTATATATCACCTTACTTTTTCTAAAGGAGTGAAGGTAATGGGAAAAAAGGAAAACACAAATACGGTTTTTGTTCAGGTGATTGAAAGACCTGCTCGAAAAGTGATCTTAAAAAGGGGTATTAATGCAGACGATTACTTTAAATATTGTGAGGAAGTTGGCTGTGAAGTCTGGGGAATGCTTTCAAGTGTTAAGGAAGCTATGTATGAACCAATTGGTATGTGGCTGCCCAATAGCATGAAAAATGGTGGCACATCAAAATATGTTCAGGGTGTTGAAGTGCCAGTAGATTATTGCGGCAGCATTCCCGAAGGTTTTGACATAATGGAACTTCCACCGTGCAAAATGATGGTTTTTCAAGGCGAACCATATGATGATGAAAAGTTTATAGAAGCCATTGAAGACCTTTGGCAAGTAATAGACAAGTATAATCCGGAAACCTATGGCTTTCAATGGGCGGATGAAGATGCTCCTAGATTCCAACTTGCACCCATGGGATATCGCGGGTACATTGAAGCAAGACCTGTTAAACAAATTAATATCGGTTAAAACGATAAATTTTAATTAACAAAGAGCATTATAACCGGCTCTTTTAACTAACTCGCACTAATTGTGGCGTTAAAATCGATATAAAGCTGCTTTTTGTAAATCACCCACCGGACATTTAACCAAGCTGATCAGCCAGGAGCTGGCCCCATTTCCGATTTAAGGAATTATAACGAAGTTTTACGCAGCATAGAAAACACTCTTTGGGGATTTTGCAGAGGAAGAAGAAATTTGATTACCAGAATAAACAAAAACGGGGAGGCTGAAGCCTCCCCTCCTCATTATTTTTAAGTATGTTAAATCAGTTCTATTGGTGATGCCGGTGATAATGCCCATTTTGCCTGTACGCTTCTTAACTACTGACGGCGCTGTTAGTATTTTTCTTTAAGAAAGCTGGAAATGGCCGATATGGTTTCATCGGGCTTTTCCAGCATCAGGTGGTGGCCTGCTCCGGTTACTATTTGCAGCACCGAACCGCTGATGTTTTCCTGCAGGTATTGGGAATTTTTCACTGGAGTCATTTTATCCTGATCGCCAACCAGTATTAATACTGGTATTTTTATTTCTCCTAACTGCTTGGAAATATCATAATTGTTGCAGGCAGTAAAATCCATATAAAGCTGCTGCTGGGAAACCTGGCTCCAGTTCTGCAGCTCTGTCGCCAGCAATTCGGGATTTATATTGCGACCATAAGCGATTTTCAAGAAAGCAGTATCAAAGGCGCCTTGAGCAAGCTGCTTCAGCATAGTTGGGTTTACTGGCATAGTGGCTCCTGATCCAATAAGTATTAGCCCATCAACTGTCTTAGGGTAGGTCAGGGAAGCTTGCAAAGCTATGCTGCCTCCCATGGAATGACCCGCTAATACCCAAGGCTTGGGAAAGCTGTTGGCATCAAGAAATTCTTTAATAGACTGAGCATAAGCCTTGACCTCATCTGCTGGGCTGCCTGGTGATGAGCCATGCCCCATCAGGTCAATAGCAACATGAGTGAATCCGTTAATACTTTTTTCCATCAATGTTTCCCACTTGCTGTGACTGCCTCCAGCCCCGTGAATAAAAACCAGGCTGCCCCCGGTAATTCCTTCGGGGTCGCTAACCGTCTGATAAAATAAATTCCCTGCATCTCCCATAATGTAACCTCCTTATTATCTTTCCAGCGAACATGAACCCTTGATTAAATATTCCCACATCCCTGGGAATCCGTCAAAAGATTGTTCTGTAAATCACGGGGACAGCTCCCGTGATTCTCACACGTAGAATTGAGAATCACGGGAGCTGTCCAACCGTCCCTGTTTGCTTTTGTTAGAGCTTTTGAAAATTTGATCTGGTCTGTTCTAAAAAGCTCAAAATGGTGGGAGATAGCCACTTGTCTTTATGGTAAGCGATCTGGGTATACA
>CAZXIR010000128.1:0-6731 GCA_964640845.1 uncultured Syntrophomonas sp.
GTAATCCGAACGAATAACCGAGGATGGTTTAACAACCATCACTCCAGGGCTTCTATATTTGTTAAGCACCATGGAAACCTCCTATCACTTATCTATCAAAAGTCTACCATGCATCATTGTGAAAAGCAATAAGCATACTTAACGGTGCGAGTCTGTAGGGCGACCTGTGGTCGCCCGCAATGATTATCAATTTTTCGGCGGATAATTCATTTTCGTGTGAACTTATTATGAGAAGTTTCCACGTGAATAAGTTCACACGAAAATGGTTTATCCCGATTTACCCCGTGGTTCTAATTGCCAAATAATTGTAGAGGCGGTCTTTGACCGCCCGTTTCCAGCATAACCCATAATTTTTATACTAGGTTGTGTCCCTGATCATGGGGGTTGATAAGTTGATGCCTGGCACCTGTTTACTGATCATCCGATTGTTTTTTTTGAGAGTGTTGCTGGGGGAATAGGTGCTCCAATTTGTCAACCATCTGGGGAACGATGTCAATTAAACGCTCAGCCAGCATATTGCCTGAAGTTGATATAAGTCTGACATCATTCATTCTCACTACCAGAAATCCGACTGGCTTCACTGAAACCCCAGCACCACTGCCTCCTGCAAAGGGCAGGGCCTGGTTTTTTCCTCCATTACTGCTGCTGCCACTGCAGGCATCATATTCTCCACCGCCAGCGGCAAATCCGCAGGCTACCTGTGATACGGGTATGATAACTGTGCCATCATTGGTCTCTACCGCATCGCCTACAACCGTATTGACGTCAACCATTTCTTTTATACTTTGCATGGCGGTATTCATTAAGCCTTCAATGGGATGGCTGGGGGTTTCCTGCCGTTGTGTATCCATTTATATACCTCCTGATTTTAAAGCAAATTATACGGATGGCTATAAGCATAATATGTGCTATTCTGATTTTAAATATACAGGTAAGATCGCTGTATACTCTCTTTCCATCGAAATCAGGCTGTACATTTACCATTACCGTTTCGGCAGTACTCAAACAGGTTAATGCACTGATTATCATACCTTTGATAGCCCATATACTCCCAATACTGAGCGCAGTATACATGGCATCGCCAGTTCCAATGGTGGTATACCATTTAAATTCCTGAATATAAAGATGTTTTAAGAATTGCGAGAGGATTTTTATGGACTGACTTATGGGGATTCCGGACGGTGATGTAGATCCTGAAGTCCTCACGGCAGTAATTCTAGATATTATATACTGCATTCCGCCTGCCGGAAAATTGTGTTCCCGATGAATCAGGTTGTAAATAGCTATTTGTACCTTTATCTGCCCGTCATTGCTGTTATAGATGGCATATAGAGTAACCTTAATGAAAAGATTCAAAAAGACTATTAAAATAAGCATTACCAATCCGGCATATAAATACGGCATGGTATTTTCTCCTGTTTTTACCTATTGTGCCCACCGGATCATTGCTTATACAGTTAATCTTTATTTAGGATTTCTTCTATTAACGATTCCAGGGATATTATTATTTTGTACATCTCGTCATCTACCAGTAGGTTTGCCCTGCCCATCCTGTAAGTTGGGCAATGCAGGTTATAATCAATGATTTTTTTACTGATTTTTTCCAGTTCTCTGCGCTTTTCGGAAAAAAAGTAGGCTTTTTTGCTCTCATATCTGCTTATAGCCATTTTCTCACGTTTGCTGCTTAGAATGATAGAAGTATACCGTTTAAAATACTCCACATCATTATGGAGTTTCTCCCAGTCCCGGTCAATTTCTTTGCCCAGTTCAATCCAATAAGGGGCAAAATCGTTATCTTTTAAAATCTTATTAATCATCCTCACTTCTGGTGGTTCAAAGGGATTTTCATCAAAATGGAGTGGCTTGCCAGTCCCTTCCAGATTATCAAACTCGCCTCTTTCCATGGCCTTGCGAATTTGATTTTCCACCAGGTCTTCAGTACTGCTCATGTAACGCGCCAGCTTCTTGGCCTTCTGCGCTTGGATCTTTATTTCCTCTTCTACCGATTTCTCCGTCATCTTTTAATCCTCTCCCACCGCTGGCAGGTCCTTCAAGCTACTCAGGCCAAATACCCGTAAAAATTCGCTGCCGGTGATATACAATATTGGTTTTCCTGGTACCGGTTTGTAACCTGCTTCTTCAATCAATCCCTTTTCCAGCAAAGTGGCTAATATCCGTTCGGATTTGACTCCCCGTATGCTTTCAATTTCCGATCTGGTGACCGGTTGGCGATATGCCACTATAGCCAGGGTCTCTACTGACGCAGTAGATAGTCTTTTATGAGACGTTTTTCCCATCCTGGCCAATATATCTGTGTAATCCGGCCGGGTACACATGAGATAGCCTTTATCCGCCACCACAATCTGTATTCCCCGTTGGGGCTTATTATACTCCCCAATTAATTCTTCCATAATTTCTTTTAAATTTACTAGAGGAACCTCTAGGATATCTACCAATTCATCCAGGGTAACATGTTCCCCTCGGACAAACAGAACTGCTTCAATGGCAGCTTTTATTTCTTCGCGCATTAACATATTATATCTCCACCCGTAAATAGACTTTTATCTGGGAAAAAGAACTGTCCTGCACCGCTGCTACCTGCTGGAGCCTGATTAGCTCCAGTAAAGCCAAAAACATTGCCAATACTTCCCTTTTTCTCTTTGGTCCGAAAAATAACTCATGAAAAAGGAGCCCGGTGGGGGAAAATTTTAACCTCTCTAATATTTCCTCCATCTTGCTCTCTACATTAATATCCCCTTCTGGGATTTGAAAGGGTTCTACGCTTTCTTCCGGGATACTCTTAATAATCTTGTGATAAGCCCGAATCAGGTCCTTGATATCTGCTTTAATTTCTTCCTTCTCCAATACTACTTGATCATCAACAGTACGGTAGAATATACGGGCAAAGTCTTCAGTCTGTCTTGTAACCAGATATTCGGCAGCTTTCTTGTAACGTCGGTATTCTACCAGCTTTTTCACCAACTCTTCCCGAGGATCAGCGGTATCTTCTTCCAATTCTTCTTCATTTAAAGGCAGAAGCATTCTTGATTTAAGGTTTAATAGATAGGAAGCCATACTAAGAAAGTCTCCCAATTTATCCAAATCAAAGTCCCCGGTTGCCTGCAGATAAGAAATATACTGCCCAGTAATATTAGCAATCGGGATATCGTAAATGTCTATTTCATTTCTATCAATCAAAAATAGTAATAGATCCAGGGGACCATGGAATGCATCCAGGTCAACTACATAACTCATTTCATCACCAGCTTACTTTAAAAGACCAGGCCATATAATACACCATACAATAAATTGGCTACCGGAATAAATATCTTGGAGGCTATTCCAGTCATTATCAACAGCAATAACACCAGGGGACCGTACCTTTCCAGGGAATATATCATCTGAGCTCCGGAATCGGGCAATAATCCGGCCAGTATTTTGGAACCATCCAAGGGCGGTAGGGGGATTAAATTAAAGGCCGCCAGAATAATATTTATACTGATCAAAGGACCTAAAATGGCTACTGTAATACCACCCCACTCGGTAAATTGGTAGGGTACAATAAATCTCAACCCAATCATCCCGATAAAAGCTAGGAGTAAATTCATCATCGGTCCGGCCAGTGATACCAGCATCATCCCTTTTTTGACACCTATTGAGCTAAACTTGGCCGGATTCACCATAACCGGTTTGGCCCAACCAAAATGGAATATAAATAACATGGCAAACCCTACCCAGTCTATATGGGGCAGAGGATTTAATGTTAGTCGACCCTGGGAATAGGGAGTGTCATCTCCTAGTAAATCAGCAACTTTGCCATGGGCATATTCATGAAAAGTCAAAGCAATAAGTATGGCTGGCAAGGCTATCAACATATCAAGTATCTGCATTAAACTATTTTTCCTCCTCCAGCATCCTGTTAAGGTGAAACAATTCTTCTTCTCTAGTCTTGATTTTACCGTCAAGTTTCATCTTATACAACTCCCCTATTAAAACACTATATATAGGTCCTGGTTTTAAGCCTAGTTCCTTTAAGTCCATTCCACTGATTTCCAGCTTTACTTCGCTTTTCTGATCCAGGTAGCTGACTACTTTCCTCCAGGTGTGCTCATCTTTGATGCAACGCAAGAGGAAAATAATACCTTCCCGGGTCCAGTTACCAATCTTTTCATCTATGGTGCTGGCTGCTAAGTCATCCTGGGATGAAATATATGTAGAAAGCTCCGGAGCCAGAAACGATTCTTCTATCGATTTAGATATTTCGCGAGCGGTGAAAAACCTCTGAACCGCTGCTAGAGCTGTTTCTTTATCAATATTGGAGAGCATCAGCATTATATATATGAGCCATGTTTTTATATTAGTCATCTGATATCTTTCATTCCACCAGGCATTTATCACTGGAACCCGGCGCAACTCAGTCCAATCCAATTTATTTACATCAATTTCCGGAAATATATAAGCCCATACCCCAATTTCTTTCATCCGCTTCAATGATGGAACTGGGTCTTTCTCGTCCAGAATCAGTATCAGCTCATGCATTATACGAGAATAAGATAATTTATCCAGTAATCGACGAGCCACTGCATCCTGGGCAAACCTCAGGGTATCCGGTTCTATATTAAATTTGTACCTCTGCTCAAACCGGATAGCCCGTAGAATCCTGGTAGGATCTTCTACAAAACTCAGATTATATAGTATTTTAATACAGCCTTTTTCCAGGTCCTTTCGGCCTCCAAAGTAATCTATCAAATCACCGAATTTATCAGGGTTTAATGCCAGTGCCAGAGTATTTATAGTAAAGTCTCTTCTATATAGATCTTCTCTTATTGAGGCCCGCTCTACATGAGGAAGGGCGGCCGGAAACTCGTAAAATTCGGTTCGAGCAGTTGCTACATCAACTTTTAGTCCATCCGGTAAGCTAATAACCGCGGTTTTAAAACGGTCATGTATTCTGGCTTTCCCGCCCAATTTTTCAGCAAGCTTATTGGCTAAAACGATGCCATCTCCTTCAACTACCAAATCCACATCGAAATTAGGCAGTCTCAGAAAAAGGTCCCGCACAAAACCTCCCACACAATAGACACTGCTGCCCAGTTCATCAGCTACTTGCCCGGTTAGGCTTAATACAGATAATATTCTTGCTGGAAGGCGATCCTGCATAAGGTCTAAACAATTTTCCTGCTCGGACCCGCTGGAAGTGTATAGTATTTCGTGGTCTTCCGGATATTCATCACCATGCAAAGTTCGTAATATATCTGTACGGGAAACAATACCGCACAGCCTGCCATTTTCAACTATCGGTATTCTTCCTATATCGTATTCAACCATAAGCTTTTGAATTTCATTAGCTGGAGTATCTGGTGTTGCTGACCAAACCCCACTGGTCATAAATCCTTTTACTGGTGCATGATCCAGTTCATGCATTCGTGCTTTTTCCACGTCTCGCCGGGAAATAACTCCGATCATCCTATCACCCTCTACCACCGGCATACCAGTATGACCATAGCGGAGCATGGTCTTGCCTGCTTCTTCCATAGTGATATCGGCAGATAGAGTCTTTACCGGACTGGACATGATGTCCCCGGCCAGAAGTCCCGGTTTGGATTTGCTTTCCGCCTCACTTAAGATAATATCAATAATCTTGTCCATCTCCATACCTTTTACCATTGCAGAAGCAGCCTTAGTATGTCCCCGACCGGAGAGCTGATGGAGTACGTCATTCACATTAATGTTATTACTGCGGCTTCTTCCTACAACATAGGTCTTTCCTTGCATTTCTGCTACCACAAAAACCACTTCTCCATTTTCAACTTCCAACAGTTGGTGAGTCAAGGCATCCAGTCCTTGTATGAATTCCTGAGTACTGGTGTGGGAAATAATTATTTCAGTATTTTTAACCACATAATGTCGCGTGTTTCTTAAGAGATCCTGAAAGAGTTGCCTTTGTTCGCTTGAAAATGACGGCTCCATGAAGTTTGCTACTACAGAAAGGTTAGCACCCTTTTCCAGCAGGTAAGCTGCTGCTTCTATATCCCGGGGGGTAGTGGAAGTAAACAACAGGCTACCGGTATCCTCATAAATACCTAGGGCCAGGATAGTGGCTTCAAAGGCACTTACCGGCTTATGTTGCCTCTTAATCTCTTCTACCAATATAGTGGTTGCAGCCCCTATCTGGTGTATTTCTACAATTTCTCCAGTCAGACTATCTTCAGATACTGGGTGATGATCATAGATATAGAACTTCATACCTTGCCGGGCAGCAACATTTTTTAGATGGCCCAGCCGGTTTACACTGGCGGTATCTACAATTATCATAAGTTGGATCTGGTCTAAATCCACCTCTTTTGGTGTCTTAATGTTTATCAGGTCTTTATACAGGGCCATAAATTTTTTCACATGCCTACCCAGGGTACCAGAAAACACCTTTACTGCCGAAGGATATAAGATACCCGCTGCCACCATGGAAGCTAAACCATCAAAATCCAGAGCATTGTGCGAAGTTATTATGTTCAAGTCAAAATTCCTCCTCAAAGATACATGCATTATAACATACCTGCCTACATAATGGCACTTGTTGAACAGTCGGCCATTAGCCATAGTATCCCTGATTTCTGGCTAGTCGCTATATTAAAAAAATCCAGGATGCGAGATCCTGGATTTTTTTTAGTTTTATTATTTTTCCCAATCATCTGTGGTAGCTGCGGCTTCTGACCTTTCTGCACTGACTGCTC
>CAZXIR010000129.1:0-6686 GCA_964640845.1 uncultured Syntrophomonas sp.
GCTGACCACCAGCGCCGGGCAATCCAATTATACATAGTGCTGTTGATAGTTGGAATACTGCCATCGGTGGTGTAATAGATTTTATCATCATCCATATGGGCATTACTTAAGGTCACCATAGTTCCAGCTTCTACTGCTCCTGGCTCGGGATTGGCCTCGGGGCTGTCCCATCTGTCCGGTTCTTCTGTAAGAACTTCAATTTTATTCAAATACTTTACAAATAAATTGCCGGTTTGTTCGCTAACCGCTCTTTGACCTATCATCAGCAAAAGTGAATTGAGATCGTTCATATATTTGGGATTATTACTTCCCTCCACACTTTTGAGAGCTATGATGGCTTCTACTGGTTCGGGGTCCGCCGGGGAACCCACGATATTCCCACCCCCATCGTCACTGCCGCTATTCATAAATTGGGGAAAACAATAGCGCTGATCTTCGAATAATTCTTTACAAGTAAGGGTCATGGCATATCCATCATTGGAATAAAAACGAATCAAACTGGCTTCTTCTTTCATTCCCACTGAATCCAGCAAAGAACGCAGATTAACCCCTTCCCCTACATACCACTTTTTAGTAGGCCAGGTGTTAATTACACTGTAGACCTTCTGAGTCTGTGTCATTTCCTGTAGTTGCTCCAGAGTGAATAGAGTAGGCTCACTTATCCCATCTCCCAAAATCTCCAAGGACTCCGAGGGCTCAGCCCCAGCCATCCCAGGCAGAAATAGATTCAGGGCATTGGCCAGGAACACCAATCCTATAAGCAATATCATAGATTTACGGCAACATTTCCTTTTCAAAGTTAGCATTAGTAATTCTCTCCTTTCCCGTTAAACAATTATTCCCAATAACCTTCCCCTAGATTACCACCGGGTTATACTCCGTATCACTCTAAGTCCCTTATTCCAGCTGTCAGTCTTATTCATCCGAAAGAATAAATAGTTTGCCGGTAAGCGGATCTTTGTAAGCTGTGCCCAGCTTCTCATAAAGATCGCCTTGGTTTTCACTTTCAACCAGATCATCTCTTATTTCAGTACTCGAAGATATTTCCTGACCCGTAGATAACTGAACCTGTTTATTAACCTGACTCAAGTCCACATCCCAGCGAATTACCAGAGCCAGCATCAGACCGCAGGCAAACACCAACATGGCATCCACTATATTTATGGCCCCTTCCAGGGGATTAGCTTCGTCATCGGTCCCAAATCTTCTCCTATTTCGCAATCCCCTGTTCACTAGGCAACACCTCCAATAAGCTTTCCAGCAAGGCCTCCAAGGAGCTTAAATATTCATCATACCATCTTTTGCGCAGCCTGGAGATGGCATAGGCCACTCCAGCGGTAGCTAAACCGGTAACCGTAGCATCAAAGGCGGTAAGCAGGGCATCGGCCAGAGTTTTGGTATCCCCTTGGCCCATGGCAATCAGCCCCGGCCCCAGAGGAATTAAAGTAGCCATCAATCCCAGCATGGGACCTAGCCTGGCCACTAAATCAGTGCGATTGGTTATTTTCAGATAATATAATTCCTCGTTGGCCAATAGCTTGCGGGCCAACGCCTGATGGGACAGAGCAGTCAAATCCCGATGCTTGATCAACTGGCCCAAAACTGCTTTCTGTCGCCGGAACAATGAGCTTTGCTCGATATTTGCTGCAATATCCTGGGCGTTTTGCCCTTTAAAACTATCCAGCAAGGCGGGAATATTAACCTTGACCTTCCGTCTCTGGCTAAAGTACTCTACTGCCAAACTACCGGTTTCTAACACTACAAAAGCTACAAACAACAATAAAACAGCTATGGTTGGTGCCAGTAAGCCGGATGAAATCTCATGCATGGTGTTTTCCAAAGCTGCTAAAACAGAATGACTCACCTTATTACCTCCTTCTTGTATTGCCAATACTCTTTTAATGCACCTGTAAAGAATAGAATTATAAATATGGGCCAGCTGCGGCTATGTAAACGTCCCTGCTCCAGAGCCAGCGGCAGATAATCCGCGGAAAATTCCGCTGCTGGCTGGGTGTCTGCTCCTTGCTCGGCAGGATCTTGGTCAGCTAAAGCAGGATCAGCCAGTTCCTTTTTTATCAGATAGCAAAAGTGATCCGAATTTGCTTCCGATTCAAGGGAAGCTGGGAGGGGCTGTTCCTGGTTTGAATTCGCACTTGCTATTTCATGGGCAGTAAGCTCCTCTTGCTCCCTTGGTAAAAGGAAATTATCTGCTTCCTCTTGGGGGGGAGGATTGTCTTCCAGAGCCTGGGTAAGCTCTACCTGAGCTCTTTCGCTTTGGCTGCTGACGGTACAGCTGGCCTGAAGACCCCCGGCCTGGGTTCTGGCCGTAATAGTAGCCGTACCCGGGCCTACCATGGTAACCAGGCCGTGCTTGTCAACGGTAGCCACCCGGGTATCGCTGGAAGTCCAGGTTACGCTTTTATCTATGGCATTATCCGGCCCAACGTTAGCATACAATTCGAAACTGCCCCCAACTTTAAGTTCCAGATGTTCCCGATCCAGGGTAATAGCGGTAGGCGCTCCCGGAGGCAAATTTTGCCCTAATGAGTCCTGGGTACCTATTTTATAGCTAAAGGTAATCACCTCACTATCTTCTTTGCCGGGACCGATAACAATGGCTTTTATAATCAGGTCCTGATTAATCTCGATAGCTTTATTAACACTGTCCAAATTATCCGGCCTTTGACTCCACCAGCGTTTAGCGCTCCAATTAAATATGGGGCTTTCTATAGTAGGAGTACTGCCATCGGTGGTGTAGTAGACTTTATCAGTGTCATTACCCTTGCTGCTCAATTCCAGCAGGGTTCCAGCCGCTACCTCATTACTGTTAATACTGGCCCTGGGTTTATCCCACTTTTCCGGTTCAGCCATCAGCACTTCAATCTTGTTCACATGTTTTAAGAATAAGGTATTGGTTTGCTCAGTCACCGCCCTTTGGCCAAAAATGAGCAGCAAGGCATTCATATCATTCATCTCTTCCGGATCGGTACTGCTCTCAGCACTTTCCCAGGCCAGAACGGCATCCACCTCCTGCTGGTCGGCGGAAGAACCGGCAACACTGCCGTCGGCAGCACTATTCTCCATCAAATGGGGAAAATAGTAACGCTTATCCTTTAGTAATTCTTTAACGGTTAAGCTTACTTCATAGCCATCATAAGAATAAAACTTTATCAGTTTAGCTTCCTCCTTGATGCCGGCTAAAGCAAGCACTTGCTTCAGTCTAATACCCTGGCCTACATAAAACCTCTTGGTTGGCCAGGTGTTGATAGTACTGTAAACCCGCTCATATACTTCCAGGTCCTGCAGTTGCTCCATAGTAAAAGTCATAGGATTGGCTACTCCATCACCGGTAATTTCCAAGGTATAGGATGTATCCGCCCGGCTGGAAGCTGGGGTACTCAAATTAAATACTGCAAGGCTCAGGAGCCCCGCCAGTATCAGTATCCAAATTCTGCCTCGACCGTTATTGCCTCTAAATAAATTAACTAGTATTCTCACCTCATCCCCCCCTGTTTTGCTGAAGGTTTTCCTGCCCCCTGGCTGGGAACATAACTTCCCTGCGAAAAGATATTATTGTGGGTTTTCGCAGGAAATCAATTTTTAACCCTTTGATATACCTAGCCAGGATTATACTTATTCCGCTAGCTTTAAGGCATTTACAATGACAGTTACCGCCTCCGCCCGGCTGGCTATACCTTGCGGCCTTATACTGTGGTCGGGATATCCTTTTATTATTCCATGCCCCACTAAAGTTTCCAGGGCTTCCCTAGCCCAAGCCGAAATCTGTTCCTTATCAGCAAAATGCATCTCATCACTCAACCTCGGTATTTGACCTGCATTACACACCATCACCGCCATCTGTTCCCGAGTAAGCAGGTCATCGGGACCAAAGCTGGCCTCATTATAACCGCTTACTATGCGGTTGCCCACGGCAGTGGAAATATACTCTCTCGCCCAGTGAGCCTCGGTGTCAGCAAAGCTTTGGCCCTCCAGTTTATCCATGGAGAAGACCTTCACCAGGATAGTGACAAATTCAGCCCGGCTGATGGACTTATCTGGTTTAAAGCTGCCATCAGGATATCCCCCAATGGCCTTGGTACTAAGCAAGTGCTTTATATTTTCCTCAGCCCAGTGCCCTATAATATCACTCAGGCTCCCTCCCGGGGAATTTTCCTGGGCCATAACTGCAAACTTGGTAAAATGATCTAGCTGCACGGTGATGGTGGAGCCCTTTACTGTTCCCCCCAGTTTCAACCATTGGTCTGAACCCTCATCAAAGTAATAAATGCAGGGAATATCACCTTCATTAAGCTCTGCCGGGTCAAAACGCAAAGTCAAGCTAACCTGGCCGTCAAACTTATAAGTCCTTTTTCCATCCACCTGCAATTCATAGACCTGGCTCAGCAGTCTAAAGCCCTTGGGCACAGAACGGGGCAAATCCACCTTGCTTATGCTGACTTCCACCTCAGCGCTCCCGGTCAGAGCATTAGCTGGTATCTCCAACTTGGCTTCCTGACCCAGGCTAATGGTACTATCCTCACTGGGGATAATTTTCCCTGCGGTATTGCCAGGCGCTTGCCTCACCTTATAGCTAAAAGTAACTACCTTGCTGTCTTTCTTTCCGGGGCCAATGGTTATGGCTTTGATAGTAGTATCCTTATTAATCTCTATAGGATGGTTAATGCTGTCCAGTTCATCCTCCCGGGCGCTCCACCAGCGACTGGCTATCCAGTTATATATTGGGCTCTCCAGGCTGGGAGTACTGCCATCAGTAGTGTAGTAGATTTTGTCATCATCCATGTTATTATTGCTCAATTCAACCAAGGTGCCTTCTTCCACTTCCCCACTGCCTGGTTCAGCCTCAGGACTATCCCAGCTTGATGGAGCAGTACAAGATACTTCAATCTCATATACCTGTTTTACAAACAGATTCCCGGTTTGTTCGGTAACTGCCCGCTGACCCAGCATAAGCAAAGGTGAATTCAAGTCATTCATGTAAGCAGGATCGTCACTACCCTCAGCACTTACTAAGGCAATCATAGCTTCCACCGGTCGGCGTCCCGCTGAAGAACCTGGAATATGGCCATCAGCATCACTGCCTCCTTCCTTAAACCGGGGGAAGCAATAACGAGTGTCATCTAATAGTTCCTTAACCGTAAGCTTGGTAGTGTATCCATCCTCCGAGGTAATTTTGATCATCCGAGCACTGGATTTTATCCCGGCTGAATCCAGCAAAGTACTGAGTTTTACTCCTTCTCCCACATACCACTTTTTAGTGGGCCAGGTATTGATTACACTATACACCTCCTGGTACTGTTGCATTTTTTCCAGCTGACTAAGGGTAAAGGTTCTGCTATTGCTAACCCCATCCCCGCTTATAGTCAGAATTATATCTTCCACCGGGGGCAGGGTTCCTCCCCCACTGCTGGTTTTAACCTTAAAGCAGGAAGTAATGGGAGCCCATAAACTGTCAGAGTCCAATACAATGGTATAAGTTCCCGTGCTGGCGGTGGAGCTTAAGGTAAAGCTGCTATTGAAGATTCCATCTACCACCGTTACTTGGCTGGGACCGTAAATAACCACACCACCTGCATCGACTATTTTTAGACTAAGGCTTAATAGGCCCTGGGCTGTTCCCTGTATGGATAACTGCTGACCCTGGGTAAACTCCTGATCACTGACAGGGGTCTGGAGTATTACTTTAGCTTTTATGGTCTGGCTAACCCTGGCCTGGGCATATCCAGTGGCTAAAACGCTTATCCCATAATCTCCAGCCTGTGTGAATACCTGGGCCTCAACCTTGATTATTCCTGCTTCCACCGTGTATTTGCCGCTGATCGATTGCTCATTGACCATAATATCATTTATAGCAGCCCGCCAATCGGGATCATCAAAAAAGGTAATATCCATACCCTGTCCCACTTCATTTTCGCTGCTGTCGGCAGTTAATGCCGGCGGCTGTATATCTAATGCGCTTATGGTCTGGCTAACCCTGGCCTGGGCATATCCAGGGGCTAAAACGCTTATCTCATAATCTCCAGCCTGTGTGAATACCTGGGCCTCAATCTTGATTATTCCTGCTTCCACCGAGTATTGGCCGCTGATCGATTGCTCATTGACCAGAATATCACTTATGGCCACCCGCCAATCGGGATCATCAACAAAGGTAATATCCATACCCTGTCCCACTTCATTCTTACTACTGTCGCTAATTAATACCGGGGGCTGAGGAACTTGATAATCAAAGGACACTATATCGCTGTCCAGCTTGCCAAATCCAATGCTAACCGCTTTAATAGTCATATTATCCCGGATTTCTATGGGATGGTTGATGGTTGTCAGTTCATCTGGCCGTGAGGTCCACCAGCGTTTTTTTACCCAGTTATACATTGGACTCTCATAACCAGGATCACTGCCATCCAGGGTATAATAAATGTTATCCCCGTCCATATCCGGAGTACTCAGTTCAATCCGGGTTCCAACCGCTACCGCACCCCCAGTGGGGTTGAAGGTTGGATTCTCCCATTTTCCCGGTTCGGCGGTAGATACCTCAATGGTTTTCACATATTTTACAAAGACCTGGTTGTTCTGTTCACTTACCCAGCGCTGACCCATAACCAGGAGAGGAGCATCTATATCATTCATATGAGCAAAATCAGTGCTCTCGGCACTTTGCAGGGCTAAAA
>CAZXIR010000130.1:0-6644 GCA_964640845.1 uncultured Syntrophomonas sp.
AGGTCAGGATATTCGCCTCAGGAAAGAGCGTTTCATAGCGGTTGGTTTGATCTACCAAGAAAACGTCATGCACCTGGCTGCATTTCAAATCGACCAGGGTGCCAAATCAGAAGGGCGCATAGCCAGAACCAGCCACAGGCAACGGGGATTATAAGGGTTTTCGTCAGGAACAGATACTTGATGAATCGTGGAAGATATTAGTAAATTATAAAATATAGTAAGTAAGCAACTACTTGATGGTCAGGTTTTGGTACGAGGCAATACGGTAAAGCGGGGAAAGCGCAAAAAGGCCGATTACCTACTTACCCATGAAGAGGGACAGATCCCTTTAGCAATTGTTGAAGCCAAAGATGCTAGCCACTCCGTTGGAGCAGGGCTTCATTGTTCTCTTTCATAAAACTGTACATCACCTTGCAGCATGTTGGCATCTTGTAATTACGGCCAGATATCCCCCAACCCGTCTATGCAAATCGCCTGATACAGTATCAACGTGCTTCTTCTCCGGCTTCTAGCATTTTGACCACCATATTTAGTATTTCAAGTCCAGAACTCGAAATCAATGATATGGGTATGAAATTGAACAATTGGTTATTACCGGAACGACAATGCCATAACGTGATATATTTCTAGCACCTTAGTTTCAGAAGTGTTTTGGCATCCAAAATTAGTCTTGTAAAAATCTTGGAAAAAAATGCAATAATAAAGGATTTATAGAAAATTATTAGAAATTTAAGAATAAGTAGATATTTTTCTCAAATATTAGAATATTCATGCGGAAGATAGTGGATATGTAACACTGGTCGGTTTGCACGAGCTGCTTGGTAATTAGACTAGCTATCTATAAACCGCTGCTACTGTACTTAGACTATCAGGAGTATAAAATATGATAAGATTTTCTGCTAACTATTGTAACTCAAATTCTAATTTTATAATTACAAATTTGCCTGATAAAAAGGTTGTTACACCATATACCAGCATTGTGCGAATTGTTCAAAATATTATTATGCGGGGAAACCCAACAACTGCTTCAGTTTATCTGCAGAAGGCGTTAGGGCTAAAAAAAGGTTATATAGATAAACTGGATGAAGTGAAGTTTATATCAGATAAGAATCTAAATTGGTCACAGACAATTCGAGGTGACATTAGCAATGATGATTATCCAGCAAATCAATTCTATGATGACCTGAAGGATATTTTGAAGAGTGCTGGATTCATAAGGAATTTAGCTATTGCAGAATGTCCTGTTAGAGATATTATCCCTGAGGTAAAATCGGTTTACGCCAAACAAGCGGTGGACTTTTATATTCCTTTGCTTAAGACTGTCATTGAAGTTGATGGAGGGCAAAATGATATTGGGCATGGCAGTAAAAAACAACAGATGCATGACAAAGCTAGAGACAAAACTTTTGAGCGTTTTAATATAAAAGTTATCCGAATTACTACTAGAGACATTAGAAGTAGAGATTACGAACAATTTAAAAGGCAATTTAGGGAAATATACAGACAGAATATAGCTGTCCTGAAGAACTATCGTGTATTTACTAAGCGGGAAATAAAAAAACACCAGGTTCAAATAAAATTAACTTCAATAATAAGATTTCAGATTCTGATACTTGAGCTGCTTGATAGAGGGGTAATCTCTCTGCAAAATAAATACTGGGACTTCAATGTGTTTACAGAAGATGCTAGTCTTTATCTCGAACTGGCATTAAAGGATTTAGAATTATGGATTGGTAATATTGCCGCTCTTTTTAACATTAATATTAATATGCCTCATATTAATATTAATGTTTTTGAGGATGAAGACATGATGCCGGTTCACGATGATAATATAAATATTAAAATTGACATATTCCAAAGATGGGATGATTCGGTCAAAGAGCCTAATACATATCATATCCGAACTGATTTTGATGATGACGCAAATTACTTTACTCTCAAGGTGAATGATCCGGTCGTTTATTCCTTAAACGTCAATGCTCATCAGCAAAATTTAGAGTTTCTCCTGGAAAACCTTTTTAGCTATAGAGAATTTAATAATGGTCAACTTGATATAATAATAAACTGTTTAAATGGTAAAGATACCGTTGGTTTATTACCTACTGGGGGCGGCAAGTCCCTAATATATCAAATGTGTGTCATGCTGCAGCCAGCGATATGCTTCGTGGTTGTTCCTATCAAGTCATTGATGATGGACCAAATTGACAATCTGATAAATAAACATAAAATCACTCATGTGAGCTACATTAACAGTGATTTATCAGCTGAAGAGTCTACCCGGCGGCTTAGAGACTTTTCATCAGGAAAGTATTTCTTCATAATCATTTCACCTGAACGTTTCCAGTCAGCCAATTTCAGGCAAGAATTATCACTAGTCAATCGCACTAAGTCTTTATCCATAGCCGTTATTGATGAGGTTCATTGTTTATCGGAATGGGGACATGATTTTAGGACTTCTTATCTGGCTTTGGCAAAGACCATTAGAATGCTGGCCCCATCTGCTAGATTCCTAGCTTTAACAGCTACTGCATCCTCAAAAGTCTTGAAAGATATAATGACGGAGTTAGAAATTGAGAGTGAAAATGTTTTAACGATCTCGCAATTTACACGGGCAGAACTGCAATTCGATATTATTCCAACAAGAAAAAAGAATAAAAGAGACAAATTAATAGAGATTTTGACTGCCGGGTCAGACACTGTCCATTCCGACTATTATGAAAACGCCATAGCACTCGTTTTTACTGCCACTGTAAATGGTCCAATGGGATGTTTTGAGTTGTGTACGGATATTCAATCAAATACCCGTTTAAAATCTGCATATTATTCGGGTAGTGCACCTAGATTATGGCAAACAGATGAATTTACTTCATATTCTGAATATAAGGCATATATTCAGAAGTCGTTTATGACAGATGAAATTGATGTATTGGTAGCAACGAAAGCTTTTGGAATGGGTATTGATAAGGGAAACATAAGGAAAACCATTCATTATGGGATTCCCAACTCCTTAGAGTCTTTTTACCAGGAGGCTGGTCGTGCGGGTCGTGATCGGAAAAAATCAAAGTGTATTATTCTTTATAGTCCTGATTCGTTAACGGAAAAGCAATTCCAAAATATATTTGGGATAAAGACTGATATATCACTGTTGAAAGAAGAAGGCCAAAAGATGGGAGGGGACCTCAGTACCTTAATATACTTCCTTGCCGGTAATTTAGCTAATATAGAAACTGAACTGGAAGAGATCTATGACTTTTACCAATCGATATCGTATAACCTTAATACCGAAGTTATAGTTGAATTTCATAATGACAAGGAAAGGGAAGTAAAAGAAAAATACATATATCGTTTAGCATTGCTGGGAATTGTTGATGATTGGACCGTGGATTGGAAACTTCGGCATTTCGAAGTTGTGTTTATGAATAAGACTGAACAAGAAATCATCGCGCATGTAACAGAGTATATTCAAAAATATGAGTACACTTTTACTTTGTATGATACAGATCAAACGTCATCGCAGTATAGAGAGTACATCAATTATTTTAATGATACAAATATACCTTTTTTAAAGCGGGCTTTGTTTGTAGTATTGAAGTGGTATAACGACAATGTGATTTACCAGAGAAAGAGATCTGTTTTGCTTATGAAACAATACGCGGATGAGTTCACAGACAGTGAATCTTTGCACGAAAAAATAGAAATGTATTTTAAGCGAAACGATGATGTTTATGCTTTAGAAAATCTGGTTGGAAGGAGAGAGAGGCTTAAGGATTGGGACAAAATATTCTATGTTGAACAAGAAGGCAAAGAGCCTATACCGCGTGCCCCTAGTACTTTTCGGAGTCTAAAAATTACTATAAGTCGTTTCCTTGAGAGCTATAAGAATGATATAGCTCTGAACCTGATTAACGGGCTGTTAAGTCTCTCGGAGGGTGAATTTGACGACATTGATGGTCGGGAGAGAATGTCCTTAGCAATTAAAGAGATTGTTAAGTTCGATCCTGATGAGAGGCAAGAAATGCTTCAATCTATATTAGTAACTTCTGATCTGGTTTTGGATATAGATCAAAGAAGTCAATTAAGTGAAGTATTAATTTCTAACGGACTCAATCAGATGCATGAGTTAAGGCGGATTTATTCAACCTTTGAAGATGAGTATAGTTATGGTTCTATGCTTTGGACGCTGAATTCAACAATTCAGGAAAAATCATCAGGAGGTTATCCATGGGAAATATAGAGCATATTGATAGGCTAGAAACATATATCGGAGAATTGGGTGATCAAATATCTAAAGTAAAAAAGGCATCTGAATACCTTAAATTAATCGAAGGTTTTCAGGCAGAAGTTACCGAGACATCAGCTACCTTAAGTCAGTCATCTAACCAACTTAAACACTATCAGGAAATTATGGACAGCAAACTGGAGCTTTTTCTAACGACCTCTAAAAATATCGAGGGCAAACAACAAGCTTTTGAACAAACACAATCCAATATTATTGGTGTTTTATCAGAGATAAAAAAATCGACCGAAGAAACAGGGCTGAATATCGTTGCTGGTTTTTCAGAGGCAAAAGATTACCAAGACGAGTTTATTACCGAACTCAAAAAGGTGCGGCAACACCTGGAAGATACCAACGATCTCCTAATTAATCATATTAAAACAAGCAAGTTATATTTTATTGTTATCGGATCAATGATAACGGCTGTAATAGGTCTTTTAATATATCTTCTGGTAAGTTGAGCCAATAATCAGTATAGAAGGATTGCATAGAAGTCTAATTGCAGTGTAACAAAACTGTACGCAAAGAAGCAATATCTTGAGTGGGTCAAGGACCTTACTAAAGATGGCGGCAGTATTCCTGATATTCCTCGCCGGATAGGTGATATCGAGCTTCATGAAAATATTGAATCAGATAAAATGCTTGATATAAATACCTTCCGAGGGGTAAAACTGCCATCGGATTCCGGCCATTATTAAGGAATACCCCTAGGCCTATTGATATATGAAAAGGATATTGAAAAAGAAAAAGAGCGGCTGGTAAGAGATATCGCTGCTCTAGATAATTTAGGTAATAATCCAGGCCTTATACAGCAACTGGGTCATCAGTTTAATGCTAACGAGACCGTTGTATTTCTGGCATATAGAGATGAATCCCTTGTATTATTGGCGCCAAAGATAAACGACCATACCGATGCTGACCAAGCTGCAGCATTAAAGATTGTAGCCAGTATCCTCCTTCGAGAGCTTTGTCTATATCTAATCTATCCCGAGGTAGCCTAAAATGCTGTTAGATTCCAGGCTTTATGATCAAGTTAAGATATTATAAGCTTTTAATCATTCGTGTACAGGAGGCCTCCATATGGATACCTTAATTTAAACCGTTGAAACCTTTATTGGAAAAGAATATCCCCGTGCTAGATAAGCTAAAACCGCAGTAACTAATTTACTGGAGGGTGGCTCAAAACGAGAATAATAAGTTTGCATTTCTTAACCAAAATTCTGTTAAACATTTAAAAGATAAGCCGATTAATGATAAGCAAGTACCGGATAACATTCCATAGCCATTAAAGACTCCGTATCTTCATATGTTAAGGACCACAATAATGCAATAAATATTTACCAGCGGTACTTGGCATTCCTGGCCAATAGTTATGGTGTAACAGTGGGAGAAATGAACTTTCCGCCTACTTTCAATTCCCAGTTCGACAGGCAAATGTATATCATGAAGCGCCTCCATTCAGGAAAATATAGGGCAGAAGAAATTGCTGATGAACTCTGGCTGAGCAGTAAGACTATTACTGATGATCTGGATGAACTGGAACAAGGTATTACCATTATGGGACAAAAACTTAAGGTGCATCGTAATGATACTATATACAGCAGTCAGGAAATAAACACGGTCCATCCGGTATTTCTGAGTGCAAACCTTACCCAGATAGTAGTCTTATTAAGGGGATTGGAAAATCAGTCTCAGGATATGGCTTATAGAGAATACTCAGTTCGGCTGGCCGCTAATATTTGGAGCGAACTGTCCGATTATGGCCGGAATAGGATTTTGGAAGTTTCAGAACAGTTGAACCTGGATGTGGATTGGTTCAATGTACTGGAAGATAAAAGCCAGGATGACCTTTATGCTAAAGAATCCTTTTCTTTAAACTCGGTATGGCGACCAGGCCAAAATAGAGATTGAGCCTTACTTTGAAGATATTAATCAAACCGGAGATATTTTACTTGAATTTAGTAACGGTAGTAGATGGGCAGTTGAATTCGCGTGTAGGATAAAGAAAAAGGACTTCCAGGCTAAAAAAAATATTATCATCTGCACGATATCGCTGTTACGTGGATAATTCCCAAGAGTCTCTTTGAGACTATAGTTGATAGATGTGTCAGAATTGACCGTCGCGAACAAACAAAAACGGGAATAGACAAGCTATATATAGATGATTGGTACGAGCAAATCGTAGTTAAAAAGCGAAGGATACCCCTCCCTACACAAGAGTATAGCTTGGGGTCATTGTTGCTTTTGGATGTGGAAAACAGAGACTTAATTATTTTGAGAGCTATTAGGGAAAGAAATCACCACAATATTTATGAATATGGAGCGTTAGTGCAAGGGCCCCTGAAAGATGTTATTACTACTATTCACG
>CAZXIR010000131.1:0-3281 GCA_964640845.1 uncultured Syntrophomonas sp.
ATCAAGATATTCCTGATCAGAACCGCCACCTAAACCAGCGGGGGCAGGGGCAGAAAACGACCGCTGCTTGATATCGGCATCATTTATCAGAGCGACGGTTATTTCCAGAGAATGGTTAGTAATCGTATTTGTATAGACATAGGTTATGGCGTTGTAAGTAGTACTAATAATTTTATCAATTTTATATTCGGCCGGAAGATTTTGGGGGTGCAAAGATAAGAGATCTAGCTCTGATGGGCACTTATCCATATCATTGCTATCTGAGTCTACAGGTGAGTCTTCGGGCTGTTTCATGGTGTATAACTGGTTGTCTCTTGAGGTAGTTGTATATTCATGATCTTCCGTACTATCAAGTTGTGGAGCTTGCCTGCTCTTAGTCACTTCATCAGTGATATCACTAGCCGAAGTCGGTGCATTGGATAAATCCCCGGCATATGATTCACTCTGGGCTATGGAAGCTGAGTCAGTATTAGTTTTATATTCATTGTATTTAATCTGTTCTTTCATCGGGATATTTCCTGCTGTCTGATCAAGAGCAGATTCTTTAGCCGGAATTGAACGATCGGCAATTTGGGTTGATTTAAGGTCATTTTCCAATGACAAGAATCCCGGCAGGTAGAGTGCCAATAGGATAACTGCTGCAATAGCAGTCCCGCCCATGTAATAGCCGAATCGACCCAGCATATTGAACAAACCAGATGGTGAAGTACCCGCAGGGGTTGAAGAGCGATCCAGCATAGAACCCATAACCCGACGAGTGAAATCTTCACTTAGAAGGGGAATGTCCGGTGCATCGGCCAGGATCTGCGTTTCCATACCGGCCAGCTGAACTTTATTCCGGCACAATTCGCAAGTATTCAGGTGTTCATCGATAACCGAACAGAGTTCGGGGGATAGTTTTCCATCACAATAGGCAAACATATATTCATCGATTTGCTGACAATTCAAGCTTTATCCCCCTTTCTTCCTTTTGCTGCAGGATAATTTTCCTCAAGGCCTTACGGGCTCGGTGCACTCTAACTTCGACATTTTCCCGGCTGATATCCAGTATATCTGCGATCTCCTGATTGTCTAGATCCAGGTGATATCTCAGTGTAATTACTGCCCGATAGTTTTCTGGCAATTTCATGATTGCAGTCGTTAGTTCCTGTTCTAACTCCTGGCGTTCGAACATTAATTGGGGATCAGTTAAATAAGAAGCATTATTAAGTTCATAATTACTGGGATAGGTTTCATCAAAGTTAAGAAGAACCACCTTCTTTTTCTTGCGCAAGGTACTAATACTAGCATTGGCAGCAATACGGAAAATCCAGGGCGCAAATTTTTTACTGTTATCGTATTGATATAGTTTTTCATAGACTGCTAAAAATACATCCTGGGTTACATCTTCTGCTTCCTGTTGCTGGCCTACTATCCTGTAAACTAATGCGAATACCCGGTTCTTGAAGCGGTTAACCAATTCTTCAAAAGCAGCCAGGTCGCCGCTCAGAGATTTACTGGCGAGTAGTTCATCACTTATCAAAAAAATCAGCTCCCCAAATCCGTTCAACCTTTATTACGTCGAGTTTAATTAAAGCTTACACTAAGAAAATACATATTGATAGAAAAAAAGGTACTTACATACAATAAATTATCCTTTAAGTTTAAATTGCTTCCATATATATGCTAAACTGTTACAGAACCTAATGGAGGTGCCCTAGGGATATCAAGCAGGTATGATAGGAGTTGTAATCATGGTCAAACTGGAGCATGGTGAAGGTATTACTTCCTAAAGACTACTAAACTCCCATTTACCTGTGAAACCTTATTACTGGAGGAACAACCATGAGAATACTGGTTGACGCAGATGCCTGTCCGGTTAAGAATATTATCGAACAAGTTGCAAAACAATATAAACTAGACGTAATAATGATAAGTAATCATCATCATGGCATAAAAAGTACTTATGCTAAGGTATTGATGGTAGATTCTTACTCCCAGTCGGTTGATATAGCTATTGTAAATATAGCTGAACCAGGAGATATCATAGTAACCCAGGATTATGGGCTGGCAGCCATGGTGTTGGAAAAGAAAATCGGGGCTATCCACCCGGGAGGCAGGATATTTACTAAAGATAATATTGATAGCCTGTTGATGCAAAGATACCTTAACCAGAAAGCAAGAGAATCACGGATAAAAACGACCCGGAACAAAAAGCGTACTATTCAGGATGATCAACACTTTAATCAAGAATTAATACGACTTATTGAAAGCTTGAACGGAGAAGCTGATAAGAATAAGGAATAATCCAACCATAAAAGGACATATGCCTTAAATACTTGTTAACAAACAGGGTAGAGGGTGTATAATAGAAATGAATTATATTGGAAAGGGGAATGAAAATGTCGGATCAATGTGGCAACTGTGCTTCTAGTGGAAACTGTAATTCGGATCCCGCTGAGTGTGGGCAAGCTAAGCAGGATAAAAGCCTTCTGGGGGCATTTAATAAGATTCGCAATGTCATAGTGGTAATGAGCGGTAAAGGCGGAGTGGGAAAATCCTCGGTTACTGGTTTAATAGCCACCAGTCTGGCCAGACAGGGAAAAACAGTCGGAGTTTTGGATGCTGACATAACCGGACCAAGTCAGCCCAAAGCGTTTGGAGTTAGTAAAGATGCTGGAATGTTGGCTTCAGAATACGGAATAATACCTCCCACTACCCGGATGGGCATCAAACTAATGTCAATTAACTTTTTTCTTCCCAATGAAGATGATCCAGTTATCTGGAGAGGTCCATTGCTGGCCGGAGCGGTTAATCAGTTCTGGGGTGAGGTGGACTGGAGGGACCTGGATTATATGATAGTGGACCTTCCCCCCGGTACCGGTGATGTACCGTTAACTGTTATGCAATCCCTACCGGTAAATGGAATAGTTATAGTATCATCTCCACAAGATCTAGCCTTTATGGTAGTAAGGAAAACTATCAAGATGACTCAGAAGATGAATATTCCTATCCTGGGAATCGTGGAAAATATGAGTCACGCTATTTGTCCTCACTGCAATGAAATCATCGAAATATTTGGTCAGAATCAGGGAGAAGCCGTAGCTCGCGATTCTGGAATAGATTATCTGGGAAGTCTGCCCTGGGATATGAAACTAAACCAGTTGGTTGATTCAGGAAAAATTGAAGAATACAAGTCAGATGAAATGGAGAACATAATAGGCAAAATTATTGCAAAGCTACCATAATAAACTACCTTGCATCCAGGGGCCGGGGAGTATACCCCGGCCTTTTTACTTATA
>CAZXIR010000131.1:3381-6505 GCA_964640845.1 uncultured Syntrophomonas sp.
TTTTTATGATAACTAAATTGTTTCTAGAAATGAAAAATATTTTAGCTGATTTGGCGTCTACTTTAATTACCGGTCGCCACCAAGATGCGGCTGATTTAGCCATGCGATTATCAGAACAAAGCAAACTACTGGCGGAAGAACTCTGTAATGATGTAAGATGATACAATTAAGAATAAAAACAGAAAGATGACAGTGGATAACGTTCCAATCTGTCATCTTTTCTGGTTTTTAGGTAATCCTATATTAACATTAGAGCAGGAAATATTATGCGGTAAGTAGAATCTTAACCAATAATGGTAATCGGCAATCCATTGGTATCAATAATAGCTGCTGCAATAATGTGAAAGAAAGTCCTTAATGTGAATGATTGTTTTTCACTTGCTTTCACGGGATAATGGTCATACATCAGTACGGATTAGCCAAAAGCTGGTAATGAACAATGGGAAAAGGGGTGAAGACTATGCCAGGGGAAAATACTGAGTATCAAATTCTATTGGACAGTATTGAGATTCCGGTAATAGCAATGCAGGAGGACCTGATGGTCATATATTGCAACCCTGCCTATGCTAAACAGGTTGGTAGGCGGGTGGATGAAATACAGGGGCATCCGTTGCTGGAAATATTTCCGGATAACACAGGAAATACCTCGCATTTGGCATACCTGGAGGTACTTGAAACAGGCAAGTCCACAACTACTCAAGTGAAATTAGGAAATCAATATTTTAATGAGCGGATATATAAAACTCCAGCTGGTATACTATCTATGGCTGATAATGTGGATCATCTCAAACGTTGGAAAGAAACAGCAGAATCTCTAACTACTGATCAGCGGGCGGTCTTCGATGAAATAAATGATGCCATTGTTATCCATGATGTAAATGATAACCGGATTGTTGACGTTAATAAAGCGGCCTGTGATATGTTTGGCTATGACCAGGAGGAAATGCTAAAGCTTTCTATGGGAGATTTGACTGCAGATGAACCACCCTACAATCAGGACGACTTTTTGCGCTGGTTAAAAAAGCCTGCTGAATTAAAAATAAAACGTATGGAATGGAAGGTAAGGGATAAATCGGGGCGTACCTTCTGGATTGAACTTAAGTCAAAACGGATGGAAATCGGAAATGAAATACGAGTAGTGGCTGTGATTCAGGATATTACTCGTCGTAAATATACGGAGAAGGAACTTAGGGAGCTGTATGAACACTATGAGAGTCTATTCGAAAACCCAGCTGACCTGGTCTTCGTTCACGACCTGGCTGGTAATTTTATATCGGTAAACCAGGCTGCAGAGAGGATAACCGGTTATTGGGGAGAAGAACTGGTAAAGATGAACATACAGCAATTGGCCAGCAGTGATAGTCTGAAATTACTGCGGGGATTTCAATACCAGAGGATGCTACAAGATCAGAGCACTAATTATGAATTAGAGATTGTGACCAAATACGATACCAGAGTATTTCTTGATGTCAACATCACTCCCATTTATAAGGGAGGAAAAGCAACTGCGATCCAGGGTATAGCCCGCGATGTTACCCATAGAAAAATGAAAGAAACTGCTGCAATTGACAGGGCTGAAAACCTGGCCAGCTTTGTCGATTATCTGCCGGATGCAACTATGGCTATTGACTTGGAGGGCAGAGTAGTAGTATGGAATAAGGCCATGGAAGAATTGACCGAAATTAAGGCTGAAGACATGCTAGGTAAAGGTGATTATGAGTATGGCTTGGCATTTTATAACAAGAGGAGACCAATTATGGTGGATCTAGTGTTAAGGCCGGAAGAGGTCAAACAGTATTATTCGATCATAGAGGTAGAAAGATACACCATGATCAGTGAATTCGACACTCCTAATTTAAGAGGGGAAGGGCACTATTTATGGGGTCAGGCTATGCCCTGGTTTGATAAAAAGGGTAATTTGATCGGTGCCATCGAGTCTTTGCGGGATATTACCGAACGTTACAAAAGCAGGCAGGCGCTACAGGAGGCTGAGGAGAAGGTAAGGCGCGACCGGAAATGTTTATTTACCCTAATAGACAATCTTGATGGGGCAATTCTTACCTGCAGTCTGCGCGGAAGGATAAGGATGGCTAATATTAAATTCGGCAAATTGCTGGGATATGGAGTAGAAGATCTGCCGGGTATGAATATAGCTGAAATTATAGAGGATAGCACTGAACAAATAATTGGGCCTAAATTATTGGATAATCTTCAGACCAATGGATCAAAAATCTATGATATTAAATTAGTTCCTAAAGATGGTGTGCGTAAGGAAGCTAAAATAAAGATCAGGCCGGTATGGGAAGATGATAGAATTACCGGATGTATTATGAAGGTGGAAGAAGCAGCGGGCTTGAAGCAGTAACTAATACCTTCAATTTGCAGCGTAAAGCAAAAACCATTAAATAACAGTAACCCAAAAACGAACAATAGGTAATGTGGAGCAGGACTGGAGGCTATTTTGAGATAGGATGAAACCTACCAGTTAGTAAATAAGGTCCCCGAAGTTCGGGGACCTTAATGTTTAATAGTTTTCTGCTAGTTCTTCGTAATGGGCCTGGGGATGGGCACAGGCTGGACAGATATCTGGAGCTTCAGTACCATCGTGAACGTAACCGCAGTTACGGCAACGCCACTTAATCGGTTCCGGTCGTTTAAAGACGGTACCTTCAGTTAGATTGCTGAGAAGCTTACGGTACCTTTTTTCATGTTCTTCCTCTACTTCGGCTATTTCTTGGAAAAAGACGGCTATTTCCTCAAATCCTTCTTCCTGGGCTACCTTTGCAAACTCGGGATACATACTGGTATGTTCTTCATTTTCTCCGTCGGCAGCCGCTAGCAAGTTATCTTCAGTTTTTGGTATGGCTCCCCCCATCAAAAATTTAAAGAACAGCTTGGCATGTTCCTTTTCATTAAGAGCAGTCTCGGCAAAAAAGCCTGATATTTGTTCAAAACCTTCTTTTTTAGCTTGGCTGGCAAAATAATCATACTTATTTCTAGCTTGAGATTCACCGGCAAAAGCTGCCCAGAGATTCTGTTCGGTTTTTGATCCCTTTAGTTCCATATCAATTCCTCCTTACAATTGTAATGTTGAGTTTTGTATATAATAGCTTATACTAATCCT
>CAZXIR010000132.1:0-1396 GCA_964640845.1 uncultured Syntrophomonas sp.
TTATGGTGGGCGCAGCAGGTTTCGAACCTGCGACTTCCACCGTGTGAAGGTGGCACTCTCCCGCTGAGTTATGCGCCCATTAAAGCTTGCTTATTCAAACAGGTCACAGTTTACTATAGTCTGGCTTCTCTTTGGTCCCACTGCAACCAAACACTGTCTAACGCCTGTAATTTCCTCAATCTTCTTAAGATATGTCTTGGCATTTGCTGGAAGATCTTCAAATTTGCTGATACCGCTTATGTCCTCCTGCCAACCCGGCATTTCAATGTACTCAGGTACACATTGTTCGAGTATACTCAATGTTTCCGGAAATTCGTATATTAATTCATCCTTATAACGGTAGGCTACACATATTTTTAGGGTTTCAAAACTATCTAATACATCCAGTTTTGTAATGGCCATATCGGTCATGCCGTTTACTCTGGTAGCATAACGAAGGATTACAGTATCCAACCAACCGCATCTCCTAGGTCTACCAGTTGTAGTGCCGAATTCAGCACCTTTTTCTCTGAGCTTATCTCCGGTTTGATCCACCAGTTCGGTAGGAAACGGGCCCTCTCCTACTCTGGTGGTATATGCCTTGGCTACCCCCAGTACTTTTCCGATCTGAGTAGGTCCAATGCCGGCCCCTACACAAGCTCCTCCGGCAATAGGATGAGATGAGGTTACATAGGGATATGTTCCATGATCGATATCCAAGAGGGTTCCCTGGGCTCCTTCAAACAAAACTTTTTTACCCTGCTTAATGGTATTATATACTATTAATGAGGTATCAGCCAGATAAGGTTTAAGTTGATTTACCTGTTCCAGTGCTTGCTCTACAATTATTCGGTAGTCAAATGGTTCTTCATTATATAGCTCTACTATTATTCTGTTTTTGTATTCCACTAGTTTTTTAATATGTTTTTCCAATCTCTCTGGTTCTTGCAGTAAATCGCATATTCTTATCCCAATTCGATTTATTTTATCGGCATACGTAGGCCCTATTCCTCTTTTTGTAGTACCTATTTGACTTTCTCGATCCTCAAGCTCATCAATTTTTTTGTTAAAAGGCATTACTACTTGCGCCTTCAAGCTGATGCGCAAATTGCTGGTATCAATACCTCTGGCTTGCAATGATTCCAATTCTTCAATAACCTTGGCCATATCTACAACTACTCCATTACCAACTATACACAAGGTATTAGGATATAAAATCCCTGATGGTATCAAGTGGAGCTTAAATTTTTCATTAGCTAATTCCACTGTGTGGCCTGCATTGCTCCCTCCCTGGTATCGAACCACGCAGTCCGCCTTTTCTGCAAGAAAATCGGTAATTTTACCTTTTCCTTCGTCTCCCCATTGGCTTCCAATCAATACTGTGGCTGACATCAGTCCACCCCCTGCTCCACGTTAA
>CAZXIR010000132.1:1496-6433 GCA_964640845.1 uncultured Syntrophomonas sp.
GCCCACATAATATTCGTACTCAATCTACTGAAATACCTGGCCATTACTGGATTTGCCAAAAACATACGAATATGCTTCTCTAATATGGCTAATCGGTATTATCTCAATGCCTGACCAATTAGTTGATAAATCTTCTCTATTCTCATGGGGTATTAAAATTTTCTTAATTCCAGCCTGCCTGGCTGCATGGATTTTCTCATGTAACCCACCTACCGCCTTGACTCGGCCTTGTATGGATATCTCCCCCGTTACCGCAATATCCTGCCGGATGGCTTTTCCTTTAAGTGCACTTAATACGGCCAGATATATAGCAGTTCCAGCTGAAGGGCCATCTACTTTGCCTCCCCCGATGAAATTAATATGCAGATCAAAATTATAAATGTTTTCCCCAAATTCGCTGCGAATAACCGAGGCCGCATTAAAAACGGAATCTCTAACCATTGATCCTGCGGTATCATTAAAACGAACTCTTCCCTCGCCTTCTGGTTCAGCTGGAAAAGCAATCGCTTCAATTTCCAGCAAGCTTCCCCGATAACCATAGGCACCCAGACCAAATATCTTGCCCACTTCTGATTCATCAGAGGCCTTTTTATCAATATTTAGGGTTATCCTGCTATTTTGGATGGCTTCATAAACCTCATCTTGTCCCACTACTAGACTTTCACTGTCATCTACTCTATTAAGAGCAATAGAATAGGCATCTACCAATAATTTATTAGCGGCTCTGCCATCGTCGGTATAATCACTGATTAACTCTGGAACCCCTGCTTCTATAGCAATATTAAGTTTCTGAGCCGATATCTGTAAGATATTTCTTATCTCCTCCGGGGTCAGTGGATCAAAAAATATTTCCATACAACGAGATCTTAAAGCCGAGTTTATTGCTTCTGGACTCCGGGTAGTAGCACCGATTAACACAAAATCAGCCGGCACCCCTTGCTCGAACATCTGCTTAATATATCTAGGAATACGCTCATTATGGGGATCATAATAAGCCGATTCGAAAAAAATCCTTTTATCCTCTAAAACCTTGAGTAGTTTGTTCTGTAAGACTCCATCCATTTCGCCAATTTCGTCTATAAATAGTATCCCTCCATGAGCATCACTTACCAACCCCGGTTTCGGTTCAGGTATCCCCTCATCGGCCAAATCTTTCCGGGCTCCTTGGTAAATCGGATCATGGACTGAACCTAACAGCGGATTGGTTGATTCCCTTGGATCCCAGCGCAGGGTGGTACCATCCACTTCTATAAATGGCGCCTCTTTACTAAAACAGTTCTGCTTTTTGTCTTTGACTAATTCCAGGGCTAATCTGGCACAGCTGGTTTTACCCACTCCTGGGGGACCATATAACAATATATGTTGAGGATAGGGAGTGTTAAGTTTTGATACCAGGGCTTTTATGGCCTTATCCTGTCCTATTATTTCCTCGAAAGCTGCTGGTCTCAAGATATCCAGCACTGATTTGCTCAAATGTACATTTTCCATCTTGTCCAGCCGGCCTAGATTTTTGAGCGTTTGGGCATTTTCCGGAGAACTTTTCTGCTCTTTTAGTATCTGTAGTTTAATGTCCTGTATATATTCATTATGTTTTTCATCCATTTTCTGTTGGATACTGTTTTGTAGTTCTTCTTCTATTTGCCGACGAGTATATAACCCGGAAAAAATTTCTTCCAAAGCAGCCAATTCAATAGATAATTTATCCGGGCACAACAGACTACCGATGGTTGGATCCTCCAATAGTATCCTGCGTAAGGCCAGAATCTTATCCTCCAAGGTATCTGAGTTTATCAGTTCTATAGCATCCAGTTTATTAGCTTTTAATACCAGTTCCTGGGTACCATAAAATTGGTGTAGTTTATCATATAAATTTTCTACTCTGAACTGCAGTTTATCCTGCCGGTCAGTTAATGCCGCTTTTCTTACATCTTTAACTTGGTAATGTTTCACCTTTATCCCCCTAGTTTATTCAGCTGCAACTATTATCTTTATTTGGGCCTGAATTGATGGATATATTTTTAGTTTGGCTTCATAAGTGCCTAGGTGTTTTATAGGATCCTTTAACTCTATTTTTTTCTTATCTATCGATGTGCCATGCTGTTTCTGCAAGGCTTCTGCTATCTCTTTAACTGTTATGGCCCCAAACAGTTTATCACTGCCTCCGGTACGGGCCAGCAGTTTGATTGATTTACCTTCTAGTTTCTCCTGAAGTGCTCGGGCTGCAGCTTCTTCTTTATCCTTGCGTTTTTGCTGTTTGATATCTTTTTCCTGGGTCTCTTTGAGCCTAGTCTGAGTTGCTTCCAACGCCAAGCCTTGGGGTATTAAATAATTCCTGGCATAGCCATCAGATACTTCTTTGATTTCTCCTGCTGCTCCCAGCTTCTTAACCTCTTTGATCAAAATAACCTTCATTATTCATCCTCCTGCCTCATTCGTAATTTCCTGAAGTCAACCAGCGAATCGAATAATCCAATTATGCTTACGAATATAATAGCAGATAACGGAAAGATAATTAGCATTAAGATTAAACCTATAATCATATAAACCCTGGTTGACTGCTTATGTTCCGATATTTTATATACTATCGTAGAAAATCCATAATATATTGCGATGGGCACTACTATCCATAATATGTTGGAACCGGTGTAATAAATATAATTAAGATCATCTCTTCCCCATATCCATAACCCCATGGCCCCAATAGCTATCCATACCAACTGCCAGGGCATACTCTCTTCCCGATATGATTTCTTCTTTAGACGTTCAATGTTTTGTTTTCGGCTTAAATAGGAGGCCAATAACAGCATGAAAAATACTGTTATTATTGCCTGATTGTAGAAAATTGCTGGTAAATGCCGGGCAAAAACGGATGTCGTATTCCTTAGCGAGTTCTCAAATTCTTCCTGGCTTACCCCCATTCGCTCATATATGTCAAATATGCCCATTTGTTCGTAAATACCAATGCTCTCTGCCGCTGATTGGTTTAACTCGCTCTCTAACTCGTCAATGCCTATTCCTCCTGTGGAAAGATAGGAAAACATCAAGAAGATACTGACCCCTAGAACGGCAGCGATTATTCCCCTTTGTTGTATATGGTAGTAATCCTTGCCATAGATTGACAACAAAGTCATAATCATGGCCGCTATACCAAAAAATGTGAAGTAGACCAAGAAATTATTGGTCCCGGCCGCAAATAGTAATATGCTTATATTGATAAAATAGATTATAATGCTTTTTCTTAATTCCAAGTATAATCCGGCCATAATTAACAAACCACCCCAAATTATAGCTGGAATCATGGCCATTCCGGGTAATAATGCCATAAACACACAGAATAAGGATGTGCTTAGAAGAAAAAATAATAATACTGGCAATTTTTCACCTCTTTCTGCTGCTTCCCAGGTAAAGCAGTAAATGATTCATATCTTCATGCCACTGATCTTTCTCGTGAGAATCAACCATTCCTGTTTGCAGTTTTTCCTGAGCCAGAAGGTCAATGGTATGGGGTTCTACGCCCAACTTCCTTCCCATGATATAAGTAATCATTATTATTGAGGCCAGTGCATCACTGGTATATGCATAATCTGCTCTTAGCAGTGATTTAAACAGACTTCCTACTGCCTCTACTAATTCAGCTTTTAGAGACTCGGTCGTCTTCATTTTGCTGACCAATAATTCTTCTTGGGTTTTGTCGTTCAAGCTCACCACCCCCATTCTACTTATTCTCTTTAATTCCATTAATTTCCTTCTCAGGGAGTGGAATAAGATAAGCCCTCAGGTAATTGAGGGCTCTTCTCGGCTTTATTCTGCTGTATATGGCAATAATGCCATGGTCCGGGCTCTTTTTATTGCTACTGTAATCTGCCTTTGATGTTGAGCACAGTTGCCGGTGATTCTTCGGGGTAGAATTTTCCCTCTTTCCGTTATATACCGACGCAATTTGGGAATTTCCTTATAATTTATGTGTTCAATTTTGTCCGCGCAAAAGTTGCACTGACGCCTTTTTTTGCGTTTATCTCTTTTCAAACTTATTTCCCTCCAGTATTAGAAAGGTATTTCATCTTCCTCATCTTGGTCTACAATGTCTATGTCGGTAAGATTTACCTCCCGACCAAATTTTCCCCAATCATCTGCTGAGTTTTTTGCTGAACTGGTCGGAGCAGCATTTGAACCACTGCTTGTCCCACCCTTATCCAGGAACTTTACCTCATCTGCAACTACTTCGCTTACCCGCCGACGCTGTCCGTCCTGAGTCTCATAACTGCGTATCTGCAACCTTCCTTCTACTGCTACCAGCCGGCCCTTACCCAGGTAATTCGCACAATTTTCGGCTGGCTTATTCCACACTACAATTGGAATAAAATCAGCTTCATCCCTTTTAAATTTTCGATTCACTGCAACGGTAAAAGAAGCTACTGCTGTGCCATTTTGGGTGTATCTTAATTCTGGATCCTGAGTGAGACGCCCGATTAATATAACTCTGTTGAGCAAATCCAGCTCACCTCCCGTTCAGGTTTTCTTAATAGGTTACTCCTCTAAGCGGATGATCATATGGCGCAAAAACTTATCTGAGATTTTTATTACCCTATCTAATTCATTGATGGTTTCGGTCTCTGCATTAAAATGCCAGACAGAATATATCCCTTCGGAGTAATCCTGGATGGCATATGCTAATCTCTTTTTTCCCCAGCCGTCTAATTCTTTCGTGAATTCACCACCAAAGTCAGCGATAATCTTTTGTAGTCTTTCTTTGGCTTCGTTAAAATCTTCTTCAGAAAGATCAGGCTTGAGTATAAACATCATCTCATATGTGCGCATCGTTACACCTCCTCCCTATGGACTAGCCCTTGAGGGCCTTAGGCTCCGATATTACCGGAGCAGGGACTTCCAGTTATTATACCAATATTATTTTACTATGGCAAGACCGAATTCTACTA
>CAZXIR010000133.1:0-6287 GCA_964640845.1 uncultured Syntrophomonas sp.
GGAAGCTTACGGGTTATTACCACCTCTTATATGGGTGCTACCGATTTCAAAGCCATTGAAAAGCTCTCCAGCTTGCCTAATACAGAAATTCGTATTTCCTATGATACCGAAAGAACCCGCCTGCATGCCAAAACCTATGTTTTTTGGCGGGATACTGGATTCAGTTGCGCTTACATCGGGTCCTCCAATATATCAGAATCGGCTATGACCAGCGGATTGGAATGGAATATTAAACTTAGTGAATACGATTCCAAGGACATATTAAAGAAAGTTCAGGCCACCTTTGAGTCATACTGGAACAGCCATGAATTTGTCAAATTCATCCCGGAATTGGATGCCGACAAGCTGCGCCAAGCCTTGAAATCAGAGCGCTATAATGCCGGTGATGAGGATCAAAAATTTACCTTCAATTTTGATATTACTCCTTATTATTTTCAACAAGAAATATTGGACCAACTTAAAGCGGAAAGAGAGATTCATAATTCCTATAGAAATTTGGTGGTAGCGGCCACCGGTACCGGGAAAACGGTGGTGGCTGCCTTTGATTATAAAAGGTTCGTACAGGAGAATTTCGGCAAACTCAACCGGTTGCTGTTTGTAGCCCATCGGAAAGAAATATTGCAGCAAAGCCGCGACTGCTTCCGGGCCATAATGAAGGACTATAACTTCGGTTCCTTAATGGTGGGAGGCAGCAGCCCAGATAGCCTGGACCACCTCTTTGTGTCCATTCAATCACTCAATTCCAGGGAACTTACCTCTATAAGCAACCCGGATCATTATGATTTTATTATTATAGATGAATTCCACCATGCAGCCGCTCCCTCTTACGAGGAATTGCTTACATACTATCAACCCCATATATTACTGGGCTTGACGGCCACTCCGGAGAGGCCCGATGGCAAGAACGTTTTCCAATATTTCAATGGCCGCATTTCCGCAGAACTGCGGCTAAATGAGGCCATAGAACGCAAACTCCTGAGCCCGTTTCACTATTTCGGGGTGACGGATACGGTGAGTCTGAAAAATGTAACATGGACCGCCGGTAAATACGATCATAAGCAACTGGACAATCTATATGTTTTTGAATCCGCCCAGGCCCAGCGCCGGGTTGGCAACATAATTCAGGCCATAGATAACTATTGCACAGACAGATCGGATATTATCGGCCTGGGATTTTGCGTTTCCAAAGACCATGCCCGCTATATGGCTCATAGCTTTAACCAGGCGGGGATAGCAGCAGAATACTTAGTGACCGAATCAGAAGACTCAGTGCGCAGTACGGTAAAACAAAGGCTGGTTAATAAAGAAATAAAATTCATTTTCGTTGTTGACCTCTATAACGAAGGCGTAGATATTCCAGAGATAAATACAGTCCTATTCTTACGGCCTACAGAAAGTTTAACCGTATTCATTCAGCAGCTGGGTCGAGGCTTAAGGCTGTGTGCAGGGAAAGAAGCCCTCACTGTGCTTGATTTTGTCGGCCAGGCCCATAGAAAGTTTAATTTTGAGGAACGTTTCAGGGCACTCTTGGCACGAACCCGGAGAACGGTAGAGTATGAAATAGAACACGGTTTCATTCATTTGCCCCGGGGATGCTCGATTCAAATGGAAAGACAAGCCCAGGAATATATATTGGAGAATATCAAAAATACCATTAACAATAAGCGTAATATTAAACTGAAACTGAAAGATTACTTTGAAATACATAAAAAGATAGATGCCCAGGAATTTTTCGAAGACTATCATGTTCAGCCCAAAGAGATATATTCCAGACATTTCACTTTAAGCTCGCTGGCCGCAGAGGCAAATTTGCTTGATAAATATTCGGTTGATGATAAGAATAACCGGATGTTAGCCAGCGCTTTTCTGCGTTTGTCCAGCGCCAATTCCCGCCGCTGGATCACATTTTTATTGGATATATTGCCCAGGATCAAATCAAATTATGGCTATATTCAGGATGAATTATCCAGTATTGAACGAACCATGCTTACCATGTTCCATTATACGGTTTACGGCAAGGGGCTGGACGATTTGGACAATGCCTTTTCAAGCATAGAAGAAGCCATCTACAATGCCATAAAAAACGACCTGATCTATAACGAGTTAACAGGTTTACTACAGTACCAGTATGAACGGATTGAATTCGTGGATAAACCATTGGATTTAGATTTTGCATGCCCTCTGGACTTGTATTGCAGCTATACCCTGGACCAGATACTGGTTGCATTAGGTCGGCATACGGAAAAGAAACGGAAACATTTTCAGGAAGGGGTACTATTTCTGCAGGATAAGGGGTTGGATGCATTTTTCGTTACCCTGAATAAATCCGATAAAGACTACTCGCCATCGACTATGTATCGGGATTATGCCATCAATGAAGAAAAGTTCCACTGGCAATCACAGAGCATAACCAGTGCAGGATCGGCTACCGGGCAGAGATACATTAATCAGCAAAACAATGGCTACCGAGTACTGATTTTTGTGAGGGATTATAAAAAGGACGGACAGGCGGCTGTTCCTTATACATGTATTGGTTTAGCTGATTATGTAAGCCATTATGGCTCAGCCCCCATAAGTATTGTCTGGAAAATGCACGATCCCATGCCGGGATTTGTGATGAAAGAGGCAGTGACGGTGTAAGTATGTTTCTAAATGCTGAAATATGGTATTACGTGCAGGAATAGGGTGGGACGACATAGAAATTAATTCCAAACAATTTATAGTAAGCATTGATGCAATTTGGAATATGTTCTGTATTAAATGCGTGCGATTACATTTAAGAAAGATATCCCATCTCTCATGGAAAAAGTCTAGAAGCATTAAAACTTAGGGGGGATCCACACATTTGAATACTAGTAGATCGGACCTTAATCAATTTTTAAATCCTGATATTCTTAGAGAAAAATTAATACTCATTTCTCTTTTTATTGCAGTATACGAAAATTTCAAAAGCACTATTGTTAATAATGTTAAATACTTTTATTGGAGTGGTTTTGTAAACGGAAAAGAACTATTCGATAATTACGAGGAGCATGTTTTAAATCTAGTCAAATCAAAAAAGAATAGGCAGATTAAGGCAACAGTAATATGGCTGAAACAAGTCGGCGCCATAACAGAAGAAGATGAGCAGAACTTAATTAAATTAACTAATATGCGCAATATTCTGGTTCATGATATGTCTAATATACTATTCGGTACATTCCCCGAAGACTTACCAGAAATATACTCAATAATGCTGAATTTATATGATAAGGTAACTCGATGGTGGATTTGTGAGATTGAAATTCCAACAAACCCGGATATATCACCTGAACAGTACGATAATATTTGTTGGGATAAAGTTACATCACTCAATATCGAATTCCTAAAGATAATTACTGATGTTGCCGTAAATAGTGCTGATAAATATCAACAAATGTATAACGAAATTAAAAAAGAAAACTAGGCAAAAATATAGAGGACGATTTTAATGCATACTTGCCCCCCTCCTATTGACGAACTGAATAATTGGTTAAAAGATTACCCATCAACAAATGGGAATTATGGGCATTTGTTGCTTGAGCAACAGTGCGATTGTACTCTCAGTTTGATAAACGGATTACGAAAATATTTTGAGTCAGCCCACTTAGATGCGCGAGAATACTTCCATGCTTCAATCGGTATTGAACTTCATCCCGACGCTGGTAGTAGTGGAACAAATGCTTGCTATCCTAATTGTCTCCCCGCCATTGCTCGTCGTGGACTTTTCGGAGAGGTAATAGCAGGTTTAGTTACTGAAAGCTATGAATTTGTTGGCAATTACAAATGGACAATACCTGTATTCCTTTTCCGATACCAAGAAGATGTTGAACTGTATCTTTTCAGCCTCGCTCGTAACCCACAAAGGAGGCGTGAGGTTATGGGAAGACGAGGCTCAGATTTTATAGGCCTATCCTTGGGAGAAGATAATTCAGTGGAGCGCATCATAGTCGGAGAGGCCAAATGGCGTAAAAAACTTAGTCAAACAATCGTTGATGATTTACTTGCAGGCGAAGGTGGTATATGGCAAAAAATGAATAATGATACACCTATTCCTCACGGACTGCGGCAACTTCAAAAGTTGCTTCTTGAACGTGATCCCGAAGGTTATGCAGCGGTAATATTTTCATTAGATGAGGTACTTTTACTTAGAAATCAAATCTCTATACCACGCACAGATCTCGTTCTTATTGCTGGAAACAATTATCGTAAACGTGAAGAAGCAGGAGTATTAATTGACTGGGAAGAAAAACCTGGGGATTACACAGCCGGCAATGATCTACAAGTGGTAGAAATATATCTAAATAAGGGGGAAGATTTAATTACCCGAATTTATGACAATTTGTGGACAGGAGAAGATTAAATGACTCCATACACAGATAAGAGGCTTAATCTCGCAAATACAATTATGAATTCAATAGCAAATAAAGATACCCTTACACCTAGACAGGCACGTTCCTTTGTTAGGTGCCTGCAAACATCGTGGCAGGTACCTACTATTCATTGGAAAGAATCTGAAACATTATTACAGGTTGATGATGCTAGACGTCTCATTCATTCTGCGGAAATATACAAGCAGGAAGAAGGAGCCTCCTCCACCAACGCGATAATCTGTTATCGTCGTGCGGCAGAAATATTTGAATGGATTGTTCGTTCAACGGAAGGCGCTCAATCTTTTGTCCCATTCGAGCTTATTGCGGCTGCTGCATATCAACTTGGTGGATTGCCAGCAATGGCCTCCAGCCTTTTAACACAAGCTGATCTTGTTGACGATGGATCACGTCTGTATTCTAGCTTCTTAAGGGCAGATTTTGATGACGTCATTAATTCAGTTGCATCTTTTTGGAGCAACAATCCAACATTAAGGAATCGTTTTGCATCTGAAAAGATATTGGTTGAGGATGGAAACGATAAAATCTCCTGGTACATTACTGTAGAAATCGTTCGTTGTTTAGGCTTAATAGCTGACTGCCTTCGCCGTAATGACAAAAGTCGGTTGGAAATAGCGTTAACCAAGCTCAACGCTTTGGATAACCTAGCTGTTCGCACATTTAATGATGATATATCGCTGCTAATAACTCTTTTGAATGCTGTTGCACAAGAATTTTATAACTCAAGCATCTATAGACCCATTATGCATCTTGCCCAAAATAATGAATATCATCAAAAGCTATTGTATTCTTTCGCCAGGGGTCAATTCAGACGTGGTCGAGGAATATTGTGGACTTCACAAAAGCTAGGAATAAAACGCCTTTTAGAAGAGTCTTCTTTTGCACTGTGTACACCTACTGGATCAGGCAAAACGCTCGTTGCATCGCTAGCCGTAGTAAAGGAATTGCTTCTCCAAGAATACACTGACATAGCCCCTCTAGGTCTATATCTTGTTCCTTCTAGGGCGCTTGCAGGTGAAGTTGAAGCTAAGCTCACCTCCGAGTTAGGAGAAGACATGATTATTACTGGTCTCTATGGCGGAACCGATTGGGGAGTAACAGATTATTGGCTGACGGCAGATAGCCCTGCCGTTTTAGTTGCAACCGTCGAAAAAGCTGATGCCCTAATGCGGTTTATGGGACCTCTTATAATATCACGTCTTAAATTACTAATAATTGATGAGGCTCACCAAGTGGTACCTGAAAACTCTCATAATACATTACGTTCTTTCCCAGAACATCAAAATCGTTCAATTCGATTAGAAGCTCTTGTTACGAGGATATTGGTTCAATGTCCCAATATTGTTAGGATTGCCCTTACCGCCGTTGCTGGTCGTGCCTCTATGCCTGTAGCTAAGTGGATAGAAGGAACAGAGAATGCAGAAGCAGTTGGTACTGACTATCGTAGCACACGTCAACTTATTGGTATGATTGAGGTTGCGCCAGATTCACCCGGAAGAATTCTTATTGATTTAATGAATGGTAGTCCTTTATATGTACGCGGACGTGATGAACCTGTTTATATTCCACTTAGAACTCCAGCAATGCCAGACCTTCCAGCCACTTGGCGAAACAGTATCTACCGTTTTACTGAGTTAAACATTTTATGGATAGCTTTAAATCTAGCTGACGATAATCTTAGAATACTTATTTCTGTTGCACAGGAACCCGAACAAACAATGGGATGGTATAAACTTGCATTGGAACGGGACGAATGGAAAACAATAGTCAAATTCAAGCCCCCGGATGATGAGAATAAACTCTCTAGATTTAAGGAGACTCGTGCCAGGGCTGAAGCATAACTTTAGATACCGCCTGAAATCAGGGATGTAAAGTTTA
>CAZXIR010000134.1:0-6275 GCA_964640845.1 uncultured Syntrophomonas sp.
TGGAACTGATCGCCGGCCTGAAGGGCTGCGTAGGCTACTCCGCCGACCCGGACAGTATTACCTGGTAATAGAATAGCCCGTCATATACATAGTGCCCCTCGTAAAGCGAGTTGGGCTTAGGGATTTACGAAAACAAGTAAATATAACCGGCTCTCTTCAAGCGGAGATTCAAAAGAAAAGGGGCTGTAGCAAGTTTTGTGTTTTGCTACAGCCCTTTTCTTTATTCTGCGGATTTAATTTTGGATTCTATATAATCTATTTCATCCTGAACCAAATCGTATTTATCGTAAAGTTGAGCGTCAATCTCTGGTATAGTTTTAGCCCAATCAATATCTGAATTGGAGCAAAAGTTCTGTTGCGGAACAAAAGAATAAATATTACTTGTTAGCACTTGAGCAATTTTCTTGATTCCAAGCATAAATCTGAAGAACTTTGTATTCATATATTTGTTAAGATTTCCCGCTTCTATTTGGCTATCAAAATCGCCAACAACGATAAGCGTGTTTGAACAAATCGAATTCGGTCCCATAACGAAAGTTCTTCCTAAAATAGCCACAATTTTTTCATCAAGCAGAGTCCCTGCGCCGCCGTTCATCTTTGATGTGAAAACCTTCCAATGCTTTGACAGTTCTTTATTCCGCGTTATTTCATCGCTCGAGATATACTTAATTTCTCCATAAGCACACATAATAATTGTGTTATGAGTCACGTCCGGAGAGGTTGTAGTAATTCTGTCTAACGCCTCATCTGTTGCTGGTATACCGAAAGGGTTACGCCCAGTTACAATTTCTTCCATCGATTTAAAGTTATCGGCGGTGACTTTACGTAGAACACTTATCATTCTATTCATTGGGAGCACGACATCTAGCCCGTCTTCAAAAAGCGGCCTTTCAACTACTATTTGTTTCTCTTTCGATATCTCTATGAAGTTAACATCTCCTAAATACCCGTTTTGGTACAAGAAGTAATTTACACCACCAGGAACGCTAACATCACCAAATACATCACTACTGTTCAAATAGTTAACAATGTTAGAAAAATGATTATTCGCTCTTAAAAATTCCCTTAGTGTCACAAAAGAACGGTCTTGAGCATTTCCAGTAAACCACCTTGAGGGTGTAATTAACGATAAATATTCAGGCTGCAACTTAATAGCAAGGGTTATAAATGAAGGGTACAATTGCCTGCTTAATGACTTGTTTAATTGACTCCCAATATTTTCTTGATACGGTGGATTGCCAACGATGGCCCCAAATTTCAGCATATCTTCTTCACCTCCAAGGACTACTTCGTCCTCTATAGTTATTTCATTGAATGACTTGGTCTGATTCAGTATTGCTCTGATTTTAGCAAAGTCAATTTCATTATCATCAGTTTTAACATTTAATAGATTATAGGAATTGAATTGCTCTGCTATGTTCCCAACATTAAGACCTAACACCTCGTATATCTTACGTGTAAACTCGTATGTGATAGAAGAAGTAGGAATAGAATAAATAATGTCTTTTATATTTGTTCTGTCATAACCAAGGGCCTCATAACGTTTGCAAAGCGCAATTGCAAATTCACCCTCTTTTGATGCAATATCAAGAATTGGCTTATTATTCTCAGCAGATTTTCGCATAAACTCTTCTGGCAAAAGTGCAACCATTCCATTGCTAATTTTTTCCGGAGTTACTACTTGCGATTCACCCAGCTTTCCAAATTTCTGATTTGCAACAGTAGCTCTTTCCAATGCAGGAACAGTATCATCATGGGACAGCTGATTCAGATTCTGAATTTTGTAGTCCAGCTTCCTCAGCATAAATTTATCCATGTTGATTTTTAGAGCCTCTAAAACATCTTTGTTTAAGCCAAGATTCTTAAATATACGGGTATTCTCTTCGATATCAATGCAATCAATAATATTATCGAGAGAAATGACGGTATCTTTTGTTAAAAACGCAAAATACAGAATTCGTGCATAATACATACGGAATTGTTTTACAGGGTCTTTTTTCGGTGCATTGTCCTCTGTCGCAGTTTGGCCCGGAACATCATCAGTGTCATCGCTGCCGCCAGGAGTTTCATCACCGGTATCATCATCACCCTGTTCACCGGTATCCATGTCATCGCCTTCGCCTTCAGCTGCTTTGATTTCAAATCCTACTTTAGAACCAATTTCATTCTCTTTACTTATAACATCCCAAATATAGGCAATATCCCTGAGAGAGAGGTCAACAGGGATATCATTTGTTTCCTCTGCAACACCACGATTTCTGGAGTATTCACTAACGGCACTTAGAATGTCAGTGGCAGTTATTTGCTCGATTTTATCCTTGTTCATGATTATAATAGGAGAAATACGCAATTCCTCTGTCAAACGCTCTGAAAGTTTGGTGTTACCGGCATCATCAACATTGACATTATAGATTTGAGCCTTTTGTTCCTGCATCTGGAACATACGATTAGGGTCAAAGTCAACCAATAATGTTTGTGGCTTCATATTATATTTGATGCTGTCGCCGTTATCGTCCTTATATGTTTTTATATACTGGTTCTGTAAACGGAATATTGCCTGATCATATTCCTGTGGAGAGGCAGTATCCTTAAAGTAGAGCATGGTATCCCATTCCTCCACAGTACTGCCGGTGAGCATACGATTAACAGTCAGTGTGATGGTCTTTTTGCCTTCCTCCTCATACTTTATAATTGCATCTTTGATTGACTTAGGTGTTTTATATGCGTTTGGAGTTTCTACACCTGAAATATTTATAATTTCATATTGGCTTAAATTTCTGAATCGATCTACATTGTTTTTTATGAGCGCTTCTAGTGCATCGCAAGCGGCACAATATGGAAGAACACATACCATGTGCCTACACATCATACCTGTTTTAATTTTCTCATAATTCAAAAATCCAAGAAGAACTTCATCTTCCTTGCTACCATCTATGACTTCTAATAGGTCAAAAACTTCGTTTTCATAGATCAACTTCTTATGAGCGCCATCGTCAGCTTTCTTTATGGATTTCGGTCTAAAAAGAGCAGAAAAGGCATAGGTTATCCCACTCATACGTAATTCTTTCAACCGACGAATAGAAGAGTCATTCGGATTAAATGCAAAGCGCACCATCTGGGGAAAGCCATAGTAGGGATTATCCCATTCTTTTACATCATCACGCAGAAGATTTTCTTTATCCCACGCTTCCTGTTCCTGTACAATGTCAGAAAACTGATAAAACGCAATTATATCTTCTTTTTGAAATTCTCCACCCATCAGAATACGATACGGTGTGCCAGACAAATGCAATTTAACCTTGGTATCCAAAGCTTTTATTTGTTCTTCAGCATCGGTGATTTCCACATAGTCATCATCATCTTGTATGTGGGCTTTCTCGCCTTTAAACAGAGCATCTTTCAGTACTTGACCGTATTTTTCGGCTCTTGCTCCGAAATGAGTCTCATCAACGATGAGCAGGTCAATTCTCCTGCCAAAAATCTGCTGATGCTTGTCTTTAATCACATTTCCCTGCAAATCCTGTAGGGTTAGAAACAACACAACATTTTTAGAACCTTCATCTTTATTTAGCGTATCAGTAACAATACCGTGGTTTCTATCTAAATCAACTGAACTCAGAAATTCATAATCATTTCTGAAGTTTTCAGCACATTCTACGGTTTTGCGCCATTCTTCCTTGACATCTGCCTTTGCCGATACCACGACAACAAGACGTGCACCATTGCCATCATTCATTTCTTTTGCACAGCATATAGAAGTAAATGATTTTCCGAAACGCATGACAGCATACATCAAGAGATTCGTTCTTCCATTTTCAACGGCTCTCTTGAATGCGTTAATTGTTGCCCGCTGATTTGGGCGAGGTTCCCAATACCCAGTAGAGGAATAACGAACAGTGGTGGGCAAAGCTGTCAAAGCATTATAAAATTGATATTTGTTTCCTTTATTATCATAGTCACTTGAAATGTCCGCAATAGCATCTGACACTTCACCAGAATTAGTGCCTTTAAAAAATTCATTCGAATAATAAATTACTCCGTCAGGGTTTTCTGGCTTTAAACGTTCTTTCTCTAAATCTGACTCTAAAAACTGATGCACAGAATAGTCACGAAAAAAAACATCATCTGCTACTTTGGCTGTATTTTCAAATTGCTTTTCCAGTTCTGGATAATATTTTTGCCATTCTTTTAAACGTACGGAGACAGGGCGGTATGTATCTCCTACCTTGAGATAGTTCGGAATCGTATTTGTGGTGAACGCATAAATATGCGGTTCAACACGCCCAACAATTATGTTGTCGAGTAATTCTAAATCTCTCATGACCGACCTCCGTCATTGTTATTTAGTAAAGATACAAACTTAATTTCCTTATTTTCATCCCAATCCATAATCTTACAATAAATACCTGTATGGAGGATAGGGTTGTTTGTAGTACACCCCTCACAAGGCTTGCTTTCTGTTGATGCATCAAAAAAGCTCAATTGAACATTGCTGCTACTCTTATCTTTGCAACTATCTGGAATTACAAACTTTAATCCATCCATTTGCCAAATGTTCCATGAGAGAATAAAAGCAACATTTAAAAGTAGTTCTTCACCCGGCTCTTTAAGAAATTTCTGCACATAATAGTCGATAAATGTACACAGCAAATTTTCTCTTGCCAGTAGTACATTGTCTCCTTGCCAGTCATATCCGTAAATTCTTTTATACGCCTTGTATGCCCAGTTTATCCATTCTTCTTTATCATCTATGTTTTCAGATAACACACGTAGTTTCCTATCAAGAAGGCCGATGCGATCAGAAATTTCAATATACTGTCCAGTTACAGCATCATAGCGACTTACCAAATACGGCGCCTCTCCACAAGATATTTCAAGACGCGGCTCCAGTATATAATCCTTCCATGTTTTCCCACTTTCGGATGGGAACTTGATATGTTCTTTTAACGAATCCCAACCTTTTGCTGTTTCAATGTTAAAAACATCTTGACGCCCAAACCATACATGATCGACAAGATTATTTTGCTTGTTGCATACCCACGATGGTGTAAAGACTTCAGCCTTTTCACGAATACGCATACTTTGGTTTTCTCTGGTTTTCTCTGTCCTCGGTTTTACAACATTGCTATGAAAGCCAGTAACAGAATCAATTGTGATTTGGTCATCAAAACCAAAACCAAAGCCATTAAATGAATAATTATCAGTAGCCCATATTATGTTATTTTTTTTGGTTTTATCTTTAAGGAGCATATCTATTACTTGTGGACTGTATTCTTTAATATCTTCCTCAAGAATATCTATTTTATAATTCAGCACGATTATTCTCCGATTCTTTTTCTTGTATAAAATCTAAAATATCATTCACCTTGCAATCCAGCACCCGGCAAATACTTTCAACACTTTTAAGGGATATATAGCCGTTTCTCTTCAGCCTTGTGATTATATTTGCACTAAAACCAGCCTGCTGTTGTAGCTGAGCATTTGTAACATTTTTCTCTATCATCAGATGGTATAATCTTTTATAACTAACAGCCATATCACACCTCCAAGAGAGCTTAAAACATTATATCACGCAAAAGTGAAAATATAAAGCTTCAAATGAACGAAGGCTTAGTTATCAAGTCCACACTAGAGGATTATCGCAAGGTCTATTTTTATGCCCCATTTTCTACTTCAGCAGCCTTCTTCCGAGCAAAGCTGGCTCGTCTGTTCCTACGATTACTCCCCGCTTGGCAATCCCAACTATCGCAATATATTAGGCGGCTCGAATGTCTTACAAAATACTTTCCACAGGCAAGGCAGGCCAGTATCGAGCCTTGTGAATACATATAGTCTGGATCTTCATCAATCGGAGTTGCAACATCAGCTACTATTGTTGATAAGGTGTACCAACAAATATCAAAGACAGACTGCACATCTGTGCCGAACATCACCTTGCCGGTTTTCTTGTCTAGCTTCAACCTCATTCGGAAGTCTGGAATATATCAATCATCTGCACTATGCGGTCATCGTAATCAACTATGATGTGCTTCAAATATTCCTCATCATTTCATATTTTCTGTACTTTTCAAGGAAGGAAAGACTATTACATTGGCGAATTTGACCATCGGTTTCTACATCGACCGCAGAACAAGAAAAATCGGCATAACCGGTAATACATACCAAACCATGCCGATATTTTTCTGGGAATAAAATCCCAAAGACTAATCCTCTAAAGGGAGGGCGCTGTTTTGCTTGTACGGATGCTATGCTGATCCGCGTCAGGGTTGGACAGC
>CAZXIR010000135.1:0-6236 GCA_964640845.1 uncultured Syntrophomonas sp.
TTAAATGAATCCCGTATCCTTTCGTCCGCGGCATTCATGCCCAGAATTCCTCCCAAAAGAGCCTGGTTGGTCCCGTGTCCCGGTCCGGTCTCGGCAAAAGAACCATGCAGATAAAAATCCACTTTATATATTTTGTCAGTACCAACCCGTCCAGCAATATTTCCTAGTTTGGCGGCTCCTGCGGTATGGGAACTGGATGGCCCTACCATAACCGGCCCAATAATATTAAAAATACTAGCCATTTTACCATCACCTTTTTAATAACCTCTATAGTATATTCTGCCCCGGCTCCATATTTTTCATCAAGCACCACCCGGTCTTCTTGCCAATCTCAACCGGCCAATACCGGTTAGTCCTTATTGTTACCAGTCTGATTTTAGTTTCAAAGGGGTCAGGCACTAACTTAACAGAAGTTTAGGTGTCTCACCCCTTATTTTAATGAAAACTTAAGATAGTTATTCTCAGTATATGTTATAGCCTGGCCCTCATTACACAGATAGGATAAAAAAGCGGAAATGCTGGCCCCCAGACGGAAATAGTGGTTGCGGTTGATCTGCAGACCCTTACGAGCAATAACTTCCCGTATAATCTCCTCCCTGCTGCAGGGCTTTCGCAAAATGTCCTCTAACATATGCAGGATATCGTTCAATACCCCATAATTTAAATCGATGCTGCCTAATATATTTTCTATATCACCTCCGTGGGAGAGATAGAATGACAAATGACTTTTCGTCCTTAACATGTCCAAAGCCTTAAACTGTTTACCTAGGTCGGAAACATAGAGAACTGGATTGAGCTCTAATTCAGTCTGAGCAATAAGGCTATCCCCGACAAAAAGAATCCCATCGGGGGTGATAATGCCCATCTGACCCAGACTATGTCCAGCAAGGTCAAGTATTTCTAATTCTATTCCATTAATATCCTGAACCCCCGGACCAATGATCCGGCTTACCTGTGATGGGGCCGGCATTAGGAATTTTGAGGTTAATAGTTTTATAGGAAACGATGAATACAGGCTGTAAGGAGTTAAAATGGGGTTATTGATAAAGGCTGCTTCAATTGAGGAGGCTAATATCTGGCACCTGCTCTTGGTTTGAATATATTGATTTCCTCCACAATGGTCGGCATGAGCGTGAGTATTGAATATTGCCCCTACCACCCAGCCTAATTCCCCTAAGATGTGCAGAACTTCTGCCGCCTGGTGCTGATTGGAACCGCTGTCAATCAGCAGACAACTTTTATCTTCAAACAAGTACAGCCCTATGGAGGCTGAATTGCTTTCCAGGGCATAAGTCCTGCCCTTAAGGTGCCGCAGTTTCATAATTGTTCCTCCGCATTCTAGTAAAGTTATGCCTTAGCCCAGGCATTATTACTTGCACATCAAATCGGTAAATGCATTTTCATCCAGCTGTGGGAGATATCTGGCCAGGTCCAACTGCCTCAGGCAACTCTTAATATCCCCTTCCCGATAAACGGTCCCGATTAATGATTTTTCCAATTCTTGAATATCTCCGGCTGCAAAGTAATCTCCGAAAATCCGGCATGCACTTATCAGACCGCGTTTAACCTCCAGTCGGATATCCATATTGCCCCAGGGAAAAGTACCGGTTTTCCTGATATTATAAGCCGGAGATTTTCCGTAGTTCCAATCCCAGCTAGCATACTTATTATCCCTTAAATCATTTACAGCCTGCAGATCATTATCAGTAAGGTGATAGGTATGGTTATCTCTTTCTCCCTCTAAGACTTCTTCGGTCAGTATTTCTTTAAATTCCTCCACCCTAACCCGTGCCGGCAGATGTTCGCTGATATTGGTAACCCTGCTCCGTACTGACTTAATGCCCTTGGAAGATATCTTTTGCTGACCTGGGTTCAGTGCTCTAGCCATATTTTCCAAGCTGGAATCAAATAATATGGTGCCATGATGTAAAAGCCGGTCTTTATACTTAAACTGGGCATTACCAGAAAACTTTTTCCCATTGATGGTAATATCGTTTCTGCCGTTGTTTTCAGCCTGGATACCTATTTTCGCTAGGGCTCTTATGACCGGACGAGTAAATTTTTCGAAGTTAGCAAAATCGTTATTCTCGTTTACTACAATTGTGAAATTAAGATTGCCCCGGTCGTGGTAAACGGCACCACCTCCTGACATGCGGCGCACCACTCTGATTCCCTGTTCTTCAATATAGGTCTGATTGATTTCTTCAATAGTGTTTTGGTTGCGTCCTACAATTACCGCGGGTTGGTTCTGCCAGAGAATAAAATAGCTATTATCAGACCAGTTTTTTACCGCAAATTCTTCTAGGGCCAGATTGAAATAGGGGTCATGGGAGTTGTTTATAACTTCTATCATCCGGGTAACACTCCTTCGTAAGACGATATATAAAATAAGGGGTACTGTAATCCCAGTACCCCTGCTGTGTTAGAGGAGATAGTTTTAGGACCGGGGTGGATTAAGATGAACCGCTTTTCCCTGAACATCGAGTACGGCTTCCATTAGTGCTTCGCATAGGGTGGGATGAGGATGAATGATACCGGTAATTTCGGGCAGTTTCATCCGATTTTTCACCATCATAGTCCCTTCGGTTATCAAATCACTGGCATGAGGACCGATGATATGCACCCCAATTATCACCTCATTTTGATCAGCCAAAACTTTAACCATACCATCAGTTTCACCTAGGGTAAGGGCCTTGCCATTAGCAACAAACGGAAATTTGCCGGTCCGGTATTCAATTCCCCCAGCCCGGGCTTCTTCTTCACTCATACCGACACTGGCGATCTCGGGTATGGAAAAAACGCATCCCGGCACCGCGTGATAAGAAACTTGGGTATTATGTCCGGCCATATTTTCCACTGCTGCTATACCTTCTTCTGAAGCCGCATGAGCCAGCATGAAACCTCCAATTACATCACCGATGGCATAAATGCCCTCTATGTTGGTAGCAAATCTGCCATCAACTTTAATAAAACCTGATTCATCCAGGTCTATACCCAGTTTTTCCAGTCCTAATCCCTGGGTGTAAGGTTTCCGACCTCCAGCCGCCAGTATCATATCGGCAGAAAGTTCAATAGTCCCCTTTTTCCCTTGGGCAGTAATCTTCAAGCTATCGGCATCGTTTTCTATTTTTTCTACTGAAGCAGAAGTATGAACGGCTATTTTTTGTTTTTTCAAGAACACTAGGATGCGTTTGCCCAATTCATTATCCATGCTGTTCAACAAGTAAGGCAAAAATTCAAATATGCTTACTTGGCTGCCAAAGGAATTAAATATGCAGGCAAACTCCAGTCCTATAACGCCTCCACCGATAATTGCCAGTCTCTTGGGCACCTGTTCCAATTCCAGCATCTGGTCACTGTTTAACACTCCGGGCAAATCAATACCGGGAATGGGTAGTGAAGCAGGGACTGAACCGCTAGCCAAGAGCAGGTTTCGGCCTTGGATGGTTTCGCCATTAACCAGCACCGTGCTTTTATCCATTAAGCTGGCCTCACCGGTAATCTTTTGCACCCCATTGGCCTGGAGAAGTTTTTCGATCCCCCCGGTTAAATTATTAACGATGTTGTTTTTACGCTGTTTGGCCCCGAACATATCAAATGACACCTTATCTACCTGGATATTAAATTCACTGCTGTTTTCTATGTCCCTTAGAGCCAGGGCATTACGATAGTAGGCTTTAGTAGGTATACAACCTCGATTTAAACAGACCCCACCCACGCGGTCTTTTTCAATCAACACCACACTCATACCCAGTTGACGGGCGCGGATGGCGGCTACATAACCTCCCGGGCCGCCACCTATAATAATCAGATCTTTCATGTTCATGGGGCCTCCCACTTAACTATTGGTTTACGGGCCGCAGTTACTTCATCAACTCGCTTGATGACTGCATTACTGGGAGCATTGATGACCAATTCCGGCTCTTCTGCTGCTTCCCGGGCGATTGCTCGCATAGCTTCCACAAAGTCATCCAAACGCCCTTTACTCTCAGTTTCAGTAGGCTCGATCATCATCGCTTCACTAACAATCATGGGAAAATAGATGGTCGGTGGATGATATCCATAATCAATAAGACGTTTGGCAATGTCCATAGTAGATATATGATTCTGATCCGCTTGCTTTTTGGAATTAATTATAAACTCATGTTTGCACAGTCGATCCAGGGGGATGTTGTAAGTATCCCGTAGTTGATGGCGCAGGTAATTGGCATTTAATACTGCATGTTCACAGGCTTCCTTTATTCCTGGTGCTCCCAGTGATTTTATATACACATAAGCTTTCACTATCACCCCAAAATTGCCATAGAAGTTTTTCACCTTGCCAATGGACAGGGGCATATCATAGTTGAAAAGATAGCTATCACCTTTTTTAACTGCTACTGGCTTGGGCAGGAAGTCCAGCAGTATGGATTTAACCCCTACCGGTCCTGAACCCGGTCCTCCAGCACCATGGGGAGTGCCAAAAGTCTTGTGCAGATTGACATGTATAACATCAAAACCCATATCCCCAGGCCTGGCAATTCCCATGATACCGTTCAAATTAGCTCCATCATAGTAGAGCAGGCCTCCACCTTCATGAACTATGGCTGCAATTTGCTGGATTTCTTCTTCAAATAACCCTAGCGTGTTGGGATTGGTAAGCATCAGGCCGGCTACTTGTTCGTTCATCTTGGCCTTTAGATCATCCAGATCCACCAAGCCGCGATCATTTGATTTGACTTCAATTACATCAAATCCAACCATATTAGCGGTAGCGGGATTAGTTCCATGGGCCGAGTCGGGAACCATCATTTTCGTTCTCCCGTAATCCTGACGGTTTTGATGATAGGCTTTAATAGTCATCACCCCGGCCATCTCTCCATGGGCTCCGGCCGCAGGCTGAAGGGAAAATCCATCCATTCCGGTTATTTCGGACAGCATCTGCTGCATCTCATAATATATCTGCAAGGCTCCCTGGATAGTCTCTTCCGGTTGGTAAGGATGAAGCCCTGCCAAACCTGGTAGTCTAGCTGCCCATTCATTGATTTTGGGATTATATTTCATAGTGCAAGATCCCAAGGGATAAAAACCACTATCCACCCCATAAGCACGAGTAGACAGTTCGGTAAAATGCCGTACTGCTTCAACCTCACTGACTTCCGGCAGGGCTATGTCCTGTTGTCGCTGGAATTGTTGGGGAATACTCTCACTAATATCAACTGACGGTATGTTCAACGGAGGCAGGACAAAGGCATTGCTATCTTTTACATGCTTCTCGAAGATAAGTTTACTCATCCTATTTCCCTCCTAACACTGCAACCAGTCGGTCGATATCTTCTTTGGTCCTCTTCTCTGTGAAAGCTAGCAAGAGAGCACCATCCAGTTGGTAGCCGCCTATGATTCCATTTTCCAGCAGTTTGTGGTTGGCAGCAGTAGGATCACTGACCTTAACGGCAAATTCCATAAAGAAAGGCTTATTGAATTTTAGTTCCATTCCGGCCTGTTCCAATTGCTGCCTGGCATATAAAGCTAGTTGATGACAGCGAGTTGCGATATCTTTAAGCCCCTTCTCGCCTACAAAAGTCAAATACATGCTGGCCGCCAGAGCACAAAGAGCTTCATTGGAGCATATATTGGAGCCCGCCTTTTCACGGCGGATATGCTGTTCCCGGGCCTGCAGGGTCAGGACATAGGCCCTCTTGCCATCCAGATCCTTGGTTTGTCCAACTATCCGACCCGGCATTTTACGCATTAGATCCTTTCGGGCGGCAAAAAAACCCAGGTAGGGCCCGCCCAGACTCAAACTGTTTCCCAGGGGCTGACCTTCGCCCACGGCAATATCAGCACCCCATTGGGCAGGAGATTTCAATAGGGCCAGTGAAATTGGTTCCACAGCCATAATAAACATGCCCTTGTTTTCGTGCACCGCTTTTTCCAAAGCTTCAGCTTCTTCCAATATGCCATAGAAATTGGGTTGCTGAATGACGGCACAGGCCGTTTGAGCATCAATGGCTTCAATCATAGCATCAATATCCGCTGCTCCGTCTTTACCCGGTATCAGGACTACTTCCATTCTCCCGGAGAGGGAGTAAGCCTTTAAAATATCCAGGTATTCAGGGTGCACGGTGTCTGAAATAACAACCTTTTTGCGCCCTTTACCGCTGGTACAGGCCAGATTACAGGCTTCGGCCAAGGCGCTTCCCCCATCATACATGGAAGCATTAGAGACATCCATTCCGGTCAGTTTACATATCATG
>CAZXIR010000136.1:0-6206 GCA_964640845.1 uncultured Syntrophomonas sp.
GCGGGAGTAGCTCAGTGGTAGAGCACCGGCTTCCCAAGCCGGGTGTCGAGGGTTCGAACCCCTTTTCCCGCTCCATTATTAAAAAGTGAGCGCAGCGAACATGAAATCAGTAGTCCTGGATGGGCTCCATTATTAAAAAGTGAGCGCAGCGAACATAAGATCAGTAGTCCTGGAGAGGGCTCCATTATGAATTTGTGAGCGAACGCGAACATGGATTTTCGTCCTTGTTGGTATCGCAATCAACCTCAGTAGGCCCGATATGGGGAGTCCGGTAAAGGACCCGATTATCCAGAGAGTTAGAGAGGAGAAAGAGATGATGAGTAAACATATTATTACTATGGTTAAGCCTAACTTGAAAAGAGCAGTTCAGGATATTAATTGCCGGGAATGTGCAACATCATGTCAATCTGCTTGTAAGACATCATGTACGGTTGGAAATCAATCGTGTAAAAAACGCAATTAAGTTTAATTAGAGAGCGAAGGGGCTAGTGCCCCTTTTTTTAATGGAAATTCCTGTATTGCCCGGGAGAGGGGGAGCCATTGTGAAATTAGAAAAATATGATTTTAGTGCTAATATACATCTGTATTCGTGGAAAGAACTCAACATTATTTTGGATGTTAACAGCGGAGCCATTCATCTCCTGGATCTAGCATCATATTTGCTGCTAAAGAATATTATAGAATATATGGGAATTATTGATAAAGCTGTCGCCCAGACTGAAAAATATTATCCGCTCACCGACATCTCAGAGGCACTGAATGAAATGAGGAGGCTGCATCAGCAAGGGGCTTTGTTTTCAGAGCCTGATATTCCCAAGGTGGATCTGTCATCTATGAAAGTCAAGGCCATATGTCTGAATGTTGCCCATGGGTGCAATATGAAATGTGAATACTGCTTTGCTGCTCAGGGGAATTTTGGAATGAAACCGGCTTTAATGTCCCTGGAAACCGGCAAGCAAGCGATGGATTTTTTATTAGATAATTGTGGCCATATAAAAAACCTGGAGGTAGACTTTTTTGGTGGAGAACCATTACTGGTGGCAGATATGCTAAGAGATCTAGTTACCTATTGTCGGGGGCGAGAAAAGGAAACCGGCAAGCGGTTTAATTTTACTCTTACCACCAATGCGGTACTTTTAGACGAAGATATTATTGCCTGGGTGATCGAAAATGATATTAGCGTTATTTTATCCCTGGATGGGAGAAAGTCTACTAATGACCGCTGCAGGGTATTGAATAACGGAGCAGGTACCTATGATTTGATTGTTCCACATATACAGCAGATGGTGTCTCGTCAGCCGGTCAGTTATTTTACTCGAGGTACATTTACTCAGAAGAATCTTGACTTTTCGCAGGATTTAGAACATCTAATCCAGCTGGGGTTTGATTGTATATCCCTTGAACCAGCGGTGGGACCGGATAATGGTTTCTCAATTCAAGAGCAGGATTTGCCACAGGTTTTAGCCGAGTATGAAAGGCTTACAGAGCTCTTATTAGAAAATTATATGCAGGGAAAAGAAATAGAGTTCTTTCACTATAATCTTAACTTGCAAAGGGGCTCGTGCCTGGCTAAACGGGTAACCGGATGTGGGGCCGGGATTGAATATCTGGTAATTACTCCTGAGGGAGATATCTACCCCTGTCATCAATTTGTGGGAGATTCTACCTTCTATATGGGGAATATCTTCGATGGTATTAAAAACCCGCAGATAAGACAGGGTTTTGCCAATAATCAGCTAAAGGATAAAGAATGCAGAGATTGTTGGGCCAGGTATTTTTGCGGAGGTGGATGTCATGCCAGTGCTTATTACCGAAATATGGATTTAAAAAAACCTCACCAGCTTAGCTGTGAGATGCACAAGAAACGGATAGAAGGCGCAATTTATCTGGATTTAAGTAAACAAATGGCGAACGAAAAGTAAAATCTAATTCAGAAAGAAGGAAATTTAGTAATTAAAATCGAATTTTGATAGGGCATTAAAAACAGGGAGAATTTTTATATGATAACAAATTTTAGTAAGTACAGGGATAAATTACCATTGGTAGCTGTGTCTCTGGTAATTGTGGTAGCGTTGTTGGTGGGGCTTTTAGGCTTGAAGACTTCAGCTTATGCTGTATATGTAGATGATCAGGAGACACTGTTTGTTAAATCCAGTGCTAGGGTAGACGAAATTAAAGCGCAGATTGAAGCAGAGATTAATGAGCAAGATGAGCGTGAATTAAAGATCTGCAACACAATTGAATATAAAAAGATGTGGGTAATGCGAGGTGCCATTACTCCGGAAGAGGAAATAAAAGAAGTTCTTTTAGCGGAACTGGATATAAAAGCTCCCGCGACAGCAATTGTTGTTAATGGTAAGGTTATCGCCTATATGGAAAAGGAAAAACAGGCCCAACAGCTGATTGAGGACATGAAAGAAGAATACATTCAGCTGGATGACAATGAAAAACTGTTGGAAGTCTCTTTTGCAGAGAAGGTTGAATTAAAAGAAGGATGGGCAGATTCAGCAGAAGTGTTATCTATGGAAGAGGTGCGCAATCTTATAACTACCGGCACCGCTGATCCTCAAAAATACATCGTAGAAGATGGCGACTGTTTATGGATGATTGCTCGAAAAAATGATATGTATGTGGACGATATTATGAAGGTTAATAAACTGGAGACAGAAGATCTCAGTCTCGGGCAGGAAATTATATTAGAGAAAAATAAACCTTACATAAGTGTTTTATGCAAAATAGAAGGGGAGAAAACGGAAGCCATACCGTTTGAAACCCAAGTAATAGTCGACAAAGCTTCATCCAGCATAAGGATTAAACAGGAGGGCAAGGATGGGCAAAAACAAATAGCTTATATAGCTACCTTAATTAATGGGGTAGTCCAAGACAGAGAGGTACTGGAAGAGAATATTATAAAAAAACCAACCGACAAAATAATAATTAAAGGATCCAAGGTGGTACAGGTGGCATCCAGATCCGGCGGGGGGACCGGCGCACTGGATTGGCCGGTATATGGTTCTATAACCCAGTATTATAGGAGTGGACATCTAGCCATTGATATTGCCGCCAATAGGGGAACCCCTATCAAGGCAGCAGATAGTGGCTATGTAACCTACGCCGGTTATCAAGGGGGATATGGCAATTTTATTATAGTTGATCATGGTAATGGGATTGTAACCCGATATGCACATTGTGATAGCTTTAAAGCTTCTGTAGGTGAAAGGGTGGAAAAGGGTGAGACTATAGCGACTATGGGCAATACTGGTAGAAGTACCGGACCGCATTTGCATTTCGAGGTCCAATCGTACGGCAGTTTTCAAAATCCCTTAAACTATTTAAGGTAGGCAAAGTGGAAAACCCTGATCCGTATGGGTCAGGGCTTTTTATTTTTTGACGGAAAGGACGAAGAAACATGTATGATGTAATAATTGTTGGTGCTGGCCCGGCCGGGTTAACTGCAGCTATTTATACCGGTAGGGCAAAACTCAAAACGTTAATATTGGAATCCAATATACCCGGAGGAAATGCTGGAATCACCGATATGATTGAAAACTATCCTGGTTTTCCCCAGGGCATTAATGGTGGAGAATTAATGGCATTGTTCTTGGAACAGGCCCAAAACTTTGGAGCTGAGTTAGTTTATGATGAAGTGCGTGCTATCACTTCCAGCAATGGGATACAGACCATTATAACTTCCCAGGGCCAATACCAGGGACGAGCCCTTATTATTGCGGCTGGGGCGCGCAGGAAAGAACTGGAAGTAGCCGGTGAAAAGGAATACGCGGGTAAAGGGGTTTCCTACTGCGCTACCTGTGATGGACTTTTCTTTCAAAAGAGCCCGGTGGCAGTGATAGGCGGCGGTGATTCAGCCATAAAAGAGGCCCTCTATCTATCGGATATCGCCTCAAAAGTATATCTGGTTCATCGACGGGAAGGGTTCAGAGCTAATGAAACCTCCTTGGATAAAATGTTTGAAGACCATAGGATTGAGTTGAAGCTTAATAAGATTGTAAAACGCATTGAAGGTAATAACACCATGATGAAAAACCTGGTATTGTATGATGTTAAAACCGAACAAGAGGAGAAATTGGAAGTTGAAGGTGTTTTTGTAAGCATTGGTATGATACCTGCCAGTGAGTTTTTGACTGATATATTAGATCTATCCAATGGATATATTGTTACCGATGAAAATATGATGACTTCCATCCCGGGTATTTTTGCGGCGGGAGATGTACGTTCCAAGAAACTACGCCAGGTATCAACAGCAGTTGGGGATGGAGCGATAGCCGCGGCGGCAGTAACCGAGTTTCTAAAAGAATAGTTCCATAATTTGGCCTCCCCCAGGACCCCTCTCCCCATAGTATAATGGTCATCGGAGGGGAGGGCGAAAACTATGAGTGCACTCAAATTGCTTATTCCATATAAAAATGGAATATTGCTGTTAATTATAATGATGGTGCTGCTTATGTTGATTAGCAGGAACAGCCAAGCTGTGGTTAGAGCCTTCGTGGCTCAGGAAACCAAGCTAAAAACAGCCAATTTTGTCCAGGCAGAAACAGAACATTTTAAGATTAAATATCTCCCCGTAGATGGTTACTATGTAGAAGTAATAGGTCAGACTGCGGAAGATGCTTATATCAAGGTTTCCGACCTGTTTGGCTATCAATCCGACCATCAAACCACGATTATTGTTTATCCTGACAGTGCCAGTCTTGCCCAAAGCTTTGGCTGGGAAAAGGATGAAAAGGCTATGGGAGTATACTGGGCCGGGACTATCAGGCTGTTGTCTCCCCAGCAGTGGATTAAGGAATCAGTTAACTGGGAGCAAATATTTGTCAGCCAAGGACCGGTATATCACGAGTTTGCACATTTGGTGGTAGATGATATCACCAAAGGGAATTATTCACGCTGGTTTACAGAAGGAATTGCCCAACATGTGGAGAAGAAGTTAACAGGGTTTGAATTTGCAGCACCATCTCCAGAAGCATCTTCAGGTTATTACGAATTTGCGGTGCTGGAAAAAAACTTCGATGACTTAGATCAGAAGTTAGCTTATTGGCAATCATTGCAGGTGGTGGAATACCTGGTGAATAATTATGGAGAAGAGAGTCTATTAAATATATTGCATTACCTGGGTGAGAGTGATCAGATGGAAGAGGCTGTATATAAGACTTTAGGCATTGATTATAATACGTTTGAAAACAATTTTTTACAAAGTTTACAGTATATAGAGAGTTAAGAGGTGTAATCAGTGAAAGATACTCTCCTTATTAAAGGGGGAAACCCTTTAAATGGCAAAGTTCGGGTAAGTGGTGCTAAGAATGCCGGTCTGGTCATAATGGCTGCCAGCATAATGGCTGAAGGCGAAACTATACTGGATAACCTGCCCCGTATACGGGATGTAGAAGTAATGATACAGATACTAAACGAAATAGGGGCTCAAGCTAGATGGAATGAAGATAACAGTTTATCAATAATTGTTGACCCCAGTGAGATTAAGACCAGGACCTCCTATGACTTGACCAAACGACTGAGGGCCTCCAATTTATTCCTGGGGGCCATGCTGGGATGTTGTGGAGAAGCAATAGTTTCTATGCCAGGTGGATGTGACATCGGTTCTCGTCCCATGGATCTCCATATTAAAGGCCTCCAAGCCATGGGAGCGAGGACTCAGATCGAGCATGGATATATCTATGCCAAGGTTGAAAACCCAAGTGGAGCCAGAGTATATCTGGATTTTCCCAGCGTAGGGGCCACCGAGAATATAATTATGATGGCCGCCAAAACACCAGGCATTAGTACCATTGAAAACGCAGCCAAGGAACCGGAGATCGTTGACCTGGCTAATTATCTGAACTCTATGGGGGCGCGCATCCGTGGAGCAGGAACAGATGTGATTAAAGTGGAAGGGGCGCAAAAATTAACCGCCGGACGGTACGCTATAATCCCTGATCGCATCGAAGCAGGTACCTATATGATATCGGCAGCCATTACCGGAGGGGAAGTACTGGTGGAGAATGTCATTCCTACTCACCTCCATCCCATCATTGCCAAACTGCAGGAAACCGGAGCTCTGGTAGAAGAAAATGACCAAGGGGTACTGGTTAAAGCTGGTCCTTATATTCGTCCGGTTGATATTAAAACTCTGCCTTATCCTGGATTTCCAACCGACATGCAGTCACAGATGATGGCATTATTATGCACCAGCC
>CAZXIR010000137.1:0-6153 GCA_964640845.1 uncultured Syntrophomonas sp.
AACAATAATAGACGAAAACCTGTAAAATTCTGCCTAAGGGTAGTTTTTTATTTTTTTAGGAGGAATTAAGGCCGAAAAAAGGAATATATAATCTGTTATACTTTTTTACTGGAGAGGAACGGGAAAATAATAAACTCTCCAGTTAAGTCTAAAATAATATTGGTGAGGAGGAGAAAGGATTTGAGTTCTAAATTAAAATTCAGGCTGGCATTAGTTTTGTGTTGTTTTATGATGATGTCCATGTTCGCTGGATGCGGCGGAGAAAAACCGGCTGCTGATGATCCAAGCGGTGAAACCGGAGAAGTAATCAAGTTGGGGTTTCTGGGAGCCCTGACTGGTTCAGTAGCCAATTATGGTATACCAGGCAAAAAGGGAATGGAAATGGCTATTGAAGAGATTAACGCTAACGGTGGAATATTGGGACATCAGATAGAAGGTGTTTATGACGACAATAAAGGGGAAACAACTGATATTTCAGCCATCGCCAAGAAATATATAACCAGAGATAAAGTTGTGGCTATGGTTGGGGACCCCTGTACTGGGCTTACTAAAGTTGCAGGACAGATTGCCCAGGACAACGAAGTGGTTATAATTTCAGCTGGAGCAACCGGCACTGGGGTAGTTGAAATCGGAGATTACGTTTTCCGTAATACCCTTCTGGATGCTTTTGCAGCACCAGCGGTAGTGGAATGGATGATTAATGATAAGGGATGGGAGAATATTGCGGTAATTACTTCTCTCAATAATGGTTACAGTACTGCATTAACCCCGGTATTTAAAGATGCCATCGCAGCCCAAGGTGGCAATATTGTACTGGATGAAAGTGTAAATGATGGTGAAACTGATTTTACCGCCCAGGTTACCAAGTTGAAAAATGCAGGTGCAGATGTACTGGTATTTACTGGTTATTACACTGAAGCAGCTCTGATTATGAACGAAGTTCAGAAGCAGAATTTTGATATGGTCCTGATAGGCGGCGATGGACTGTATGGACAGGATCTAGCAGCTCTGGGCCAGAGTGCGGTGGAAGAAAAAGTTATTTTCTACTGTGGATTCTCCAGTGACCAGCCCGGTGAAGAAACAGCAGCCTTCTTGGAAGCTTATCGGGCTAAATTTAACGAAGAACCAGACATGTTTTCTGCTCAGTATTATGATGCCGTTTATATTTTGAAAAAAGCCATGGAAGATGCCGATAGCATCGATCCAAAAGTATTCAAAAATGAACTGGCCAAGCTGGCTGATTATCCTGGTGTATCAGGTATTACTACTATAGGTCCGGACCGTGAACCAATGAAGAGTCCGGTATGTCTGATCACTATCAAAGATGGACAGTTTTCTTTATTGGAAAAGATTCCCGTAGATATATAGCATAAGTCAAGAGCTTATAGCCCGCCTGTTTCAGGCGGGCTGATCTTGTACAGAAAGCCGGCAAGACAGGTGTGAGATAAGGCATGAACAAACACCGCGATTGAGGCTTCAGTACTGTGATTAGGTGCTTCATCATTTGGGAGCTATGGGAACAATTAATTGTAGACCAGTGGGTTTGTTGGCAGGTATTTGTTTTGTAATAGGCCTGGGCCGGCCTGTCCAAGGTCATATACTGTTTACAGTTTAGTACAGGGTTTACTCTGTATTAAACTGTGTACAGTCTTAATGTAGCAGAGGAGGCCCTTTATGTTTATCGAACAACTTGTTAACGGACTGACCTTGGGCAGTACCTATGCCTTGATTGCATTGGGTTATACTATGGTCTATGGGATTGTTCAGCTGATTAATTTTGCCCATGGGGAAATTTATATGTTTGGCGCCTTTGCCGGACTGTTCTTGGTCACTGTTTTGGGGGCTAATATTTTTGTTGCCCTTATCGGAGCCATGATATTTTGTATGGTTCTGGGGATGCTCATAGAAAGAGTGGCTTATCGGCCCCTGAGGGGTAAATCTTCGCGACTGTCGGCCTTGATCAGTGCTATCGGAGTATCCATTTTCCTTTCCACCTTGATGGCTTTAATAAGAGGAACCAACACCACCCGTTATCCTGAAATTATAAAAATACAGACTTATCATCTGGGAGATCTGGATTTTTCCTCGCTGCAGATTACCATACTGGTGGTCTCAGCTCTGCTAATGGTAGGATTACAGTTGCTTATACATAAGACCCGGATGGGAAAGGCTATGCGGGCTTGTTCCCAAGATCTGGAGGCGGCCTCTCTTATGGGCATCAATGCTAATAGGATTATATCCTATACTTTTGCCATAGGTTCAGCTCTGGCCGCTGCAGGTGGGGTAATGGTCGGAATTTACTACAATGCGGTATGGCCTTATATGGGCATGATGGCAGGGTTAAAGGCTTTTTCAGCAGCGGTCCTAGGTGGAATTGGTTCCATACCGGGAGCCATGATAGGAGGGCTAACCTTGGGAGTGCTGGAAATATTAGGGGTGGCCTATCTGTCCTCGTCCTATAAAGATGCCATTGCCTTTGGGATACTAATACTGGTGTTGATAATAAGACCCCAAGGGATTATGGGTAAGAAGATTACTAAGAAGGTATAGGTGAAGTAATGGAAGCAGTATTGTCACAGTATATTGATGCATATTACCTGCACATAATGGTGTTGATTGGTATTAATATTATTTTAGCTCTAGGGTTGAATATTACCACCGGGGTAACTGGACAACTATCTATGGGGCATGCAGGATTTATGAGTATAGGGGCCTATACCGCGGCTATCATGTCCATACATCTGGCCTTTCCTTTTTGGGCCTCGTTATTGTGTGGAGCTATTGCCGCAGCCGGATTTGGCTTTTTATTAGGATTACCTACTCTGCGGTTGGAAGGGGACTATCTGGCCATGGTCACCATTGGCTTTGCGGAAATAATAAGGGTATTTTTTCTTAACTTTGAACCGGGTGGTAAGGCGGTGGGACTGTCAGGCATTCCTGAATATACTACTTTTTCTTTAGTGTGGTTGATAGCCATTATCGTTATTGTTCTTAATGTTAAGTTACTCAATTCCCGCATCGGCAGATCATTTTATGCTATAAGAGAGAATGAGATTGCTGCAGAAGCAGCCGGGATTAATACTACCCGGCTTAAAGTACTGGCTTTTATGGCCGGTGCTTTCCTGGCCGGTCTGGGTGGTGGATTGTATGCTCATTATATGACTTATATAGCCCCCCAGGATTTTGGGTTTATGAAGTCTATTGAATTCCTCAACATGGTTGTTCTGGGCGGAATGGGCAGCATTCCCGGAGCTATACTGGGTACAGTAGTTTTAACTCTGGCTCCTGAAATGCTCAGGATTGTAGCAGAGTACCGGTTGTTGTTCTATGGTGCTCTCTTGGTAATATTGATGATATTCAGACCTAATGGACTTTTAGGAGATATACGCTGGTATGACGTCAAGAAACGCTGGTTTAGTAAAGAGGTGAAGACATGGGAATCCTGACCCTGGAGGGGGTAAGCCAGGAATTCGGCGGCTTACTGGCCTTGGACGGTGTTAGTCTGGATGTGAAAGAAGAGAAAATATTCGGTATTATTGGTCCCAATGGTGCAGGAAAGACTACCCTGTTCAATATTATTACCGGTATTTATACCCCAACTGGGGGAAAGGTTAAATATAAGGAAAAACAGATTAATGGTGCACCGCCTTATGATGTGGCCCGTATGGGTATAGGTCGCACTTTCCAGAATATTCGTCTGTTCAGCAAACTATCAGTTTTGGATAATGTTAAGGTAGGGTGTCATGGGGTAAGTAAAGCTGGGTTTTTTGGTGCTCTGTTGGGATTGCCGGCCGAACGCCGGGAAGAAAAGGAAATAACCTTTAGATCGTGTGAACTCCTGGAGATGGTGGGCTTATACGATAAAAGGATGGAGTATGCTGATAACCTTGCTTATGGTGAACAGAGAAAATTGGAGATAGCGCGAGCTCTAGCTCTAAAACCTTCCCTGTTGTTGCTGGATGAGCCGGCGGCGGGGATGAATGCATCGGAAAAGGTTAATCTCATGAGCTTTATCAAAGAAATAAGAGATAATGAAAAGCTTACTATCTTACTGGTGGAACACGATATGAATTTGGTCATGAATATCTGTGAACAGATTGCGGTATTGGATTATGGAAGAAAAATAGCCGACGGTCCTCCAGAACAAGTGAAGAACGATGAAAAAGTTATCCAGTCTTATCTGGGGGTTGAAGCGTGAACCACAGCAGGGTATATCTGGCTATAGCTTTGGCCATAGCCTGTATGTCTACCGCTTCGATAATGATCCGGTTGTGTTCTGCACCGCCTTTAATAATTGCCATGTATCGGGTCGTTTTTACAGCCCTTTTAGCCGTTCCCTTCGGTGGAAGAAATTTTGTACTGCGCTTAAAAAGTATGGCTCTTAGGGATCTAATTTATATAGTCGGAGCCGGTTTTTTCCTGGCCTTGCACTTCAGTTTCTGGATTACCTCCCTTGATTATACCAGTGTTTCCAGTTCAGTCTTGTTTACTAATTTACAGGTTATCTTTGTTTTGCTATTTTCCATCCTTTTGCTCAAGGAAGAAGTAAACTGGAAAGCGATAGTAGGCATCCTGGTGGCCCTCTTGGGCAGTTCTTTTATCGCCCATGGAGATTCACAGAATGGGAGACTGCTGGGTGATATGATGGCCCTTCTAAGTGGCCTGTTTGTTGCTGTATATATACTGGTAGGCAGAAAAGTGCGAAGTCGGGTAGATGCTATGACTTACACTGCCCTGGTTTCTGCATCAGCAGCAATAGTACTCCTGCTGGCTTGTGTTATAGCCGGTTATGAGTTTTTAAACTACCCGGCTATGGATTGGGTTTACTTTTTGTTATTGGCTTTGGGACCGGGTATCGCCGGACATGGAGTGATAATCTGGGCTTTAAAATATATAAAGGCTCCCGTGGTTGCTGTTTCCATACTAGGGGAATCAGTGGGAGCCAGTATATTAGCTTATTTCATTTTTTGTGAAAATCTCCTATGGTATCAATTAATTGGGGGTTTTTTAATTCTTACCGGTATTTATACTGCTGCCGTAAATGATAATCTGGAATAACAGGGATTATTCGTAAAGCTTTAACCAGCTGAGTTTCGGAAAATAGTGTTGTACAATTTCCCGGGCTTTTTTGCCTTCATCAGCCATCATTTTAGCTCCCCATTGTTCCATACCTACTCCGTGACCCCATCCTGTTCCTTGGAAAACGATATTGTTACCTTGGGATTTTATGCTGCTGAACTCGGTGGAGTAAAGTCGATCAAAGCCTACCTTTTCTCTAAGATCAACTCCTGCTATGGAAGCTTCTCCGGCAGTAATCTTTACAGCTCGTCCCGAAGGCCCTTTTTCTGCTATTTTGATATCATTAAGGTCTCCGGCCTCGGATCCCATAATATTTCTGATTTCACTTTTTGGTACCTTTACCGTCCAATTCCGGTATTTTTCCGGGGCAATACTTATACCGTTGGTGTCCACCGGGACTAGATACCCGGCTTTATCTTTCAGTTTTGGAAACCCTTCTTCGATACTGGCAGTTTTATCATTGGATACCGAACTAAACAGGGCATAAGCAAACTTACCATTGTAAGTAAGTACTTCCCCCCGGGTGTCATCTACCGCCTTTGATATTCGGTCGGTGATGGCTTTTTCATCATAAGCTTGAAATTCGGTATGGTCGTCACTGGCATCGGTATTGTGTTTGCCCCGGGTACCGTTTTCATATTCTATCAGGGCCAGAGTCATAGTGCGGGCTACGATGGCTTGTGCTTTGAGGGCTTCCATAGGGAATTGGTCTCCTATCTCAGCCGCCACCACGCCCTTAATATATTGTTCCAGCTTAAGATCTTGTCTGGCACCAGTATCCTTGCGATATAGACTTATAGTTGGTTCACCTTTCTGGTATTTCTTTACCTCGTCGGGAAGATTGGCAGTATCTTCCTTAGGCAGTACAGGCTTTTGCTCTGGAGTATCGGTTTCATTTTTGGCACAACCTGCTGCCGTAAATAGTAAGACTAGCAGCATCAGCAGGACAAACCATGGAGTATAACGATTATTCATCAATTATTTTTAGCTCCTTTCATTTTTCTTGTAGTTTTTCCTGCTTTGCCGCTGTTATGTGTGACAGTATAAGGTATATAATATAATTCAAAATGCAAA
>CAZXIR010000138.1:0-6153 GCA_964640845.1 uncultured Syntrophomonas sp.
ATCGCTGGTATGGGACGGGGGGAGCTGAGTTTTGATTTCCGCTGTACCCTCGGTTCCTGAAACTTTTGTTACTATATAATGTTGGTTTTTTTCATTTATATACTCATCCTCCACATGAACCGGTTCACCGGTTTGGAAGATGATATTCCCTTCGGTATCTTTGACCGTGATACATTTTATATCAGCACCAGAATCGCTGCTATAGTATTTAGGGTTGGGGTCAGTTCCATAAACATTGAAAAGATAGGCCGCCACCATAACCAGCAGTAAGACCAAGAAGAAAGTCCAAATATATCGTTTATTCAAAGTATTCATGATAAAACCGCCTTTTCATAAACTCTTAGTATTATGTGAAAAAGGCGGTTTGATTATTAGTATTCACATCTGGTAATCCTTGATCAGGCAAGAAACTGCTGGAAATAATTAAAGGTTGGTATCCCAGCTGGCTAGATATTTTGATTGTTCGGGCGTAAGCTGATCGATTTTAACGCCCGACGCCTGAAGTTTTAGATTAGCAACTCGATGGTCTATCTCCTCTGGAACGTCATAAACGTGAGGACTCAATTTATTGCGGTTTTCAATCACATAAAGCAAGGACAGTATCTGTAGGGAAAAGCTAAGGTCCATCACCTCCGCAGGGTGTCCGTCACCGGCAGCCAGATTAACTAGTCTTCCTTCAGCCAGCAGATATAATCGGCGTCCGTCTGCCAATAGATATTCTTCGATATTATGGCGGGCTTGGCGTTTGCTCACGGCCAGAGAATCCAAATCGGGTTTGCTTATTTCTACATCAAAATGGCCGGCATTGGCCAGGATAACATTATCCTTCATAAGCTCCATATGCTCTTTGCGGATTACATTGATATTCCCGGTGACAGTTACAAAAACGTCACCTATTCGGGATGCTTCTGACATGTTCATAACCCTAAAGCCATCCATAATAGCTTCATTAGCTTTGATGGGATCGATCTCGGTGATGATGACCCGGGCGCCCATACCCAGAGCGCGCATGGATACACCTTTGCCACACCATCCATAGCCGGCCACCACTACATTTTTGCCGGCCACTACCAGATTGGTGGTCCGATTGATACCATCCCAAACCGATTGGCCGGTTCCATACCGGTTATCAAAAAGGTATTTCATATAGGCATCATTAACAGCAATCACTGGAAAAGCCAGGGCACCGTCCTTATCCATTGATCGCAGCCGGAAGATTCCGGTGGTAGTTTCCTCGCAGCCGCCTATTATTTGCCGGGCTTGGTCGGGGCGTTCTTTAATCAGGATAGAAATTAGATCTGCCCCGTCATCTATAATGGCATCGGGATTATTATCCAGGGTCAGGTGCAGAAAACGGTGATAATCATGAGCGTCTTCACCATGGACAGCATAAATGGTTATGCCGCAGTCCACCAGGGCTGCTACCACATCATCCTGGGTAGAAAGAGGATTGCTGGCACAGGCTGCTACCCGGGCTCCAGCCGCCTGCAGGGTTTGCAAGAGATAGCCGGTTTTAGCTTCCAGGTGCAGGCAACAGGCAATAGTCTTTCCTTGTAAAGGTTTGGTTTTAGAAAGCTCCTGGTTTAAAGCGTTCAAAACCGGCATATTGTTTTTAACCCAGTCCAGCCGGGTATAACCGGAAGGGGCCAGACCCGGGTCTTTAATCACTGAGGGTATGGATTTATCATTAATAGTTGTCATATTTTAACCTCCGTTAATTTATACATTAGTTTTGACAGGTTATAGAATATTATAAATTAATAATGCTGGTAAGGGAATCTTAACCACTGCTGTCTTAAAAAACAAGAAAATATTTGCATTGACAGAACAAACGTTCGTAGTTACAATATACCTATAGAACAAATGTTCGTAAGGACTGAAGAGATATTGAACTAATTAAAGGAAGGTGTAGCTATGTTTGGAGGAATAAGTAAAAAGGAATTTATGGAAGCAACAGTGGGAGCAGTGGGTACTGCAGTCATTGGATACATATTGGCAGTGGGTTTCCTGTTGGTTTTTTAGACGTGCCTGCTGATCCTATCATTCGGTATAATTAACCTGGTTTTGATTATCGTTGCAGCATTAAAGGTCACTAATGGAGAGTCATTCAGGTATCCGTTGACTATAAGGTTATTAAAATAAAAAGGAAACAAGAATGTGCTGGTTAAGCACATTCTTGTTTCTATCTAAAGTCCAGGAGGAATATAATTATCTTTGATAGGGGGTAATTACCCATTTTAAACAATTATCTTTCTTACCCCCAAAAACGTCATAACCTTTTATGATATCGTTTAATGGAGCTCGGTGGGTGATTAAGAAATTCATGTCGATTTTCCCAGTCCGAATAAGGTTAATTAATTCTGGAATTCTATTGGCATTAACCAGACCCATTTTGATAGTTATATTTTTAATCCACAACTCGTTCATGGCCAGAGTTTGTGGTTGTTCAAATACACCCAGGAGTGATACGTTGCCTCCTGCTCTAACCGCCTCCAGCGCCAGTTCATATGTTCCTTTAGCTCCAACCGCTTCAATAGTACGATCAGCGCCGCGGCCACTGGTAAGTTCTTTGATGGCTTCTGAAACGTTTACCTTGGTCGGATTAAGCCCGATATCTGCAACTCCGTTCTTTACTGCTGCATCCAGGCGTGATTGAACCATATCGACGGCAATAATTTGAGACGGCCCCCACAATCTTGCGGTAGCCATAGCACACATGCCAACCGGTCCAGAACCCATAACTGCAACGGTATCACCAGGTTCTATGTTGGCATTTTCAGCCCCCATGTAGCCGGTTGACAGTATGTCGCCCACAAACAAAACATCTTCCTCGGTTAGACCTTCGGGAATCTTGAATAAACCCAGGTTAGCGTGAGGAACCCTTACATATTCGGCCTGGCACCCATCAATCATATAACCGAAAATCCAACTGCCGGTCTCACAATGAGAGTAAATTCCCCGAACACAATAAAAACACTCTCCACATTGGGTGACGCAGGATACAGCCACTTTGTCACCAACCTTTGAATTTCTCACTGCCGGGCCTACTTCTACAACTTCACCAACGAATTCATGGCCTATGACTCTGGGGGCCTGAACATCTGGCATTCCACCATGCCAGATGTGTATATCAGTTCCACAAATAGTGGAAGTTGTAACGCGAATAATAGCATCATCGGGTTCAATAATTTTAGGAATGGGAACATCCTCAAGATTTATCTTTTCGGGACCATGGTAAACTAAAGCTTTCATTGTATCAGCCACAATAATTACCTCCTTATTACTTGAATATTTCGGACAGCACAAGCAATTTTATTCTTCTATAGTCTTCCTGCTCTTTATTATTAGAGTCAAGCAATACGTTTTAAGCCAAGTTATATGGCTATTAACTATCACCTTGCAGATCAAGGAAACTTGTAACGCTATTGCCAGATATTGTACAAGTCCTTAGATCCAGCAAATAAGTACGGCGCCGTACTATGATTCAACATTATACGAGCTATTTCGACAATTGACAATAGATTGCGCTAAAGGTCTTTTTCACAAAGAAAATACCGGAACATTCTGGCTATTTGTTACATTTGGTACAGGTTCAGAGACAATTTAAGTTTGCTGTGGTAATAGGCAGGTATGCAGAGTGCATTTATTGAATTATTACCCATATGAGGTGATTCTTATATTTAGAAATGATCTATTAAGGGAGGCAGATAAATGGCTAGAATTGAAGTAATATCTGGTCCCATGTTTTCTGGAAAGACTACCGAATTGCTAAGGCGTTTGGAAAGATATACCCTGGCTAATAAGAAGGTGGTGTTTTTTAAACCATTAATTGATAAGAGAACTGATAAAAAAGTTAATATTTCTTCGGTCAGGCAGGAATTTGGGATCGATGTATTGACTCTTTATCAGCCGGTAGGCATTGATGCAGATGTGGTGGCAATAGATGAAGCCCAGTTTTTTCCAGAGTGGATTGTAAGTTATTGCCAGTCTTTAAAAGATCAGGGGAAGATAGTCATGGTGTGCGGTTTGGATATGGATGCCAGGCGCTTACCTTTTGGCAGTATGGGAAACCTTATGGCTATAGCCGATTCAGTAACTAAATTGACAGCGGTTTGTGCCTGCGGTCAAGATGCAGTATTTACCTGGCTGAAAGAAGGACTGCCTGAGCAGATTGGTAATGTAATATTGCTTGGTAATCAGGAGAAATATGAGTCATGCTGCAGGGAATGCTATAATCGTAAAATATCCATCAAGAGGTAGCATTAGAAAGGATTTACCACCTAGATTGGAGGAGAGGTCGGATGAAAAAGAAAAAAACCGTAGAAATTTTGCCCGGAGTTTATATGATCGGTGGACCAGGAGTTAGCAGTGCAGATGATTGCTGTGTATATCTAATGGAGAACGATGGGGAATTGTGTATAATTGATGCCGGTGCCGGCAAGAGTGCCGGTCTTATTTTAGACCTAATAAAAAAATCAGGTTTCGATTTAAACAAAGTACGTTTCATAGTTATAACTCACGGGCATATTGACCATATTGGCGGACTAAAAAAATTCCGCGAATCATTGCATGCCCAGATTATTGCCCATACCCTGGATTTGCCTGCTATTGAAGAGGCCAGACCAGAATTAACCGCCGAGGCTTGGTATGGAGTGAAATACCAAGGCGTAAAAGTAGACCGGGTATTAACTGGTGATGAAAGTTTTCAGCTAGGAAATATTGAATTTCATTGCATTCATACCCCGGGCCATACTCCAGGGAGCATATCCGTATATGCAGAAATAGGGGGCCAGAAGGTATTGTTTGCACAGGATGTGCATGGTCCGTTTTTTAAAGAATGGGGTTCTGATAAAAAGCAGTGGAGGGAATCCATGCAGTTATTACTGGGATTAAATGCAGATGTACTGTGTGAAGGTCATTATGGAATATATTCACCGGCCGACAAGGTGCGATCATATATACAAGGCTATTTGCAGAAGTTCTAAATTACCGCCACTCTTCAATCCAATAATAACTAACTTTTTCAGTACCAAATTTATTTGCATCCAGCCGGTTATAATAATTGTCAGTACCAAAATATATATCCAACCAGTAAGGATATTCAGACCATAAACGATAGTTTACATCTCCGGTGTCCATCACCTTGACCGATGTATACTCTTTGCCCTGCACCTTTATTGGTTCATCCAGGTAAAGAGTGGTGCCAAAGGGTATAGCTGGCTTCAATGGGTTTCCTCCGGCGTTAATGGGGTAAACTGGATGCATTGCTACACCACCGATAAAATATTCCTGCCCATTGGCGGCTACCGGGGCATAGGCTTCCTCCACATATGCTGTAGCTTGCTGATTGTCAACCGAGAATTTAATATACCACTTAAGATCTTGATCATCTAGTGGTTGGTCTTCGGACAATTCTGGCTGGGCAGGTTTCTGGCTAATCTTGTTACGGGAATTGGCTATTATAAAGGTAGCTGATATAATCAGCAATATAGCAATGAAGGTTGCCAATACCACTATTCGCAGATGTTTGGTTTCTAACATATAATACTGCACCTCGTTTTTCTTACTTTGTGCAGGCTGAACGATATTTATCAAGGCCAAATATTTACTTCTAAGGTTTCACACGAAAATCGTTAAGTTGATAAGTTGGTGCCTGGCACCGTAGAAGGGAGTCATTAATAATTGGGCAGTAAAAACTTGGGTATTGATGAAAAACTGTTTAATAATATAATTGGAATTGTAGAAGAAATGCCGTTTTATAATTTGCTGGGGATTAAGATGAACGAAGTGGGGCCAGGATATGCTAAAATCAGCGTTACTACCAATAAGGATCATGCCAACCACTTGGAAATGGTACATGGGGGATTGCTATTAACTATGGCAGACTCAGCCATGGGAAATGCCATACGCAGCCTGGGGATATTAGCAGTTACCGTAGATTTAAGCACAACTATGATGGCTCCGGGACCTGTTAACGAAGAAATTGTGGCTCGGGGCAAGGTTGTAAAAGCCGGTCGGACCATGATATTTGCTGAATCCAGGGTGTATGCTGGAGATAAGTTGCTGGTGGACACCCGCGGGACGTTTTATAAAACCGGTGATATAGAAATCAAGGAGTAAAATATAGTGGACAGTAATCTAATAGAAATAAAC
>CAZXIR010000139.1:0-4190 GCA_964640845.1 uncultured Syntrophomonas sp.
TAACACAGGTACCTCCAATGTCAAGGGTCTCCGCTTCGCTCCGATCAACTAGTAACATTTATTATTGCTCCAGCTAACCAGCCTCTTTATCTTGGGCTGACCTTGCCGACTGGCCATCAACATATGCCTCAGCCAGAATATAGACAACTATGGCTCCAAAAGCGCCAATTACTGCTGCCACCTGGATAATTGTGTTTTCCGGCGCCTTGGCCAAAACTAATGCCGATGTAGCCAACCCGGCAACCAGTGCCCAAAATTTGCGGCTGGATAGTTTTTTAGCCCAGTCAATTTTCACACCATTTGCCTCCTTTTTTTTTGTTTTCCCTAGCCCTTATAATCGGTTAAACGCTTAATCATCATCCAGAACAAATAGGCTGGTACGGATTCTGCCAGTTTTTCTTTAGTACTCCAATTTTCGGGGTTATTCACCAATCCTTTACTGGCTAATGATTTTAGAGCTTCCTGACCACCTTCTATCATCCATTTTTCTAGTTCCACATCAATCACCCCATTTGTTAATTTGGTGTACAACTCGCTCCAGGGAAATAATTGCCCTGGGCAGGCGGTTGCCATTACGTCCCGGTGCCCAATCACCTTTGTGTTCGGATACCTTTCCCAGATATTAAATACTAGACTGACCAGGCTTTCCATCTGATCGGGTGTCGGTAAGGTACTGGTAAAATTCCCTATGAGACAAATGCCAATACCATTACTGTTAGCTTCATGGTTAGAATCCTGATAGGCATGAGCACCCACTGCCCACTCCGGCCGGCCTCTGTATATAGTGCCATTACTGTAAATTAGGTAATGATAACCAATTCCTATCCACCCTTGGGCCAGATGCCAGCGATGAATATCTTCAATAGTGGTATTAATATCACTGGCCGAATGATGAACTACCAGTTGTTGAGTTTTTTGCCGTTTTTGAAAACTACCTTTAAATAAAAGCTTATTCTCCAATATCCGCATTATAATCATCTCCAACTTGTTGATAGCAGGTGTAAGCAGAGGAATGTTCTTGTGATACTTCACCACGGGCGCAAGAGCTATTTTACTGCCTGCCCATACCTGCTGAGTTAAAGTCCATTCTCCTCCAATATATGCTTTCCATAGTGATCCTTGTGACTGAGAAGTGATTGTCCCGATTCATTAATGAGATGTTATAATAACAATGAGGAATGTATACGATGGAAGGAGCGCTTTATGGATAAACTAGGCGGCATGATTACTTCTTTATATATTCACTGTGATTCTACTGCCGCCCAGGCTTCGCAGTTTTTGCTGCAGCATCAAATTGATGGGGTCAGGGTAATCAATGATGATCATGCGGTAGTAGGCTTGATAAGCTGGTCTAATTTGCTGAAGATATTGGCAGATGGATTATCGCCTAACACACCGGTTGCCGAGATAATGTCCCATGATCAAGAAGGTATGAGCATGTTAAACCATCTGCAGTCCATTGTCGATAAACCTATTCACAAAGATAGGGTTTCCAATGAGGAAGACAGTCGTTCCTTATATAACCTTACTATGTCATTTTATGAAATTCTGCAAAAGAGTAAGCAGGAATGGAATATCTGCCTGGATTCTATCTATAATCCTCTAGTTGCAGTGGATGCTGAAGAACGAATTACCATTTTCAATAAATCCCTTGAGACAGTATCCGGTATATCGGCTGATGAGGCCTATGGTCGCTATATCAATGAAGTGTTTGATATGAGTGAATTAAGGCAGATTCTGAAAAGTGGAAAAAAACAAACCCTTCAGAAGATTAAATATAATGGTAAGACTTTATTATCCAACCGGTCACCTATTACGGTAGATGGCCAAATTACCGGTGCTGTTGCCGTCTTACAGGATATCTCGGAACTGGAAAACGTAGTGGAGGAATTAGAGGTAACTAAAAAGCTTAACCAGCAGTTGGATGCCATTTTCGAATCCTCTTATGATGGTTTATATATAACCGATGGGGAGGGCAATACTCTCCGCCTTAATAAGGCTTTTGAACGTATAATGGGAGTATATGCAAAGGAATGCGTAGGCCGAAATATGGCGGATCTGGTCCAGGAAGGTTATTTCACCCGTTCCGGAACCCTCTTGGTACTGGAACGCAAACACTCGGTAACCATACCTTTGCAGTCCAAGACCGGAAAAAATGCCCTGGTTACCAGCAATCCCATATTTGATGAGGATGGCAATGTGGTTCTGGTGGTTACTAATGTTCGGGATTTAACTGACTTGATTGAGCTGGAACGCCAGTTGGAAGATGTAAAAGTGTTAAGGGAGCGAGAACTGGATGCTATAGTTGAATCTTCTTTTGATGGCTTGTATATTACCGATGGACAGGGCAAAACCCTGCGAGTAAATAAGGGCTTTGAACGCATCACCGGCATCAGAGCAGAAGAAATTACCGGGCGCTATATGGAAGACCTGGTGCAAGATGGTGTCTATTCCAGTTCGGGCAGCTTGCTGGCTATTGAAAAACGAGAAACGGTTACCGTTCAGCTGAAAGCTAAATCCAGAAAGAATATCCTGGTCACTAGCACGCCTATTTTTGATGATGAAGGTGAAGTGGTGATGGTGGTCACTAATGTCAGGGATATGACTGAGTTGATAACCCTGGAACGCAAATTAGAGCAAGTAGAAGGGTTAAGGCAGAAAGAGCTGGATGCTATATATAATTCTTCTTACGATGGATTGTATATTACCGATGGAGAAGGCAATACCGTGAGCCTCAACCAAGCTTTTGAAAGGATTATGGGGGTTAAGGCAGAAGAGTGTGTGGGACGCAATATGGCTGATCTCGTTAAAGACGGTGTTTTTACCCGTTCTGGAACCCTCCTGGCTCTAGAAAGTCGCGAAACGGCAACCATTCCCCTGCAATCAAAAACCGGCAAAACTGCACTGGTTACCAGCACTCCGGTTTTTGATAACACCGGTGAAATAGTTCTGGTGGTTACCAACGTAAGAGACTTAACCGACCTAATTGATTTAGAACGCAAGCTGGAACAGGTAGAGGGATTACGACAACGGGAACTGGGGGCTATTTTTGATTCTTCTTATGATGGTCTCTATATAACAGATGGTGAAGGAAACACTCTACAACTCAACAAGGCTTTTGAACGAATTATGGGAGTCAAACCTGAAGAATGCGTGGGACGGAATATGGCGGAACTGGTCGAGGACGGCGTATTTACCAGATCAGGTACTCTGCTGGCCATTAAATCCCGTGAAACAGCAACTATCCCCCTGCAATCAAGAAATGGTAAAAACGCCCTTGTCACCAGCACCCCCATTTTTGATGAAGATGGCAACATTATCTTAGTAGTTACCAATGTACGCGATATTACCGAGCTAAATGACCTGCAAGGGAAAGTTGAGCAATTGGAGGGCTTAAGCCGTATGTATCAGGTACAGCTGAATGAATTGAAGAGCTCTAAAAGCTGTATACTGCACTCTGACAAGATGCGCAAACTGCTTAAAATAGTAAACCATGTTTCATCGGTGGCTTCCACAGTCCTTATACTGGGCGAATCTGGAGTAGGTAAAGAGGTAATAGCGGATCTCCTCCATACCAGTAGTCCCAGGGTAAACAAACCTTTTATTAAGGTAAACTGTGGTGCCATACCCCATAATTTATTGGAATCAGAATTGTTTGGTTACGAGCCCGGTGCTTTTTCAGGAGCCAGTAAAACGGGTAAAGCGGGTATGTTTGAACTAGCTGACGGTGGAATACTATTCCTAGACGAAATAGCTGAAATGCCTTTGGACCTGCAGGTTAAGCTGTTGAGGGTTTTACAGGGTAATAAGATCATGCGTATTGGGGGAACCAAAGAACTAGAAATTGATGTAAGAATTATCGCTGGAACCAACCGCAATCTACAATACATGGTGTCCGAAAACCTGTTTCGCAAGGATCTTTATTATCGGCTTAATGTAGTACCCATATTTGTTCCTCCTTTACGGGAACGCCGGGAAGATATCCCAGTTTTAAGCAAGCATTTTCTGGAAATGTTCAACCGCCGGCACAAGATGAATAAGCGTCTGAACGGTGACGTTCTAAAACACTTCATTTCTTACGACTGGCCGGGAAATGTTAGAGAACTTGAAAATCTAATAGAACGACTGGTAGTCACCACTCAGCATGATATTATTGGAATGGACGATTTATCCTCCTGGGCAGAATTGGA
>CAZXIR010000139.1:4290-6139 GCA_964640845.1 uncultured Syntrophomonas sp.
ATCAATTCGTCCCTAAAGTCAGGATGGGCGATGTTAATCAATTCTTCTGCTCTCTGCCAAGTGCTTTTTCCCTTCATATTAGCTATCCCGTATTCAGTTACCAGCATATGGGTAGCAGTTCTAGGATCAGTAACAATTGCCCCTGGACTAAGTATGGGCTGAATTCTGGACTTGACTACTCCTTTGCTCTCAATGGTGGAAGGCAAACAGACGAAACTCTGGCCGCCTTTTGACTTATAGGCACCTTCTACAAAATCCAATTGTCCACCGGTACCGCTTATATGTCTGGTACCTACAGTCTCAGAACATACCTGACCGAACAAGTCTACTTCGATACAGGCATTTATGGAAACAAAATCGTCGATCTGAGCTACTACAAATGGATTATTGGTGTAATCGACCGAAAATGAAGCTAGTCCTGGATTGTCGTCTATATAATCATATAGTTCCTGACTGCCCATGGCGAAAGAATATACCTGTTTGTATTTGTCGATATTCTTACATGCTCCCGTTATTTTACCCGCTTTTACCATTTCCAGATATGCATCTACGTACATTTCTGTATGAACACCCAGATTTTTTAAATCAGAATTGGCCACCATAGTTCCTACAGCATTGGGAGTGCCACCAATGCCCAGCTGCAGGCAGTTGCCATCATATAAGCGTCCGATAATAAATTCGGCTATTTTGATTTCAACTTCAGAAGCCTTAGATGATCCCAGTACCATTATGGGCTCATTTCTGCTTTCCATTATATAATCTACCTGGGTAACATGGACACATTCCTGATTTCCCCCCAGACAGCGGGGCATCTTATCGTTCACTTCCAGTATGGTTATTTCAGCCGTCTCCATCATTGCCCAGTTGTTTACAGCACTTCCGCCAAAGTTGAAATACCCATGTTTGTCCATAGAAGTTACCTGAATAACTGCTACATTGTCAGGCGTACAGTCTTTCCTGGTCATCATAGGATTTTCATGAAATTTCATCGGGATATAATATAGAGTTTTACCAATAAATTGTTTATCATGACCTGCTACATGCCAGCTGTTCCAGGTGAAATGTTCCCCGCTGGGATCAGCTTCTGCTGTGAAATGCTGATAAGCCCCAATATCACAGCGTATGTTTACATCCCATAACTCATCTTTCCTTTTAGCCAGTGCCTCATCGAAATCCCGTGCACAGTTAATGCCGAAACCATATTCTACCCAGTCTCCTGATTTAACCAGTTTTGCGGCCTGATCTGCAGTAACTAACTTGCTTTTATATTCATCTAACCATCTCTGATACACGCAGTTGCCTCCTCCATAATAAATTATTTAATAGTGGCATTACTTTTAATTCTTTGGTGAAAATTATTACGAAGACTAAACAGCCCGATTCTTAGCAGCAGCTTTTTCGTTATATATGTAGTATTTACCCGATCTCTTAAAACCTTGTAAGAGATCATCATTATTGCTCCCAACAATCATATCGACTTGAGATATATGAATACACTCCTGACCTGGGTTAATGTTTTCCAGAATACGCTCGTTTATTTCTATAATGACATATTCCGCCATTTCATAATATTTTTTAAGAACACGGTTCTCTGCTGCGTAGCGTCCAAACCAGAAATACCCATTTTTATCCATAGGGCTTACTGTAGCCATGAAAACATGGCCAGGCCGCGAATCACATTCGGTACTACATTTTTCCCTACGCGTAATACTGTTTTTAGTTCCTCCTTCATGAAAACTACTTTCCAAAACCCCAGGGCAAATTCCCTCATAAAATTTAAAATGTTCTCCAGTGAAGTCAGCATCCATTGCATAATATCCACAGGTGATATCATTACATATTATTTTGA
>CAZXIR010000140.1:0-6135 GCA_964640845.1 uncultured Syntrophomonas sp.
CTTTCTGTAACATAGGCAACTGCCTATGTTACAGAAAGAACGTCCCCTTGTTTCAGTCTGGAAAACCAACTGGGGTTCTGCCGAGCCGGTGCAGATATGATTATGGCTAGTTATGGTCCTCATTATGGTGAAGAGGATGTGCTGGTAGGTAAGAATGGGTCAGGAACTGTATTTTTCAGCTACTGTACCCTGCAGTGTGTATTTTGTCAGAACTATGATATAAGCTGCTCCGGCGAAGGATACGAAGTATCTCCCGAACATCTGGCACTCATAATGATCCATCTTCAGGAAAGAGGCTGTCACAACATAAATCTGGTTTCACCAACTCATTTTGTTCCACAAATAGTAGAAGCTCTAGCCTTGGCTATTCCCCAAGGCTTGATTATACCGTTGGTCTATGGTGAAACACAGGGACGTTCTTTCCGTAACATAAGCAGTTGCTTATGTTACGGAAAGAACGTCCCTGTGTTTCACTCAGGTAAAAAACGCACACAAGAGACATACAGAGCAGGTACTAACAGTAAGGTTAGCAAGGCGGAAAAGATTAACCCCCCGGCGATTGATATAGCTAAAGGTTTAAACAAAAGGATGCCACTAAAGATTAACGGCATTAAACCCAGTATAGTAGTAGTTGAAGTTAACACGATAGGCTTTAGTCGACTTTGACAGGCCTCCTGTACTGCTTCAGATAATGGCAACCCATTCCTTCTTTTTTGTTCAATAAACTCTATTAGAATTATTCCGTTCCGCACCGTAATCCCTGCTAAACTAACTATACCCATCATGCTCATGAATCCTAATCCGGTTTGGGTGATAAATAACACCAGTATCGCCCCCGAGGTTCCTAATAGAACTGTACTTAGAATTAGGAGGGGAATAAGCAGGCTGTAAAACTGTATTGCCATAGCTATTAAAACCAGAAAGACTACCAGAATAAATATTTTACCGATTTCCACAAACACTTCATTGCGCGCTGATGTTTCACCAGCAATTTCTAATTGACAATCGGGATATTCACTCATTATAAGATTAAGTTCTGACCTCATCCCACTCAAGACTTTATCTACTTTGGCATCGCTATCCATATATCCGCGTACAGTAATGCTGGGAGTATAATTATGATGGGAAATATTTTGAATAGTAAAATCGGTACTAATATCCACTAGTGAAGATAAAGAGACCGATTCTCCCCGGGAATTGAGCAAATAAATGTTATTAATGTTTTCCATAGGAGTACCTTTTTCAAACTCATATGTCACGCGCATATCCAAAAGGGTATTCTGGGAACTGAATTCTCCTATGGGTAGTCCCTCTCCATAGAGTCGCAGTATCTGAGTAACAGCTTGTTTACTTATGCCCCATTCTTGCAAGGCCGCTCTTCTGGGTTGAAAGTCAAGGGTTGCTAGAGGTTTGCCAGCATCATCGCTAACACTATTAATGCCCGGTTGTTTAGCCAGTAATGCCTTTACTTCCTGGGCAATTCCTCCCAATTTGTCATTAGAATCACCTTTGAGCCTCAGCGCTATAGGGGCACCTATGGGAGGTCCGGCTTCAATTACTGAGGAGTTAAACTCTATATATGGAAATTCTTGTATTAACTGGCTATTCCACTTATCTTTCATTTCACTAGCCAGAGCCTTATCCCGATCAATATATACCAAGAACATGGCATTATTAGGTTCATTACCCTGACTGGAAGTCATTCCAAAAAGACGGGGCACGGGGGTCCCTATAAATCCACTCACTTCTCTGACCTCTTCTTGCGCTGATATCCACTCTTGAACTATTTGGGCATGAATCTTGGTCTTTTCAATACAAGTGGATTCGGGAAGTTTCATTTCAATAAAAATCTCTTCTCGTTCTGTGTCCGGGAAAAATTCCAAGGGAATAAAGGGGATTAACAAATACATGGATAAACTCCCTATTATTATCATAAGAGAAACGTATTTAGGACGTTTAATGATCACGGGGACAATTTTAAATGCATAATAATCGGCAACTTGATCTAAAACCTTGCCTATATGACCGATACCGGTGGATTTGGCGGTATGCTTCTTAGCTAGATGATAACGGTAGATGGGAATTAGGCTTAACGCTACAATGGTAGATGCAATGATAGAAAACGTGATAACTACAGGTAAGGGGCGAATAAAAGCCCCGGATGCACCAGATAAGAACATCAAAGGGAAAAAAGTAAAAACGATAATTACGGTTGAGGTAATAACAGAGGACATGACTTCTTTAGTTCCATTAACTGTAGCCAATAAAGGGTCTTGACCCAGAAGTAGGTGTCTTTCAATATTTTCATTAACCACAATAGAATCATCTACCAGGATGCCTAGTACTATAATGAAAGCAATAAGTGTGATTTGATTCAGGTCTACCCCCAATAGAGGGGCAGCAATTATACCTAAGCTCAAGGATAGAGGAATAGCTAATACCACACTAAAAGCCGTGAGTAGATTAAAGCCCAGGGTACATATTAATAGCACGATAAGCATGGCGATGAGAAATGCGGTGGCCAAGCTTACAAACAGCTGCTGCACTGGCTCAGCCTGACTGTATATTTTTACTATACTAACCGAAGCAGGTAACTGGCTTTGCATTTCGTCCATTAAGATAGTTATTTGACGGTCCAGATTTAATATATCAAATCCGGGACTGAGAAAGAAACTGACACTCACGGATGGCTGACATTGATAATTAACCAGCTGGGTTAAGGGCTTATACCCCTCCTTAACCGTGGCCACATCACCGAGTTTTACTAATTCTCCGGTATTAGTTCTTAGTATAATTAGTTCTTCTAACTCAGCTACTTCTTTATAAGAATCTGCTCTTAATTGGTATTGATGATCATATAACTCCCACTGCCCAGGCGCAACAATGTTTATTTCTCCGCCCACGGCATCCAATACCCGGATAAGGGGTATTTTCATATGGTTGATTATTTCCGCATTAATACTGATAATCACTTCGCGTTCCGGAATGCCTTGGATGCTGACTCTAGATATCCCTGGTATCTGGAGCACCCTTTTTTCCCAGTAATCCAGGGTAGAGCTTAATTGATATAATTCTTCCTCACTTCCTGCAATTATTTGATACAAAGAAATGCCCTGCATATTTAAATCATCATTAAAAATGGGCTCATTAACACCTTCCGGGAAGCCAACCTCGGCTTCTTTCAGGCGCTGCCTGACCAGATTCCATATTCTATCCTTATCTGTTCCTTCATCCAAGCTGATGACTATACGAGAAAAACCGGTCCTGGAAAGGGATGTGATTTCTGTTATTTCAGTAATACCCGATAATTTTCCCTCAATCCGATCAGTTACATATTTCTCAACTAGTTCCGCTCGTGCCCCCGGATAGATAGTGGTCACTGTAGCCAAAGGAAGCTCCGTTTCTGGTATTTCTCGGCGCGGCAATTGAAAAAGAGTTATGATTCCTATTAAAAAAAGCATGGATAAAAACAAAAGAACAATCTTTCTTTTCCTTATTATAAGCTCTAGCATAAGCACTAAAGACCTTTCTCTATAACCTTAACGCGATCACCGCTGTTAAGACGTTCCATGCCCCCGATGACTACTTGACTCCCTGTTTCTAATCCAAATACTTCTAACTGATCTAATACAGGCAACCCTAACTCAACTGCTTGTTCGATTACTTTATTTTCTTCCACAATCACAAACACATAGGGCTTGTCTTTATTCATTATGGCTGCCGGTGGCAAGAAGATACCGGTTCTAGATGGTTTCAAATCATGTACTTCCACTAATTCCCCCACCAGCCAGTCCCGGCCTGGATTATCAATAGATAACGCTAGTTTAACTTTACCAGTTATCCCGGTAGACACTGGAGCGACATATATGACCTGGGCTGACCTCACTTGGCCTCGATTATGAACCTCTACTAAACAATCTGGTGACCACCTTTCTATTTCGTGAATAGGAACATCTATTTGTATCTTCAGGCGGTCTACTTTTCCTAATGAATAAACGCCCTGTCCGGCACCGACCGACTGCTGCTCGCTAACCAGTTTATCAATGATTACCCCATTGATAGGGGATTGAAGGGAAGTTTTCTGGTGCATAAGGATATTATCTTGTTTCAGGAGCAGGGCGGTATTCAGTTGTGATTGAGCCTGGGCAACCTGAATCTTACTCGTTCGCAGTTGATTTTCAGTCATTTCAAGTGTGTTTTGGGCGACTGCTCCATTTTCATAGAGATATATTTTTCTCTCATAATCTTCTTGTATTTCATTCAATTTCAGATTAGCTAGTTCTAGATTAGCTTGGGCTATTTCAACCTGTTGTTGAGCACGATTAATACTCAAGTCCAGTTGGCTGTCCTCCAAAATAGCCAGGGTTTTACCCTTAGGCACCAAATCACCAATTTCACAATACAATTGCTTGATTTTCCCACCCATCTCAAAACCTATAATCAACTCTTCCTCCGGCTTTAATACGGAATGATAAATGCTTGCTTCATTAATAACTTCCTGGACCACACTCTTAGCAATCACTGGCTTAAAAGTGCTGGGGGAATCCGATTCGTCTATCTGCCCACAGCCGGCGATTAGCATGATCAATCCACATATCAGTAAAAAACCTATCCCCGTATGTTTGGTAAGCACAACATCTCCCCTTTACCTAATGACTTACCCCGACTTGCGTCAATTCAAGTTTGGTAAATGATACCACTCTACCTAATATCGCGTCAATAAGAAGAAACAAGGGGACGTTCTTTCCGTAACATAAGCAACTGCTTATGTTACGGAAAGAACGTCCCCTTGTTTCAACTTGTTTCAAGGCCTAATTCCAGGGAGAAAATAAGGAAGCAAAAAGAACGTCGTCCCTGTTCTTCTTCAGGTTCGTATGTTCTTTCGACAAACCAATTGCCTCGCCTGATAATCGCAGTATTCATTTTCAAAATGATTGCTATGCGCCTTCACCCATTCAAATTCTACATACCGTTGACTGCAAAGCTGATCCAAATCCATCCATTTGTGAATATGTTTAGCCTTTGTTCCATTTACCGTTGTCCAATCATTCAGCTTCCAGTGAATAATCCATTCTGTAATGCCTTTTCTCACATATTGTGAGTCCGTTACAATCCGGACATCTTCCGTATAATAGGTCAGCGCGGCAATTACCGCCTCTAATTCCATCAGTGAAGAGCTCTTACTTTCCGATGCAAAACTTCTTTCGTTATAAAAACCATCCAGGCTCTTAACTAGAAAAGTGTATGCGCCTGCAGCATACTTTTCACTAAAGCTGCCGTCAGTAAAGATTTCCACTAGCTGTCTTTTCTTATCCGCATTTAGAACGTATACCTCTCCATGATTCGATACCAGTATGTTCTCCTTATTATTGAAAGCGGCAATATCCTTCCCGTCAATAACTGAAAACGCCAATGTGAAGCCGGTATGAAATGTGTTTTTTCTCTTGTTATGTAGTAATTTTCTAAATTGATATTCATTTGATTTCAGAAAAAATGCCAGCTCATTTTGGCTTTCAAATAACAATTCCTTTGTATCCGGATTGAATCGAAAAAAAGCATCTTCTAATTCGTCTTCGGTTTTTATATAAAATACACCTGAATTCTCAGCTAAGATTTCCATCTTCAATTGCCTGATCATAGATATTCCTTCTTATTGCTGCCACCTGAGTGTGTATTCCCGGATTCAATACAGTTTGAAGCATAGCCAATCCTACGGCATACTTCAGTCTACAAGTAGGATAAATACTTTGCCCCATCAGCTTTCAATTCGGGTCACTCTGTTGATAGCGGTATTAATGTAATTATTATACCATTGGTCATATAGCGTCAGTAAACAGCTTGATGTTAACTGCTGCTGTAAAGCCAACCTCTTAAGTTTAATCGGCAAGACAGGGGGACGTTTCGTTTGTCCTTATTTCATGCTGGAAATGCAGGTATAATAAGATAAACGAAACGTCCCCCTGTCTTGCCCCTGTAACAAGTTAGTCCTCAATGATTTCCAGTGCCCCTGATTTTTCCATTACCGCTTTGACCTTTTGTATCGAATGTCTTGGAATTTCAACAACTACAATTAGGCCCTCTCTGTTCTTTAGACCGTGAATTCCTTCAATATAAGTTTCTGGAGCATCTATACTT
>CAZXIR010000141.1:0-6098 GCA_964640845.1 uncultured Syntrophomonas sp.
TTAGGTTCCTGGCACCCGCCGATATAAGTTAGATTCTTAGGTTCCTGGCACCACCATCCCCCTGTTTGCTCTTGTTTGGTTATAAAAGCCCCAATTTAATAGCGGGAAGCGGTATAATTGATAGTATCTTGATCATTACCAGAGACAATGAGGTGTGCTGAGTAACTATACCAATTAATGTAGCTAAGCCACCGACTCACATCCGAGTATTATGCTTTGTTTAAGCAAGGAGGGTAAGGCGATTAAGAACCACCCAAAAAGCTGATAGAACCAGCATTGCTTATAACAAACAAAATTTCGTCCTCCGCCAAAATAAGACCGGCCGACGGCGTGACAAAGTATAATGCTCGAAACCCAGAATAACTTAGAAAGTAAAACCTGCAAGGACTTTAACCTTAAATCGACCAGAAAAACTTAGAACGAAAAAAACCGCAAAACACCTTAGAAAGAAAGGACAAAACATGATAGACATCCACACCCATATCCTGCCCGGTCTGGATGATGGGGCGCGAGATATGGAACAGTCCCTTAAAATGGCCAGGATAGCGGCCCGGGATGGGATTAAGCAGATAATAGCCACCCCTCATGTAATAAGGGGCCTTTACGAGAATAAAAAAGACCACATTATAGAGGCAGTGGATAGGTTAAATACCCGGCTGGCAGAAGAACAGATCCCGGTAGAAATTCTGCCCGGAGCCGAGTACCGTTTAGAACCCGATCTGGCTCGCCAACTAAAACAAAAAGAACTGCTCACCCTTAATGATTCCGGTCGTTACCTGTTGGTAGAGCTGCCAGATGCCTTTTTGCCGGAATTTACTGCCGATGTACTATACCAGATCCAGTTAGAGGGGATCACCCCGGTAATAGCCCATCCGGAGCGCAATATTATCCTGAGCCAGAAGCCGGCCCGGTTAAAAGAATTTATCCAGCGGGGAATGGCCGCTCAGTTGACCACCAGTTCCATAACCGGCGTTTTTGGCATCCAGGCCAAGAAATCCGGCCTATATTTTTTAAAAGAAGGCCTGATACATGTTATCGCCTCAGATGCCCATTCATCATCAGGGAGGGTACCAGAGTTAAACCTGTGCAGCAAAATAATTAGCCAGCGATTCGGGCCAGAAACCAGCCACACCCTGTTCCAGGAAAATCCCCAGCGCATATGCCGGGGCAAAGAATTGATAGTTCCGGAGACATCCAGCAAACCGTTCTGGAGTCATCTGATGAATATTTTTCACCAGGAAAAAGCTTAACCCACAGCCCCGGCAAATAATGTAAAATAACCATAGCCAATTGCAATAATTGTAAAATAATTATTTATGAAAAGGATATATTGTCAAGACATAGAATTTAGACTATTATGTTGATTGGGGTAGGAGCACAGTCAAACACTACTTGACTATCATCCGGGAGGGGAATCACTTGGCCGAACCAGGCAGAAACAACAACGGTTCTGAAGAAGAATTAGAAATAGATTTGCGACAAATAATCACCATCTTTAAAAAATGGAGCCGACTGATTCTAGCCGGTACTGTGTTGTGCGTAATAACCGCCGCCATACTCAGCTTCTTCGTTTTATCACCTGTTTACGAGTCCAATTCACTGCTCATGGTCACCAAAGCCAGTGAAAAAATAGGGAACACCCCCAGCAGTGCCGAAGGCCTGGAAGGGGTAGTAAGCAGCGTATCCACCCTGCCGGTATGGACCATGAACACCTATATCGGACAGATCACCAGCCACTCCCTAAAAGAGCGAGTAATCAAAAGAATGCAGGACGAAGACAAATTATATGACGGTATGTATGGCGACATCGACGCCACCGCAGTCAAAGACACCAACCTCATTCAAGTAAAGGTTACCAGTGGCGACCCCTATGTAGCCGCGGAAATGGCCAATATACTTACCGAAGAATATGTAGAATTCATGACCGAAAACAATCAGGAACAGATGAGCCGTTCAGTAAGCTTCCTGGAAACCCAGAAAGACCTGACTGATAAAGAACTGCAGGCGGCCATCCAGGCCTTAAAAGAATACGAAAGCAAATCCCGGGGAGTAGCAGTACTGGATCTGGAGTTTACCAGCAAATCCCAGGACGTAGTCAGTTTCAACTCCCGTTTAAAAACCAGTCAAGTAGAGATCCAGCAACTCAGTTCCGGGGTAAAAGAACTGGAAGCAGGACTGGCCACCACCCCGGCCACTTTATCAGTGCAGAGATGGGACCAGATCAGTCAGAGTACAATACTAACTCAGGAATCAAACCCGGTTTATGTGTCCATAGCCCAGCAACTCAGTCAAAAAAGAGCCGAACTAGCCGAAAAACTAGGTGAAGTAGAAGGCCTGACCTTATTAATAGACTCTATGAATACCGACCTTAATGCCCTACAGGCCGAACTGGTAGAAAAACGGGTAGAACAAGACCGGCTGCAAAGAGAAGTAGAACGCTTAAGACAGACCTCCGAAACCCTGGCCCAGAAAGCCACCGAGACCCAGATCGCAAAATCCATCGACCTGGGAGATACCAGTGTTTCAGTAGTGTCAGCGGCATCAGTACCACACAACCCGGTAAAACCCAACAAAAAACTTAATATGGCTATCGCCATGGTTCTGGGATTGATGGTCTTTACCTTACTGGCCTTTGTCCTGGAATTCCTGGACAACACCCTTAAAACCCCGGATGACGTTTTAAAGGAACTGGAACTGCCGGTACTGGGAGTCATACCGAAACTAAACAAAAAAAGCCGTGGGCATACCCACTATGGAGGATAGATAGATATGACCACTAAACGAGAATATGAACTAATAACCCATGAAAAACCAAAGTCACTGGTCAGTGAAGCCTACCGCACCTTAAGGACCAACCTGGGCTTCACGGAAATAGATAAAAAATGTCGGTCTATCCTGATCAGCAGTCCTAACCCCATGGATGGCAAATCCATCACCACCGCCAACCTGGCCGTAACCCTGGCCCAGGCCGGCAATAAGGTGATACTGGTAGACTGTGATTTGCGCAAACCGACCCAGCATACCATATTTGGACTGGGCAATCAACGGGGAGTAACCAACTGTCTGCTGCAAAACCTGGAAGTAGAAGAAGTAGCCCAGAAATGTATGGTGGAAAATCTAAGTATCTTAAGCAGTGGACCGATCCCTCCCAACCCGGCGGAAATGCTTAATTCCGAGCAGACCCGGAGCCTGTGGTCAGTTTTGCCGGAAAAATATGACTATGTACTAGTAGATGGACCACCGGTTCTAGCAGTGGCCGATGCCTCTATTCTGGCCGAACAGGTAGATGGGGTAATCCTGGTATTATGGTCCGGTCACTCCCGCATCGATGTAGCCCAGCAGGCCAAAGAACAGCTCCTAAGAGCCGGTGCCAACATTATTGGAGTAGTATTAAACCAGGTAGAAATGAACCGCCACAATTACTATTATAGCTACCAGTATTATTATTACGGCGGCGAAGGAAAAGCCGGGAAAAAAAGATAGCCAATATAACCTAAGACTATTAGACTATTAAATATTTTCGAAAAAATAAGCGGCAAGCAGAAAAGTCACATAAAATGCCGAAATCCTCCGGACAGGCCCCATTTTTTTTATCTATCGACATTGTTAAAAAATAGCTATAATGTTATAAATAACTATCAGAGGAATACATTAAATATATGCTCAGGGTCTTTATCTAATGAGATGCTATGGACGAAATATATTTGCAATCTGATACAGAAGAGGTGAAGCTTCCTTGAATTTAAAGAGCCGCAATACCATGCTGGTTTTAATCGATATGATTCTTATCAACCTGGCGGTATATTCCGCCCTCTTACTGCGTTTTGAAGCCCAGATACCTCTTCAGTACCTGCAAGCCTGCACAGTTCTCATGCCCCTTTTCACCGTTATAACGGTGATGTTCTTCTTTGGCCTTAAGCTATACCAGAGAATCTGGGAATATGCCAGTCTGGGAGAGATGCTGGCCATCCTTCGGGCCACTACCTGCAGTATGGCAGCCGTTATTATCCTGGCTTTCGCTTTTGACCTGGGCCATTTGCCCCGGAGTGTATACATATTAGCCTGGATTATGATGAACGCCCTTATCGGAGCCTCCCGCATATCCTGGCGCCTGGTGAGGGATGTATTCTTAACCTCCCGGTCCAAAACCGCCAAAAAAGTACTCATAGTAGGGGCCGGGGATGCCGGAGCCATACTGGCCCGGGAGATTGACAAAAACAACCATCTGGACTTAAGGGCCGTAGGTTTTGTAGATGATGAAAAAGAAAAACAGAAGAAAATCCTGTGTGGCCTGCGGGTCTTAGGAACCAGAAAAGATATCCCCCGCCTGGTCAGTGACTTCGATATCGATGAGGTAATCATAGCCATGCCTTCGGTTTCCGGACCGATCATCCGGGATATAGTAAATATCTGTAAAAAGACCACGGTACGGGTTAAGATCCTGCCCGGACTATATGAAAGTACCAACAGCAATCTGGTCTCCCATATCCGCGATGTGCAGATGGAAGACCTGTTAAAAAGAGAGACCGTAAATATTGACCTGGAGGGGATAGCCGATTACCTGGGAGACAAAGTGGTCCTGGTTACCGGAGCCGGTGGTTCCATCGGCTCAGAACTGTGCCGCCAGGTATTAAAGTTTGGTCCCCGCCGCCTTATTTTACTGGAGTGCTGTGAAAACAACCTGTTTGATATAGAAATGGAACTAAACGAATACCCCACCTTAACCGAGATCGTTCCCCTGTTAATAGATGTTCGCCAGTCGGACAAACTGGAGTCTGCCTTAAGGCAATACCGACCCCAGGTAATTTTCCACGCGGCTGCTTACAAACACGTTCCCATGATGGAGCGCCACCCGGAAGCGGCCATAGAAAACAATGTTATGGGAACCCGCAATACCGCCGAGATAGCCAATCGGTGCGGGGTAGAAACCTTTATCCTGATATCCACTGATAAAGCGGTCAACCCCACCAGTGTCATGGGAGCCAGCAAACGGATCGCGGAACTGATTATAAAGGACATCAACCGCAACAGCTCCACCCGCTTTGCCGCCGTACGTTTCGGCAACGTCTTAGGCAGTCGGGGCAGTGTTATTCCCACCTTCATGAAACAGATCGAAAAAGGTGGACCAGTTACCGTAACCCACCCCGAAATGCAAAGATACTTCATGACCATCCCCGAAGCCGTACAACTGGTAATCCAAGCCGGAGCCATGGCCCAAGGCGGCGAGATATTTGTACTGGACATGGGAGAAATGGTCAAAATAGACGATCTGGCCCGGGACCTGATCCGCTTAGCCGGATATGAACCAGATAAGGACATAGAGATAGTTTATAATGGCATTCGCCCGGGGGAGAAGCTGTATGAGGAATTGTTTACTGATCGGGAAGAGATGGATTCTACCTTGCATGAGAGGATATTTATCTCCAAGAAAGAGATGGATGATAGTTACCGGGATATTAGCAAGAGCCTGGGGATGATACTGAAGAAGCCGATTAGGGAGCGCAGCGAGGTGCTGAAGCTGATTATGAGGATTGTGCCGGAGTATCGGGAGACGGCGGGTGAGCAGAGCGATCGGCAAGAAATGGTAGTCGGGTAAAGTAGAAAGTTGAAAGTGGAAGGTTGAAAGGTAGTTAGGTGGTTAGTTAGTTATCTGCCGCTGTATCAATACCAAGTAATACTTGGCCTGTGAAATGGTGATTTAAATGTATTATGTATATGTTTTAGAATCACAAAAAGATAATAATTGGTATACTGGTTGTACGCATGACTTAAAAGAGCGAGTTCGGCTTCATAATGACGGAAAAGTTTACTCTACAAAGAATAGAAGGCCATTAAAACTAATTTATTATGAAGCCTGTATAACGCAATCAGATGCTTTTCGAAGAGAGAAGTATTTAAAAACAGCATATGGTAAGAGGTATATAAGAAACCGATTGAAAGATTATTTCACAGGCTGCTGAAGGTAAAGCAAGAGGTTCCACTAAAGATTTTAAGCGCTTTTTATTTATTGCAAGAGGCTCCTTGGAGGAGTTGAAATATCAAATTATACTTTCAAAAGATTTGAATTACATAGATGAAAATCAATATGATGAATTGCA
>CAZXIR010000142.1:0-6098 GCA_964640845.1 uncultured Syntrophomonas sp.
GTGGATATATCAAGGTATCGGCTGCTGAGGCTGGGGATAATGTGGAAATATGGGTGGAAGATACGGGAATAGGTATTCCGGAGGATAAACTGGAAACTATATTTGGATCCTTTGAGCAGTTGGAATCTTCCCATACCTGGAGCAATCCAGGCACCGGACTGGGTCTTTCTATTACTCAATACCTGGTTGAAACTCACGGGGGGAAGATATGGGTTGAATCCCAGGTGGGAATTGGTTCGAAATTCTGTTTTAAGATTCCTGTTTGTCTGGAGGCTGGGCTGGAAAAACCATGGGCCTATGAGCTGGCCGAAAGGGAGTTGGCGGCTGAATACGACCCAAGTTTTACCGAAGAGTTTCCGTGCCGGCACCAGGGGGATGGACCCCATATTATTCTGGTGGATGATAATAAGGTGAATCTAATCTCACTGACCAGTATCCTACAACTGGACCATTATTCAATTACGGCGCTGACTTCCTCTCAGGAGTTTTTTGAAGAATTCAGGCTGACCAGTAATGTATCTCTGGTCATTTTGGATGTTATGCTGCCGGGTTTATCAGGCTATGAAATATGCCGGGAAATAAGGAAAAGATATACGGTTTCTGAATTGCCGATATTGCTGTTGACGGCCCGGACGTCAACTCAGGACATGGTGATGGGTATGGAAGCAGGGGCCAATGATTATCTGGCCAAACCTTTTGATACCGATGAGTTGCTAGCCCGGGTGAAGACTCTGGTACAGCTGAAACAGTCGCTGGATAAAGTGGTGGCTTCTGAACTGGCGTTTTTGCACGCCCAGATCAAGCCCCATTTCTTATATAATGCTTTGAATACCTTCGTTTCCATTTCTCTTTATGACATGGACAAGGCCAGAAACCTTATTATTGAGTTTGGGAATTATTTGAGAAGGAGCTTTGATTTCAAGGATTTGAGCCAGCTGGCACCGTTGAAAAATGAGGTGGAGCTGGTTAAAGCATACCTGGCCATTGAGAAGGCGCGTTTTGAGGAAAGGATCGAGGTAACTTATGACTTGCCTGACGATTTGGAATTCATGATTCCTATCCTGTTGCTGCAACCTATCGTGGAAAATGCGGTGATACATGGAATACTGCCTAAAGATGAAGGTGGCCGTATTGAAATTAGTATTAAAAAGGATGAAAGAGGTTTGCATTTTATGGTTAAAGATAATGGAATCGGTATAGAACAGGAGGAAATCGGAGTCCCCCTACGCGGCTTTGAAGGTGTGGGCCTGTCCAACATAGATAACCGCCTGAAAAAGCTCTACGGCCAAGGACTCCAAATCAACAGCACCCCCAACCAAGGCACCCAAGTCACTTGGTTCGTGCCAGGAACCTAACAATCTAAGTTACTTGAAAAGATTGTCGAAGGTAGGCGGGTAAAGGCACCACCCTTGATGGTGATTCAGGGGCAAGAAGCGGCACACCTTTAACCGATTCCTGTCCGCCGCCTGCTATATCTGCCATATAATACTAGTCCATACCCCATACCATGCCGGGGATTTCACAAAACAGCGAGGGGAGAATGAGTGAAAATGATCAAAGCAGTCTTGGTAGATGATGAAAGGCCTGCACTCCGAGGCCTGGAGTTTCTGTTAAAAGACTATCCAAAGATTGACCTAATAGGAATGTACACCAATGCATCAAAAGCCATCGATGAAATTGGCCGGCTGAAGCCGCAGGTGGTATTTCTGGATATCAACATGCCCCAGATGACCGGGATTGACACTGCTTCCAAGATACTGGATTTAAGTCCCGATACAGATATTGTTTTTGTAACCGCTTTTGACCAATATGCGGTAGAAGCGTTTGAGCTTCATGCCCTGGACTATATCTTAAAACCGATTAATCCGGAACGTTTGAGAAAAACCGTTGAGCGGGTGATGTCCAAGAATCCCCGAGATGAGAAAAGGTGTGGCCAGACTCTGCAAATAAAATGTCTGGGACGGTTTGAGGTGGCCTGGGAAAACCAGGACCGCATTAAATGGCGAACGGAAAAAACCAGGGAGCTTTTTGCATTTCTGCTTCATAATCAAGGTCGGGATGCCTCCAAAGAGGAGCTTTTGGATCGGCTCTGGCCGGAAAACGATCCGGATAAAGCCATTCGTCAGCTTTACAATGGGATTTACTATATCCGCAAGGCTTTGGAGGAATATGGTATTGCCCGAGAATTGATCTGTATCGACGGCAGTTACCGGCTGAAATTAGGTCCGGTGGATTTTGATGTAAAAAGGTTTTATGATTTGGCAAAAAGCGATTCTTTAGGCAGCCCGGAATCACTGGAAACGTTGGAAAGAATGGAAGCTCTCTATATCGGAGATTATTTGGAAGGTGAAGAATATCCCTGGGCTTATTCCCAAAGAGAGAATCTGAGAAGGCTATATCAACAATGTTTGATTAAGCTTTCCCAGTATTATATGGAGCAAAAACAGTTTGAAAAAGCAGAGAGCAAATTAATCATAGCCTACACCAAAAACCCCTATGAAGAAATGGTCACCAAGCTTCTGCTCAAGCTCTATAAGATAACCGGAGAAACCAACAAAGCACACCTGCATTTCAACTCCTATGCCCAACTCCTAAGCCAAGACCTAGGGATACAGGTAGGTGCCAGGAACCTAAGAAACTAAGTTACTTGAAAATTTTGTCGAAGTAATCGCTAGTGGTGGGTTAGGTCAAGGGGCTGGTCCAGGCGAACGGAATGGCTGACGCGATTGCTTTTACGGCTTAACAGTCTTATTGTTATAATGGTCAAAAGCCTGATAAATAATTTTAGCAATGCCGAAAACGTCAAATTCCATAGCGCATGCTGGCGACTTCATTCTTCCGGGCAATCAAAAATTTTGCGCAGTCTTTTTAAGGGCTCAACTATCTACTAAAAGTGATAATTGAGCCTTTTTGTGCGCAAAACTTCCGATGGACCCATTTAGGAACTCGCCCCCTGTCTGCACCCGTTCCCTTGGTTACCCCGGCCGAGTAAAAGATGCCCACCGCCTAACCCCAAAATTTTTAATTGTTACCGTTCAAACCACCAATACCCATCAAATAGGGATATATTGGTGGTTTTTGGCATTATGACGTTTTTCTTTGGTGAGATTTTGGTGAAAACGGCTTTATATAATTAAATAAGTTGGATAAGTTGCTAGTATTTTCAATTCCTGGTCAGGCAATTCCCTCACGCTTGGGGTTTTTTAAGGAGCGTTAGCGGTGTATAGCAAAGGGGGTGATTAGGTTGAAGGTATATATTTTGGATGTAAATGGAGAAAGCAGGGAGCAGATGTTATTGTGGCTGGCAGAGGATAAGCGATTAACTGGGTTTGAGGTTTTTGACGATTATATCCGGTTTATAGAGCAAACCGGTAAGTCACCCCCGGATTTTTGCATAATCCGCTTGGGCGAGAATAGAATACCGGGGTTAAAAACCGCTGATATGGTCAGGCAGATAAGTTCTGATACCAGAATTGTATTTGTGGCTGACGACCGGGAGCATGCAGTGAATGCATACGAAATCGGAGGCTACGGGTATCTGCTTGGCCCGGTGAATAAGAAGCAGTTTGAAAAATGCTTTGAGCAAAGAAAGTCTGAAGATTTGGTTTGAACTGATATAAGAATGGAGGTCATCCAATGAAGATAAAAGTGTTTATGAAGGCCATGGCAGTAATGCTGACTCTGGCCATGTTGGGCGTTATGATAATGGGCGTCGATTATTTTGAAAACCAGGCATTGGCTATGAGGCATGACAATGCTCCAACCGTGCTGCCTACCGCTGGTTCTTTTACCGATACCGATGACACTGCTGATAAAATAGGAGGAACCATAGCCTGGACAGCAGCCGACCCGGCAACTGATATTACCGGTTACCACATATACTGGGGGTCTAATGCTGCCACCAAGCTGGCTGGCAATGATACAGTTGTTTATACTGTAGTCGATGCCAGCAGTACTTCACAAGTGGTAGCGGCAGATACTGACCTGCCTGCCGGAGCATCTCACTTCCTTATATATAGTTATAATGCTGTTGGGGATAGTGCCAATTGTCTGGGTGTACCCATCAGTGACACACTGTCCTACCCTGACGCTAATGGAAACACCTATGCCTATATAGACAATGGAGATGGAACGGTAACCATAACCGGATTTACACGTGGCATTTCAACTGATGTAGAGATACCGGGTACAATAAATGGAAAAGACGTGACCCATATTGGGAATACTGCATTTTCCAACAAAGGCCTGACCAGCGTAACCATTCCCAACAGTGTTACTAATATAGGTGCAGAGGCTTTCAGTTGGAACCAACTGGTCAATGTTACTATTCCGGACAGTGTAACCGGGATTGAGAAACAGGCCTTTGAGTATAATCACGATACTCTGGTGAGTGTAACTCTAGGAAGCGGTCTGGTTAACATCGGCGAAAAAGCCTTCTTCAACGATAAACTGGAGAGCATTATAATACCTGACAATGTTGAAAGCATTGGGGTATCTGCATTCGGCGGTTCTACCAATAACATCACCAGCATTACTCTGGGAAGTGGCCTTGAAAATATCGGAAAAACTGCTTTCCAACAGCATAAGACTAAGCATATTGTAATTCCAGCCAATGTTACCAATATCGGCAGTCAGGCTTTTAACAGTATCGAATATCAACAAGCCGATTTAATTATTTACGGATATGCGTCAACCAATGCTCAAAGCTATGCCGCTATAAATTCCCATACCTTTGTAATGCCTTCGGGTGAAGGGACCCAGGGAAACCCCTACCTGATTGCATCAGCTTATGATCTAGTGTGGATGAGTATTTTCTATGTAGATGACAATGGTTTTGAAAATAAATACTTCGAGCAAATAGAGGATATAGATATGTCATCCATAGATAACTTCACCCCTATAGGGAACAATGACTGTAAATTTGAAGGCAGCTTTGACGGCAAGGATTATATAATATCCAACCTTACTATGGATTTTGAAGGCATGGAAAGCGTAGGCCTATTCGGAGTAATAGACGAAAATGGTCTGGTGCAATGCGTGACATTAGAAGATGTATCCATCCAGTCTCAAAATAAAACTGCAGTGGTCGGCGGAATTGCGGGTAAGAATGCCGGGAGTATAGTGGATTGCCAAATAACAGCATCCAGTATCGGTCAAAGCCTTATAGCAGGTATAGGAGAGAACTTTGTCGCTGCCGGGGGCATTGTTGGCATTAATAATAATGCATCTGTTTCTCTGTGCTCAAATACTGCCCAAGTTCAGGTGAGCAATGCAACTGCCAATCCGGTTAACTTATACCTTGCAGGCGGTATATCAGCATATAATTTTGGTGGCATAGATTATTGCTTCAATACCGGCAGCATTGTTGCCGCAGATTATGATGCTGATGAAATCGTATTAGGTGGAATTGCCGGCCTAAATGAAGGATCAACTAATTATTGCGTTAGTACTGGAGCTATAACCATGGACAGCCCTGATAGCAAACATCTCAAAGGTGGTATAGCCGGATTTTCACATAATATGGATTTATCCAGTAATTTCTACCTGAATGACACTGCCCAATTCGGCATTGGGGGGGCGGGAAAGACTGGGCCTTCATCAGAGGGCGCAGAAGCCAAAACTGACTCCCAACTAAAAGATCCGGCTACTTTTGCAGATTGGGATACTGACAACTGTCGCTTGGTAGCTGATTATCTCCCAGTTCTAAAAGGAGTCTATAGACGTTACATGGTGGCCTATAATGGTAACGAGAACAGCGCCGGCACCGCACCGGTAGACATTAAGATTTACGCCCCCGGAAAAACGGTTAAGGCGCTAGGTAATCCAGGTAATTTGACCAGATCAGGCTATACATGGTCAAGCTGGAACACGGCAGCAGATGGAAGTGGAACCGACTATAGTGAAAATGACAGCTTTACCATGGGGAATGCTGATGTGACTCTATCTGCCAAATGGACGGCGGTTAGCTCTGGCGGTGGAAAATCTCCATCTAACAATGTGCCAGTAACCGTGGATGGTCAGACCCAGCAGCAAGGGGCTACCATAGCTAACTCCAACCAGAACGGCCATAAAGTTTCCACCGTTACCCTGGATACCCA
>CAZXIR010000143.1:0-4671 GCA_964640845.1 uncultured Syntrophomonas sp.
AGAATAAGTTAGAATGTTAGGTTCCTGGCACCCGCCGATATAAGTTAGTTTCTTAGGTTCCTGGCACCACCAATATTTACTTGATTTTTTCAATGTGGTGGAGTAAAGTCTATAATTAGATTTACGACAAATTGGATGAATCAGGAGGAGTTACAGTGGTTATAACAGGACTCATCGTCATATTGGTCATGGTACTATCTTTGCCATTTTTGTTTCACAAAGTAGAAGAGAATCTGGAAATATTTCTGTTTATTATGGGTATCGGTGCAGCCTTTGTTTCCAGAAAAATGGAAATGGAATTGGTTATGGAAGCTTTGAGAGAACCGATCATGATAGCTGGAGCAGTATTAATTGCCGGAGCGCTGTTTTTTCTTTTAAAAGAACCATTTGCACAGTTTATGGGCAATATATTCAAGAAATACCCGGTATCAGTGGTGGTGTTTCTAGTAGTCTTGATATTGGGTCTATTATCCAGTGTAATAACCGCTATAGTAGCATCCATTATACTGGTGGAAATAATATTTCAATTGCCAGTGGAGAGAAAACATAAGGTAGTAGTATGTATACTGGCCTGTTTTTCTATAGGATTGGGAGCAGTCCTGACTCCCATTGGTGAACCGCTGGCTACCATAGCTATATCACGATTAAACCAGGATTTTTTCTTCCTGCTCAGATTGTTGGGTAAATATATAATACCGGCAGTATTTGTATTTTCAATAATGGCCGGCGTCTATGCCGCTCGGGTATCAGGTCAGAAAGACGTTGCCAGTGAAATTGCAGCAACCAGTGAAGGAGACGGAGAAGCTCACCAATCGCTTTTGGATGAGGAAGAAGAGTTACAAGAAGATACTTGGACTGGAGTCATACTCAGAGCAGTCAAGGTTTACCTATTCGTAATGGCTCTAGTCTTCCTGGGCGAGGGATTTGAGCCCTTGATAGACAAATATATTTTAGGTTTAAGTCCCCAGCTCTTATATTGGGTCAACATGGTTTCAGCGGTATTGGATAATGCTACCCTTTGTGCAGCCGAAATGAGTCCGGCCATGATGAGCAACCCACTGATTGTGGAAGCTATTCTCATGGGTCTGCTAATAAGTGGAGGTATGCTAATTCCCGGAAATATTCCCAATATCATATCTGCCTCCAAATTAAGGATCGGCAGCAAAGAATGGGCTACCTATGGAGTTCCGATTGGGTTATTGTTCATGGCGATATTCTATATACTTCTATTTGTGGTCAAGGCTTAGCAGAAATCTTTGTATTAACACCCCGTGGCCGGGGGCACAACCACCAGTAAAAAATTGCTGGTAACGGGGCTCAATGCTAAAGAACGACTGGAGTCGTCTTAACTCTTAAGTATAAGTTGCCTGAGCGGCGCAGATTGATGATTCGAAAGAGTAATGTTGTCGCTCTTGGCTTTACCCCCTCTGCTGCCTAAGCCTTCATTCCATGAAGTTATTCTCGAATTAAATTGTATGCTGTATAACAATTTTGTCGATAATTTCATTCCTAATCTGGAATATAACCGTATTATCGTTTTCACCGTAGAGCATATCATAACCTTGATTGCTGGAATTCTTTTGGCTGAATCGGACATAGTTTTCGCCATATTGTTGAACTGCCTGATCAGGTGAATCACCGACGGCAACACCACGAGAGGTAGCAAGGCCTGGGCCAAATATATGAACTCCAATCAGAATATCTTCATCTTCTGAAAAAGTTAGATATACAGGTAAACCATCTGGATGATAGACTGTGGATTTTCCCAGCATTTTTCCGGCTGGGAAAATGACCATTGCTTCGTCCCAGCTGGTTTGACCTACTATAAACTGCTCCTTATCGGCATAAATTACAAAATCATCGGCTTCGAGTATAAGACGCTCTTCAGGGTAGACAATGTCTATTTGCGGGCTTCGGCTGACTATAAACACCGCCAGAGAAATTACCAGAATTATAGCCAGGCTAACATAAAGATATTCTTTTTTAAACAAACCATATGCCTCCATTTCATTAACGCGATGTTATTATTATAGAGTAAGTTGTATTGCTTGAGAAATATTTAATTATTGACCATGACAGGATGTGAATTGAATGGAAGAAGACCAAAACGTTATACAGTGGGGGGACAAGCGTTATCACAGCCTGAATTATCATCTACGGGAAAAATTTGCTGGGAAGGTATTTAAAATACCGTTGGACGCCGGTCTAAGCTGTCCCAACCGGGATGGAACCCTTTCTGTCGGAGGATGTGCATTCTGCAGCCTCAGAGGTTCAGGGGATTTTGCCGGTGATCGTGGCAAAACGGTAGAGGAACAATTTGAACAGATAAAAAATATTATGCACCGAAAATGGGCTCATGGAAAGTACATAGCATATTTTCAAGCATTCACCAATACCTATGCTCCGGCAGAAAGATTAAAATATCTCTATGGTGTGGCTCTTAAGCAGAATGGAGTGGAGGGATTGGCAGTAGCTACCCGTCCCGACTGCCTGCCGGAAGAAGTCCTGGATCTGCTGGAGGAAATCAATCAAAAGACTTATCTATGGGTGGAACTGGGTCTGCAAACGATTCACCAAGATACTGCCCGAGCCATGAACCTACATTACTACTACGATGACTTTTGTGAGGCACTTAATGGATTGAGGGCCAGAAATATCGAGACCTGCACTCATATGATTCTCGGTCTTCCAGGAGAGAGTATTAGTGACATGAAGGAGACCGGAAGAAAAATTGCAGGTTTGGATATTCAGGGGCTTAAAATCCATCTCCTGCACTTAATGAAAGGTACCCCGCTGGAGGCAAAATATAAAGAGGAGCCCTTTCCTTTTCTAGAACGAGATGAATATGTGGAGTTAGTCATAGATCTTTTGGAGATACTGCCGCCCAGGGTAGTGATTCACAGACTAACTGGGGACAGCCCGCGTGATTTACTGATCGGACCGACCTGGAGTATAAATAAATGGGAGGTATTAAACCTTATCGATCAACGGATGAAGGAAAGGAACACCTGGCAAGGGAAATACGCGAAGGATGCAAATAGCTCGCTTTAATTACCATACAGACAACTTTTTAAAGTGATTTTTCGTATTAACCCCCCAGGGCCCGAGGTCACGAACACTAATGAAAATTGGCTGGCCCATGAAGTTATTTTAGTATTAATATAATGACCATAAATTACGGAAGGCCCTCGCTATATATAGCTTGACAATAAGAGGCTCTATGTACTATAATCTACCTTGTTGAATACCAATAAAACACTCGTGCGGCAGTGGCGGAATCGGCAGACGCGCTAGATTCAGGTTCTAGTGGGGGCAACTTCGTGGAGGTTCAAGTCCTCTCTGCCGCACCATAGATAATACTGGAGGTTTAGGCCTCCCTTAATTATTTTCTGGCGATGGAAGTAGGCTGGTTTAACGGTTGAGTGCAAAAATATAAAATGATTTACGGTTTAAGGATGCTAGGGGAACAGCTTAATTTAAAAAAAAGGCAAGCTACCATAAGCTTGCCTTTTTTGTCTATGCTGGCTAGTTTAAATCACCTCGTAACCGGCATCCTCAATCTTGTCTTTGATTTTTTGGATATTGACTTTTTCTGAGTCATATACGACTGACACCTTCCTACCAGCGAGATCAACATCCACCTTACCTATCCCGGGTAGGGATCCTATGGAATTTTTGACAGAATTAACGCAATGCATGCAAGACATGCCTTCTACATTGATGGTTTTGGTCTCACTTGACATCATAACATCTCCTTTTCAGCTAATATCTTTTATGGCTTAATGAATTACAAACTACTGATACAGAGCTGAACGCCGTAGCAGCACCAGCAATTATAGGATTTAGCATGCCCAAAGCCGCAAAGGGAATACCAATTATGTTATAAATAAAGGCCCAGAAAGGATTTTGCTTGAACTTCCCTATAGTCTTTGGTGATAACCCTATGGAATCAGGAATAGTCCGCAAATCACCCCGCATTAAAGGAAACCATTTTTAGCATATATTGTTTGGCCGGACCTGCCACTTGACAGTTGTGTCTGCCCAGTAATTATTATTGAGCATGAACAACCCCATCCCCCTGATATTTTTATTTATTGCATAAGGGTTGGTATTCTTTGATCAATTCCAGTTGGCGATGGAGGTAATCAGCTGTGATCTCGGCTACCCAGTGACTGGGTTCTTGCTGGCTGATATTTTCATTATCTCCATTTAAATGAGACAGGAGACGAATTCTTATATCACCTTTACCTATATATATCCACTCTTTATCTCTCAGTAATCCATAAACACCTAATTCACCGGGGTTAAAGCCCAGGATGTCTGATCTGGTGAAGGGCCGCAGAGTAGGTTCAATAAACGGCATAGCATTACCTCCCTAAATAAGAATAATTATTAGTTATACAATTCTAATTACCTAAGGATAAATCCTGTAAATTAACGAATTATTATTGAAATTACTAGTACTTTTAATTAATTGTACCAATCCATATGGACTAATGATGTATAATTAGGTATAAAAATAATAAAATAATAGAATAATATCCCACTATGGGTAAAACAAAGAAAAAATTAAGCAATTAGAAGGTAATTAGTTAATCGTGTCGAAAGCCCTTAATAATCACTTTTAGTAGAGGAAAGGGGAAGCTGAATGGATATAGTCCTCGCATATAT
>CAZXIR010000143.1:4771-6023 GCA_964640845.1 uncultured Syntrophomonas sp.
TAGCGGTATTGCTGCAGCTGATTTTAAAGCCCAAGCACAGCTGGAAGATAAAAGCAGTTGCTTATGAAGGGAATGATCCCGTTATCCTAAAGTCTGAAGACCAATAGGAGGATTACATGGAGCGTAATATTTACCAGCGATTGGCCCTTTTCTTAGGCCAAGAGAATGATCTGGCCCAGGAAAAGGCTCCTGAGTTGGCTTATGCTTTGGAGATACTTTTTATTAATGGTTTGAATTTGATCTTTACCATGTTGATTGGTTTTCTGCTTGGGGTACTGCCAGGTACCATAGCGTGTATTCTAGTTGCTACTGCTTACCGTCATACCGCCGGAGGTGCCCATTCCAGGAGTCCATGGATATGTGCCATAGCTACTATGACAATATTCCCGGCTCTAGCTTATCTGGGGACCTACTTAGCTTCTGGTGCCCATTTTTACAGCTGGATTATCACTGCAGCAGCAGTTCTAATAGGCTTTTATTCCGTACACCGTTATGCCCCGGTTGATTCCGTTCAGGCCCCGATTATATCACCTGACCGGCGAAAGAGATTAAAAAGGTATTCCTATGTGGTAATCGGGATATTGGTAACCATACTGCTTACTTTGGAAATGGTTACAAACTTATGGTTTCACGCCCGTACAGTACAGGTTTGTATGGCATTGACCGTACTATGGGTAAGCTTTAACCTGACTGATACCGCAGCTTATTTATGGTGCATGTTGGACAACCAGCATTAATTCTGTAAACAGGAGGTGAGGAAGATGAGAAAGACTTTTTATTCCATCCTGGGAATAGCGGTTGTAGCTCTTATATTTATTGCGAACGTAGCATCAGCATCAGCTTGCATGTTTGGACATTATCAACCAGAAGTTCCAGAATCATTGCGCAAGTAATAGCCAATAAGTGGGGGAACTTCCCCCCACTTATTGATGTACAGGCTGCCAATTAACATCTGAGGTGACCACTATGAATTCTACCGAACATGAAGCCAAAAGAAAACATAACTTGTTTGAAAATATAACTATTATGCATATGATGTGTCTGTTTATCATGCTGTTTACCCTGGTAATCAGCCGCAACCTCTTTGCAGAAAACATATATCCTTTTATCAACTATGAAGCTATATTGTACTTGGCTGGATGCCTTATATCCTTTGCTCTGGTCAATTACTATAGCCGGACATATTACTACCTGGTAGAAGAGAAGACAGTTAACCCATTGCAGATATTATATATTGGTTACCCCTTGGCAA
>CAZXIR010000144.1:0-1721 GCA_964640845.1 uncultured Syntrophomonas sp.
TTTTAAAACTTAATCTTTGATACAATGCAAAGCCCAGTATTACTGGGCTTTTTGGTGTTTATGGGCAGTTTTAACTTGGCTTTCAGGATGCCCACCTCACCTTTGTATGGTAATTATGCACCCCTTTTGCACCGGGGGGTGCATTTATCCTTACCAAAACTATCAGAGAGACGGATTTTTTGAATGAAACACTGCCAGGTCAAGGTTATTCCGCCTGCAAAACTCTTATACGAAAACGGAGAATTCAGAAAATCCAGGGTAGGTGGTTTTCAGCTTCATTAATGATTAGATCACCGTTTTTATTGTTGCTGTAACTAAACCACTTTCGGTTATACAGCTTTGATTTACCGCTTTCTATACCCTTGGCAATGCCCCATTTAATATTCTGAATTCTGGCTTCGCTTTCTGCGTGTGCAGCAGTCTGAAGAATAGCAATAATAAAAACTTGTTTAGTGTCCTGGGTATTAATATTTTTGTTCAAGGCTCATCTCTTTGTGCGATTTAACTACTATTCAATCCGGTGATAAAGAGAAAAAGACTTATTTTCCACAACACTTTTTATACTTTTTGCCGCTCCCGCAAGGACAGGGATCATTTCTGCCAATCTTTTGATTGTACACTGGTTGAACAGAGGGGAATGGCAGCAGATTGGATTTATGCGAGAAATGAATCTCATGAGGCGTATGGCCGTAATTGGCCCATTGTCTGGTATTGTTTTGCACATCGACCATAAGCTGCATCATTTTTTCCGCCTGCTTCATGTCATCAAATTCAATGCCTGCTGAATTCAGCAGATCAAAATATTCCTGTAATCTTACCCCGGCCACACTCATTTCGTGGATTTCATCAAGGAGGGCCTCAACTTCGTCCGGATCAGATATGAAGTCTGAAAGATAACTCTTTAGAGCTATAAGCTGTGGGGTAACCTCATAATAATCCCAGTCAGAATATTTTAAGAGTTCTTCCCTTGGTGGTGTATAGCGGGGTTTTCCCTTTCTTTCCGCAACAAGCCAGGTAACTGCTGCGAAGTCCTCTTCTTCGAATTCATCATCAACAATGTATTCGTCCCAAAAGCAATAACCTATGTCTGGATCGGCATATATGTTACTTAGTAATATGGAAAATATTTCATCAATGCTGGTTTGCCTGTCGTTTTGACTGTTAAATAGCTCTACAAAATCATCCTGACTTATCAAGCCGTAAAGGGATACGGCAGCAATGGCGTAATTATTTAAGAGGTCACGAAAGCGCTTCTCTTCGGGGAAATCAGTTTTAAGCAGTTTCATGTATGCTGCTTTAATCTCGTCAGGTACTACGAAAAACAGTTCATCCTCGTGATAAAAGGATTGAAGAAGGCCCATGCTTTGGGTTGTATAATATGAATTGATATATACTTTATCACTATGTAAGTGTTTTTTAGCGGCAACCCGCTGAAAGAATTCCCATTCTATTTCATGAAGGGTATAGAAGAAGTTCCGGAGAACATCAGGTTGTTGCATCCTTTCGATGATAGAGAAAATTAGCTCCAGCTTACGAAGTTTACTGTAGTTCTTAATTTGCAGGGCTTTTGCAAGTTCTCGAAGTTCCGTTACGTTTTTAAGCCCAAGTATTTCTGCAAGAGAGTAGACTGGTGCAGTGTGGGCAGCGCTTTCTATGTTTATCTTTTTTGCCATATCGAGAACCAGTTTCTCCAAGTCTTCGTTATTTATTTGGTTTGACAT
>CAZXIR010000144.1:1731-6006 GCA_964640845.1 uncultured Syntrophomonas sp.
TAATATTTTCTTCATCTCATATTTAGCCTACCCATAATTTCTTTACAGATATTATAAGATCCTTCCAAGATTCAAAAATGGAGAATAATTATATTGTATCAAAGTTTGGGTTTAGCCTAATCACCTCAAGAGGAGAGAAAACCACCAAAGTCAACGAGGGTGAGGTTCCTCAATACTATGAGAGGACAGCCATCCCGCTATTATTGAACATGACGAGTTTGATGCGGTACAGGCGGAAATAGAACGTAGAAAAAAACTCGGCAGACCCCTTAGTTGTGAAAGCCCTTTCTCTGCAAAGATTATCTGCGGTGAATGTGGGGGTTATTATGGCCTTAAGGTTTGGGGTTCCAACACTAAATATCGGCCTACCATTTGGAAAGGCAACGAGATGTATAAAAACGATAAGAGATGCACGACTCCTCATGTTACTGAAGATGAGATTAAGGAGGAATTTCTATCGGCTTTTAATACGATGATGAGCTCTCGGGATGAGATAATTGCTAACTGCCAGCTAGCACAAAATGTCCTTGGCGATTGCACCGAACTTGATGCCGAATTGGAGAAACTGCACCGGGAAATTCAGACTGTAGCAGAGCTAGCTATCAAGAAAGGCTATTTATGAAAATGCTCATATGGCTGTTAATCAGGACGAGTTCAACGAACGGCACCAGGGATACATGGAGCGGCACCGGATAGCAACAGAGTGGAGTGCGGAACTGGAGAATCAGCGGAGAAACCGTCAGAACAAATCTTTGATACTGGAAAGATTTATTCGGGAGATCGAAACACGCTCGCCTACTATTAAGGAGTTCGATGCGAATCTGGGGGTGGTGGCGGTTGACAAGGTTACGGTTATTGAGGAAGGGGTGCTAGTATTTCGTTTTAAAGATGGCTCGGAAATTGGAGCATAAATTTCTTAGGAGTAAGATTAGAATAAAAACTAATCTTTTGTTTGGAGGTATCAGTTATGGATTAATGAAAAACTATTCTGCGACTACTATCTAGTTTATGCATGAATACATATTAAAATCATTTGAAGTGTTGACTTTATTAAGTTACATCTGTAAACTATTATTGAGTTTACAGATGTAGACAGAAGGGGGGTGAACGTTTGAATGCATTAGCAGCTAAAATAACAGATTCGGAAGTTGAGGTTATGCGGGTGTTATGGAAGGCAGAGAGCGAACTCTCTATTGCCGATATTAGAAAATCTCTTGAAAAGACAAGTAATTGGGATAGCTCTACTATTAAAACTCTGGTGCGCAGGCTCTGCGAAAAAGGTGTAGCTATCGGCACTAAAAAAGAGGTCTTCTATTACCACCCTTTAGTCAGCGAGGCTGATTATAACGAATACAACACCCAAAAATTAATTGACCGCTTGTACTCAGGTAGTGCTAAAAACCTGGTGGCAGCTCTTCTGGAAAAAAAGAAGCTTAATTCCGATGACATTGAAGAGCTGCGTACTCTATTTAAGGTAGGTGGTAATAATGAGTGAGACCGTCTCATTAGTTCTTTCGCTTTCCATATCTGGCAGCATTCTGGCGATATTAATTCTGGCCATTAAGCCTCTTATCAGGCACCGGATTTCTAAATCTATTCAGTATTACATATGGATAATCGTCCTCTTAAGATTAATAATGCCATTTTCCCTGGAAGAAAGTATTATGAATAATTTCTTTTCTAAGGAACTAAAAACCACGGTAGCCACAAGTTTCCCGGCCCTGGGTAATATAAACTCCGCCCCTGTTAGGCCGCATGATGGACAACAGATTATAAGCAATAGCACTTATAATAATGACACTGACCACAGCAGGTATTTCAGTGGTCTGTTAACTCAATATGTTGTCTATATCTGGCTATTGGGAGTATTAATAACCCTGTTGGTAAACTTAAGTAGGTATACTCGCTTTTTAAAACACCTGAAACAGGCTAATCGACCTGCTACTGAAATAGAGAACACAATACTGGTTGGTTTATTAAAGGGACAACAGAATGTGCGATTGGTACGCAACCCTTTAGCTGCCAGTCCCATGCTGATCGGAGTTTTTAAGCCCTTAATCATTATCCCTGACATTAGTTTTACTGAAGAACAGGTTAAAAACATCTTACTGCACGAGGTTGTTCATTTGAAAAGGTTTGATGTGGTAATTAAATGGTTGACACTGATAGCTACATCGCTACATTGGTTTAATCCATTGATGTGTTTAATTAAAAGGGAAATTAATCATGCCTGTGAGCTCTCCTGTGATGAAGCAGTTATTAAGAATCTTAATAATGAGGAAAAACAAGATTACGGTGATACATTAATAGCGGTGGTATCAGAAAACAAATATCCTAACGGGGTACTGCAGGCTACTATGAATGAAGAAAAAGAGACCCTTAAAGAAAGGTTGGTAGCAATTATGAAGTATAATAAAAAATCCAAAATAGTGATATTTATGTCAGTCGTGCTTTTCTTGGCTATTACCGGTGGTGCAGTAATTCTGGGCGGATGCACCGGTAATAAAGCTGATGAAACCAAGAGTCTTGATAACACATATAAATTACTATCTTTTATAAAAGATCATAACCAGCAAACCGGGATGTTAGCATTCGATGAAATAGAATGGGTAACTCAGGAGAATAAGAAAAGAATACAAGAGTTAGGGTTAAATGCAGACCTGGATTTCCCCAATGGCTATTACATTTACAATGAATCCGAAGAGGAAAACCGTCTTAAGATGGCAGACGATGTTAAGATATATATAGTCAATTGGAGTGATCTGGCGAATCCATTACTAACCGATGTAAATGGGTTTACTGAGCGGATGGCTGAATATGAGGCCCCCTACCATTTGACAATTAAAGATGGTGTTATTGTTGAGATATTAGAACAATATAGACCTTAGTGCAAAGTATTGTATCTGAAATTGGTACTTAAAGCTATACCAATGAGTATAATAATGTAATGCAATACCCCAACCTTGGCCTAGTCAAACTTCTAGCGTTTTCAGACGTAGGGTGAGCATTATACCAATGCTTTGCACACCCCGAAGAAAATGCACACCCCCTTAGCAAATCGTTTAACATTTGACCGGGGGGGGGTGTAACGGGGATTTTTACAGGTATGGCGATTGCGGGAAACAATGGTATAATTTGTATTGGGACTAAATAGTGAATATTGTCGCTGCGAGTATATCTGGATTTTTTGGAAGGAGTAAAACGTGGGAGCAACAATAGACGTAGTAGCAGCCATTTTAATAAACAACGATAAAGTCCTCATCGCCCAGCGTGCCGAAAAAGATCCTTTGGCAGGCTACTGGGAATTTCCCGGAGGCAAGATCGAGGCAAGGGAGAGTCCCGAGCAGAGCCTCATACGTGAGATGCAGGAAGAGTTCTGCATTGATGTTGAAGTAAAGGAGTTCTTCGGAAGCAGCACATTTCAATACGAAAAGGGTACTGTCAGGCTACTAGCCTACATTTGCAACTGGAACGGAGGCGCAATCCGTTCCACCGTTCATCATGATTATGCTTGGATAGAAATAAGTGAATTAGACCAATACAACTTTGCACCTGCGGATAGGCCATTGGTGGAAAGAATGAGAACAGAGCATAAGCATTAGATCAGACCTATTTGTCATAATTGGGAGTAATAAATTATGTTATCTTTCGGCCTGTACGAACAAGTCATAAATAACATTATGAAACGGCACCTGGATCAGATCAGCAACGAAATGACCATGGTGCAGACCGGCACGATTGATTCAGCTGAGTCGTCCAAGATTTTGTCTGTTTACCTGGCATTAGTTATAAGAGATGTTTTGGACTATATAGATGGCGAAAATGGGGCCTTAGATAATCGCATTGCTCTTTGCAACAATTTGATCGAATATATCGCCGCGGCCATCCAAAAAGGTGAATCAGGCTTTAAACCCAGCTGCCAATTAGCTGATTTGGTCAGAGATAAAATCATACATAAGGATGCGAAATTATTATTAGCCCTGGTTGATAAAAAGGGCACCAAAATGGCTATTAACCCGCAAAAAGCCACACTCATTCGTCCCGATACCTCAATTGCCGAAAATTCGCTGTTTACCGGGGCCATTCATGAACCCAGCATGGTTTCAGAATTAAAAAAGGAAATCCGGACCTGTGACCGGATAGAACTGTTAGTCTCATTTATTAAATGGAGCGGATTGCGGCTGATATTGGGTGAACTCCAGGAATTCACCTCCCATGGCGGAAGCTTACGGGTTATTACCACCTCTTATATGGGTGCTACCGATTTCAAAGCCA
>CAZXIR010000145.1:0-5985 GCA_964640845.1 uncultured Syntrophomonas sp.
AATAGGACTTTTATATAAAAATATGATGTTTTATCTGTTATAATTATTCTTAATATAAGATAGGAGTTGAATTATAGCTTTAAGATTACCAAAGATAAGAAAATGAAGACCTATTCTACGACACCAGAGAATTACTAAAGTAACATTCCCTTAATAAATGGCAATTTTAGCAGGGGATTATGAAGCAGATGGGTAAGAAAGACAAGATGTGATATTAGAAAGATTCATGTCGAAGCGGGAGTAGGGGCTGTAACCACTTTTGAAATCTGGAGATATATGGTACCCTATGAATATAGATGCTCTATGCTAAGGATATAGCACTGTATGAATCCTACCTGCTGGTAAGAAGAGCTTTTCAGCTTCAAGGTTTTTGCAAAAAACCACGGGCCAAGAAGCTGTCAATTGCCAGGGTTTCGTATTAGGACACTAAACAAATGGAGGAGATGTAATGGAACAGAAAATAAACGGCAGTACGATAAGATTAGTAATATTCCTATTAATCCTTGGGGCGCTGTCGCTTTTTACTGGACTTTATGCGCAGTGGTTATGGTTTGAATCCGTAAACTATGGCAGTGTTTTCACAACCATAATGATGAACAAAATAGCACTGTATGCACTCTTATTCACTTTCGGGTTTCTCTTGTTCTATATTAATTTGCGGATTACCCGCAGGAACATGGGTATAAGAGAAAAAGATGATACTGTTGATGAGGGCCGGGAGGTAATTTACCTGGATCAAGAGAGGCCTTCACCGTGGAGAGACTTTATGCAGGGGGCTTCTGCAAAATGGATATTCCTGGGGATCAGCTTGTTTGGAGGGCTGATATTGAGCTCCGTAGCAGGCGATTTCTGGATTGTTATACAGCAGTATTTCAACCGGGTACCGGTAGGAACCCTCGATCCGGTGTTTGCCAAGGACCTGGGGTTTTATTTCTTTAATCTAAATTTCTATCAGTTTATATACAGTACGCTTATGACCGGCTTGGTATTGGTTACCATTACGGTTGGGGTGGTCTATGCCATGAATGCCTCTTCCGATTTGCTCTTTGGCAACTGGAGACAGTTCACCGTAGCCAAGAGCCATATTGCCATTCTGGTAGCCTTAATATTTGGCCTAAAAGCTTGGGGATATGTTCTGGCTTCATATGGTCTGCTGTTTTCACCGGAAGGAATCGTATTTGGAGCCACCTACACCGATATGTTCGCTAAACTGCTGTCTTTTAAGGTATTGATGGCCATATCGATTATAGTGGCACTGCTCATTTTTGTTAATATATTTATAAAAAAATTCAACCTGGTATTAATCAGTATCGGAGTATGGGTACTGGTAGCCGTAGTGCTGGGTGGTGTTTATCCTACCGCAATGCAGAACTTCATCGTACAGCCCAATGAATTCAACAAAGAAAGACCATATATCGAACGCGCCATAGAGTTCACTCAAGCTGCCTATGGGATAACTGATGCAGAAAATCAGCAGTTTGATGTAGATAATAATTTGGATATCTATGATCCAGATCATCAAAATACGGTTGATAATATAAGATTATGGGACTGGCAGCCGTTAATGACCACTTACAAGAATTTACAGCAGTTGCGGCCCTATTATGTATTTGATGATGTAGATATAGATCGTTACGTTATTGACGGTAATTATAGACAGGTTATGCTGTCAGCCCGGGAGATAGATCAGGCCGAACTGCCGGACCAGGCTAAGACCTGGATAAATCAGCGACTGATGTACACCCACGGTTACGGGGTGGTAGTAAGCCCGGTTACCGAAGTGGAGGAAGAGGGTTTCCCACAATTCTTTGTTAAAGATATACCTCCTAGATTTAGCACTGACTTAAGTGTGGAAAGGCCGGAAATATATTTTGGTGAAGTAACTGATAATTATGTTATCGTAAACACTAAGCAACAGGAATTTGATTATCCTATGGGAGAGCAGAATGTATATACCACTTATGAAGGTGATAATGGGATCAAGGTGAAATCCTTCTTCAGAAAAATAGTGTTCTCATGGGTGTTGAAAGATTACAAGATGATGCTGTCAAACCAAGTCACTAACGACAGCCAGATTCTGATGAATCGGAATATTGTGGATCGAGTGCATATGGTAGCCCCTTACCTGGGATATGATTCAGATCCTTATATCGTTATTAATGATGATGGCAAGCTTTATTGGATGATGGATGCTTACACTTATACCAATAGATATCCTTATTCAGAGCCCTTTGACTCAGATCGGAACAATTATCTGCGCAATTCGGTCAAAGTTACCATAGATGCTTATACAGGGGATATGGTATTTTATATAGCAGATAATGTTGATCCAATAATCAAGACTTATGCGGCCATTTTCCCGGAGGTGTATAAACCGATCAGTCAAATGCCAGAGGGGTTAAAAGCTCATATAAGGTATCCGGTAGACTTGTTCATGGTTCAGGCCAATACCTATAGAACCTTCCATATGACAGACCCTTATGTATTTTACAATAAAGAAGATCCTTGGCTGATTCCTATGGAAGTAGTGGATGACAAGTCTGTGGCCATGGAACCTTATTATATCGTTATGAGGCTCCCTGGTGAAGAAGAAGCCGAGTACATTCTAATGTTGCCATTTACACCTAAGAGCAGACCTAACATGGTGGGCTGGATGTGTGCGCGTATGGATGGGGATAATTATGGCAAATTGCTAATCTACAACTTCCCCAAACAGGAGACTATTTTTGGGCCTGAACAGATCGAGTCCAGGATAAATCAGAATACAGACATAGCCCAGCAGATCAGCCTCTGGGACCAGAGGGGTTCCCGGGTATATCGCGGTAATCTATTGGTAATTCCTATGGGTAATTCCATCCTCTATGTAGAGCCTTTGTATCTGCAGGCGGATAGCAGTAAACTACCTGAATTAAAACGAGTAATTGCTGGTTTCGGTAACAAAACGGTAATGGAGGAAAGCCTGGATGAAGCCCTCACAGCATTATTTGGTATGGATAATGAGCCAGGGCCTGGCGAAGGCGGGCAAACCCCAGACGATACTCCTGCGGTAAGTCCAGGGAATGAAAGTTTCTCGGAACTGGCCAGACAGGCCCGCCAGTATTATGAACGAGCTCAAGAAAGCCTGATGGCCGGTGATTGGAATGCTTATGGGACTAATCTGGAAAAACTTGAAGCAGTTCTTGAGCAACTGGATCCAGGCACAACAGATTTGGATTAACTATCATAATCAGATTGTTTATAGGCCCTGGTCATACTGACCGGGGCCTAATTAATATTAATTTCTATGCAGGAGGATTTAACTCAAGTGGCAACAAAAATCAAAATTGTATGTTTGGGGGACAGTATAACCTGGGGTTTTCCATTTGGTCCCAATGTTTCATGGGTGAATATGCTTAAAGATAGTCTAGGTGTTGAAGTAATTAATAAAGGGATTAACGGCAATACCACCAGTGATATGCTGCGTCGTTTTGATAGAGCAGTACTGAGTTATGAACCTACCCATGTGATAATTATGGGGGGGGCTAATGACGTGCTGATGGCGGAATCTTTTGACAGAATCGTAACTAACCTTGGTCTGATGGTGGAAAAGGCGGAAGAGAATAACATAAGAGTAATCTTCGGACTTCCTACAGCTATTGATGAAAAGTGCCTGGAAGATCTTTTGGCTAGAATCAGGGATTGGATGAGAAAATATGCCCAGAAAAAAGAGATCCCGGTTATTGAATTTAACCGGGCCTTTTACGATGATAATGGTCGATTGAGGACTGAGTTGCTGCTCATGGATGGAGCCCATCCTATGGTGGAAGGATACCAGGAGATGTTTAAACAAATAGATATGAGTATTTTCAAAGTTTAAACGGTTCCAAGGACAACTCTTTAGACACTGGGCGGAACATCCTCGGCCGGTAATGGTTTGGTCGTTAATAATTCCATATCCTCCTGGTGTTTAGTAAAAACCTTGATCCGGGCTTGTGGTTCTTGTTTAGCATCACTATATCTGGCCACAATAGATGCTGCATATTCCAGATCATTGCGGGTCATTTCATTTTTCATACAGCGAATAGCTGCCAGAGGTCCAGGTCGGTCTGCTACCTTTAACATTAGATCAGAATCAAGCACTATCTCGGTAAGGCGTTGGTTCTCTGAACGGTTTCGGCCAACTACCAGGAGGATTCCATCAGCTAGGTAGAAATGCCGGCCCAGCCTTAAAATTTGCATCTGCCCAGAAGACGGCTCACTAACAAACCGAAGCATCTGCCGCAGACGGTTGGCAAAATTGGATTCCGTTAACAGGCAACCTCCGGCCGGGGAAGGATAATCCTTTAGGCCGAATTTTTCTGCCAGTTCCATCTGTCTGGTGCGCCCCCGTCCATTAATATTCAAAAGCTTTTCCCGCTCTATCCAGCCTTCTCGTTCAGGAATGGTCTGGTCCAGCAATTTCCCTGATAAAGGTCTAACTACATAACCTTTAAATCCCGATAGTTTATCAACCGCATTTAAGGCGGAGCGGTTTTGGCTCATAGGCCTCTGACCAACTACTTCTCCAGTAAACAGAAAAGAAGCCTTCAAGGTTTCCATCATTTGACCGGCTTTGTTCAGCATATAAGCATGACAGTCAATACAGGGATTAAAATTCTTTCCATAGCCATAAACCGGATTCAGTAATACTCGGGGTATATAATCATCGCTTATATCAATTTCCAAAAGTTCGATCCCTAAATCTTGAGCAGCTTTGTTTAGGTCCTGACTGCCGCCGAAAAAGGGGGTAGTAAAATGGAGCCCAATTACCTCAATGCCCTGTTGTTTTATTAATTCAACGGCCAGCTGAGAATCCAGGCCTCCTGAAAATAGACTTAATGCTTTCAAAACTATTTTTCTCCTTTACAAACAAGTAAGTTAGGTGCTTGGCGCCTAAGAAAATCGGCTTCATTTACCACTTTGATACCATGTTGGCGTAAGAGGGCGGTGGTAACCCCATCACCTTCTATAAGCTGCGATGAGAAAGTGCCATCATATATGAATCCGCATCCACAGGAAGGACTTCTGCTTTGCAATATGGCCTCTTGGATTCCCTGGTCGGCAGCCATTTTTAGAACTTGCTCCGCACCATTAATAAAAGCTTCGCTTAGGTTTTGATCATCCTTGCTTATGACTCGGGCCTTTCCTGCCAATACATCTAAGCCGGTGCCGCCAATTATCTCACAGGCCGGCCGGGGTGTTGCAAGTCCCCCCATTTCCTCAGGGCATACCGGCAGCACTTTATTATCGGCCAGCATTTTTTCAAAAACTGGGTGGGAGTTATTCTTTCCGTTGTATTTACAATCTATGCCACATAGACAGGCGCTAATGAGTATCATTTGGATCATCTCCTTGTTATGCAAACTAATAAGCTTGCTATGGCCCTATTAACCCCCATGGCCGGGGGCTACAACAACTCCTGGAAATTGGCTTAAGGGGGCTTAACCTTAAGCCTTCATCCGGCACGAAGTGTTTTCTAATTAATATTATCAAATATGAAGCCTATTTCATATTATAAGGTACAAAACTATAAAAAATGGTGGTATTAATATGATGAAACTCACTGCTACAAACAGCAGTAATATGGTGTTGATCGACCAAACCTTCGTTGATCTGTTGAGAATTCACGATAAGCAAAAAATCAGTATTAATTTGGCCAACACCGTAAGAGACTATACCTTTCGGTATCTGGCCAAATCTATTTAAATGGGGATTGATAGATGGCAAGTGTAATATGTATATCGGAGAAATTAGCCAAGAAATATGAGATTTCCCAGAACAGTATAGTCCGGGTTAGAGTGGGGGGCATAATAGTTGAAAGCAAATTGAAAATAAAGGACAACTTGGCTGGATACCAGGTATCACCATCTCTGGCCCAGGCCCTGCACCTTAAGAGCAGCAAGAGATTAAGGTTTAGATATAATACCGAAGAGAACACCATTCATTTGGGACCGGTGATCGGAATAT
>CAZXIR010000146.1:0-5955 GCA_964640845.1 uncultured Syntrophomonas sp.
GGCTGTATGAAGAAAACCAGGATGGTGAAGTAGAGCTTACTATCGATGGTTGTCTGGAATGCGGAACCTGTCGAATTGCCTGTGGAACTGAGGTATTGGACTGGTATTATCCTACCGGAGGAGCCGGAGTGCAGTTCCGCTTTGGATAAGATTCATAAATTGGATTGATAGGTTCAATAATGTTAATGGGTGGGCGCTAGCAAATAGAGATAGAACCGTATAAATATTATTATTCTAAGGGGGTTAATTTGGGATGAATATAGTCGTTAATATGAAACAGATACCGGATTTGCAGCAGATAAGAATACGCAATCGCAAGCCGGTACTGGATGGGGTACCTGCAGGCCTGGGGATAATAGACAAAAATGCCCTGGAAGCCGCAGTGCTCATCAAAGAAAGTCAAGGTGGCAAAGTAATTGTGCTATCAGCCGGAAACGAGGAAGTTGAAGAAACAGTCAAGGAAGCCCTGGCTGCTGGGGCCGATGAAGCATTTCTAGTCTTGGATGATAACTTGGAAGGCGCAGATGGAAGTATGAAGGCCTTGGTTCTAGCTGAAGCGATCAAGAAGATCGAAGATGTAGGACTGATCTTGTTTGGAGAAGGCAGTGGAGATAATTACTCCGGACAGGTAGGTTCCAGAGTAGCTGAATTACTGGGACTGCCTCAGGTAGGTTATGCCCGCAGTATCGAGATCAATGACAGCAGTGCGGTAATAACACGTTCGCTGGAAGATGGCGACGAGATAATTGAAGTGAGTCTGCCAGTTATAGTTACCGTTTTGGGTGATATTAACGAGCCGAGAATTCCTTCCGTAACCCAGATCCTTAAAGCAGGCAGGAAACCTAAAGAAGTTTTAGAACTGGAAGATCTGGAGCTTGATCTGACTGGCCTGCCACAGATAAAGACTGTGAGCAACCTGGCACCCGAAACCGATCGCAAGCAGGTCAAGGTGAAGAGCGTAGATGAACTGCTTCAGGCACTCAAAACTGAAGGGGTAATATAGGAGGGAAAGATAATGGCAGGAGTACTTATATACAGTGCAAAACAGGGACTGGCTCTGGAACTGATCAGCGCCGCCAGGAAAATTGGGGACTCAGTTACAGCAGTCAGCATAAATGACGACAGCCTGGCCCTGGCCTTGGCAGACGCAGGAGCAAGGACATTTAAAATAAGCGATCCCAACCTTTCAGTGGCAGACACCGGAGCAACTGCTGCCGCTATTAAACAGGTATTAGATAAGGAAAACGTAGATACTGTGCTGCTTTCCTCCGATCGGCGGGGCAAAGAGTTGGCTGGACGTGTAGCTCAGACCATAGGAGCAGGATGCTTGACTGATGTTTCAGGGATAAATGTAGATGGCAGCCAAATTGAATGTCAGCGCAATGCTCTAGGCGGAGCAACCATAGCTACCCAGTACATCGAAGGCCCAAAAGTAATAGCTATAAGGCCCCGTGCTTATGAAGCTGCAGGAGCCGGAAATGGCAGCGTGGAAGAAATTGATGTAGAAATTAAAGCTACGGGCATCAAAGTAATCGATTTTAAGCCTAAAGCTGGTGATAGTGTAAATATTGAAGCAGCTGAAATACTAGTTGCTGTGGGGCAGGGTCTCAGTGAGGAAGCAAAACTAACCGATGTACAGGCCCTGGCAGCCAAGCTGGGAGGAGAAGTAGCCTGTTCCAAACCAGTAGCTACCGATAGGAAATGGCTTTCCGAGGAAAGGATCATCGGATTGTCTGGTAAGAAGTGCAAACCACAGTTGGCCTTGTTATTGGGTATCTCTGGACAGGTACAATTCACCGTTGGTATACGAGATGCCCGAATTATAGCTGCAGTAAATACCGATGAAAATGCAGCTATAAACTATATGGCAGATTATATAGTACAAGCAGATCTACACGACGTTATAAACGAACTCAACGAAAAACTCTAGACGACAGTAGGGGATGGTTCCCCCCTTACGGGGACAGGCGAATTGTCATCTTTTTAAAGATTAATTCCCCTGCGCTAACCTAAAGCCTTTAGCCCCATGAGGTTATTTTCGCAATAAACCCTGATAGTATATCTGTCAGGGTTTATTGTACGAGTATCTATTGGATAACAGTGGGACTTTTCCCCTTGCCGGCACCGGGTCTGTTTTATCATTACTCTAATAAGTGTTAAGATATAGGAAATTAGGAATGCCTTCTGGATACCTGCCGAGCTGCCGCGTATTGCTCATGGGGGTATTTCATTCCTGTAGCAACATCATCTAATAGAGTGGTTGGAAAGGTTGTGGATTGGTTGCTTATAGCGTTGGGAATCATGGCTGCGGTGATCTTTTTAATTTATGGTATTTATTTTTCTTATATTTTAAGGGGTAAACCTCAGACATTGGAGATAGAAATGCGGGAGGCTTTTGTAGCTTGGCTGCAAACGGATAAGGGGTCAGCCCGGGTAAGATTGTCCTTAATGCTGATCTTTTCCTTAGCATTGGAAGTCTTGTATTTTGTTTTGGCTTTTCTGGTTTTGCATAACCCGGTTATGATTATTTTAACTCTGATCCTGGCGGGAGAAGAGCTGTTACATATAGGTGTGGTCTTTAACTCTACCTATAAATACTTCCGAGGCCGTATTGAAGCAGACCGGATAATAAATTGGATTATCGAAAGGGTAAGTGCTATGTTCTTCTTTACTCACGCATTTTTAGTTCTGGTCGATATAATATTTTACTAGGAGGAGGAGACAGGCCGAAGAACCGGTCCCCAAGCCTCAATCCAGCCCCGGGTTTTTTTATTCCAGGTTATGGGAAAGGAAGAGGGGAGTGAAATCCTCTTGTACCTTAACTCCCAGCACTCCATAGCTGACATGGAAATCTCCGGTTTTCACCTTTTGACCTCCCTGAATATCATTTACGGGTATATCCATAATGTGTAATGAGGAGTCGTAAAGTCGTATAACTACCTTATCACGCTGCATTTGCATGCCGAATTTTTCCAGGGTACTATTCCAGGTATCATTGCTGATATGCCAGTATAATTGGATATGTTCTTTATGGATCTGGATACCAAGTACATCTTGTTCTGCTACTGGTTCAGGATCCACGAATTTAAATAATTCCTGGGCAGTCTCAAACTTTAGGCTATCCCTGCCTTTAGGGTCGTCACTGATTTGCCGTTTTTCCAGACTGGCTAATATCCAGTACACCAGTGATACCAGCACCAGAGTTACGATAGAAATGAAAAGCAAGGGAGTCATTATTTCACCTCCTATTCATTTAATCCTACTTGCGATAATTATTCCCGTAATATTTCGCTATTATTAAATAGGGATTAAATAATAAGCGATAGTTTTGCATAGTTCAAAAATCTAGCTTGTCATGGTGAGCGCAGCTAAGAATCTTATAGATCTTTCGGTGTTGCCTCAGGATGACATTACTTAAAATACTTGGCCAATAATATGAAGAAATTAATTATGCAAAATCCTGATGCAACACATAAAGTAAACGATTTATCTTTTATTTATTGTCTTTGTAATAAAAATTTTGCTGAATATCTGATAAGCGAGTTATAATAGTAAATTGTAAGGGGTGAAATTATTGCTTGATGCGGGCCAAAAGCCTAAATGGGGTTGGATAGAACTATTAATAGTGTATATCGGCACGGTGTTATTAACCCTCTTGGGTACCACCATGGTAGCGGAAACTTTCGTAGATACGATGAGTTTTTTTGTTGTTGCTACCATATTGCAGTTTTGTATTAATATAGGATTGATTTTTCTTATTGTTATCTTTATAAATAAAGCTGGGCTGGCAGATCTGGGTTTAAATAAACCATCTGGTCATGACCTTGTAGTGTATGGTCTGTTTGGTGGGACCCTGTTGATGATTGGCATGATATTATTGGGTATACCCTTATTATACCTGCAGCCTGATGTAGACCCCCAGCCGTTTGAGCAGATGTTGCGCTCGGCGGGACAAAATTGGCAATTCCTGGTCTTGTTGTTTTTGGGGGTAGTTACCGCTCCCGTTGCAGAAGAGTTGTTTTTCCGGGGCATGCTTTACCCGGTGTTTCGAGCTTCCCTAGGGCCATGGTGGGGGGCAGCAGCAGCTGGCCTTATTTTTGGTTTGGCCCACTGGGATCTATGGAGAACTATTCCCCTGGCCATTGGGGGAGCAGTGCTCTGTTACATGTATGAGAAAACCGGTAATATATGGGTTACTATGCTAGCTCATGGTACCTGGAATGGCTTGATGTCCTTAATGGTTTATTTCAATTTTTTGGTCTGATGGTTATGGCCCCGGGCCATGGAATGTTAATACAATAAATTTTATGCCAGAGAGAGGAGTAAAGGTTATGCCTATTTATGATTACGAGTGTGAAAATTGTGGAAGGTTTGAAAAAATGCAAAAGATCAGCGAGGAGGCCATAAACGAATGTCCCCAGTGTGGAGGTAATGTACACAGGTTGATCAGTAAGAATGTGGGTATAGTTTTTAAAGGTGGCGGATTTTACAAAACTGACCATGAAAATAAAATGAAAGATAAGGCCCGTACCCTTAATCAGGAAAGACAGAAGGATAATCAGGCTTTATTGGATAAAGATGTAAAAAGCTATGTTAAACAAGCGGAGAGTACTACCCAAAAAATACAGGAAGCTTCATCGTAAAAAGTTGGTATTCTACAGCAACACTTATCCACCCCATGAATAGGAGTATGGATATGAAGAAAATAAAGATATACACCGATGGTGCATGTTCCGGCAATCCTGGCCCAGGGGGATGGGGAGCAGTCCTTTTTCACAAGGATAACATGAAGGAGATTTCCGGGGGAGAAGCAGACACAACTAACCAGCGTATGGAGTTAAAAGCGGTTATAGAAGCATTAAAAGCATTGAAGGTAAGTGGTTGGGAGGTAACTGTCTACTCTGACAGTGCCTATTTTGTTAATGCCCTGCAGCAGGACTGGCTAAGTCGCTGGCAGCAAAATGGTTGGAAAAACAGCCGGAAAGAGCCAGTAGCCAACCAGGATTTGTGGTTGGAACTGATCAGGCTGATGAAATTAAACCATGTCCAGGTAGAAAAAGTAAAAGGTCATGCCGGAAATGAGTGGAATGAACGCTGCGACGAACTGGCTCGTAAAGCAATCCAGAATCTAAGCAGTAATTAGAAAGCAGTGGAAAAAGGAAGTTCAATAAATGGCTAAAGTTGAAGTATATTACCGGGAAAGCGGATCTGAACCGGGAGTAAGCCTTAGAATACGGGATAAAGGTGCTACCGTCGGAGATCTTCTGGAGGCATGGCAGCCGTTGTGTGATGATGACACTTTATTCAAGGCTTTTGCAGCAGGCAATTATTCCATGTGTAAGGGATGTACTACCAACTGTTGTAATACCGCTTATGTAATACCAGATGTTATTTCATTTAAAAAGATGGCCCATGATTTGCAGTTGAGTCATGACCAGTTTTTATTGAATTATTTTCAAGACGAAAAATTAGCGGTGGGATTGCCTAGAATGAAGCCAGATCCCTGCATATTTTTGCGGGATAATATTTGTACCATTTATCCGTTGAGATCTTTGATTTGCCGGTTTTATGTCTGTGCCCGACTGACCGGGGTGGTGGAGCAATTTATTTATTCTCTGACCTGGACCGGCATTACGGCTGCCATTTTGTTTATGGAAGAAAATGGTCTGCTGCAGAGTAGGCCGGGGGTTGGCATGAGCAGTCTGGATATTCTGTTTAAAGGCTTGATAGAGGAATACCGTTATAACCCCAATGTAGAGTTGTTTATGAATGCCAAAGAATATTTTGAAATACCTCTGCTGCCATTTATAGATAGTTATACCCGGGAACTGATATGTTTTAACGATTAGGCATCATTTAAAAATTTGCCCTCCTGAGTTAATGTTTTGCGCACATAACTTACACCTATACTGGTTTCTATAAGGGAAAACTGAAACTCTGGGGCTGGGATCTAAA
>CAZXIR010000147.1:0-5948 GCA_964640845.1 uncultured Syntrophomonas sp.
TTTGCCGATAACCTGGTGTAAAACTTGCCCGGCAGAAGAAAAAGCCAATCAGGCCGATATGCTGACTGGCTTCCTTGGTCTACCATCTTCTATATCTCACATTGACGCATTTAACTTCTGCTCCAGGTCATCTAAATTATTTATTACTATGTCACTTTTTATCTCTACCAGGCAAGCTTCTTCTTTTTCCACTGCATTCTCTAGATCTTTTAGGGAATTTTCTGTTTTCTTACTAATGTCTTCTTCCTTTATAGCTTCATTTTTTTTCAGAATGTCCCATTGAGCCATTACTCTGGGCAGTTCAACCCTAGCTGGCAGCCAATTTTCTTTTCCCGACTCAGCTCTTATAAGCATAACCTCATATTTTAAGCGAAAAAATTCGGCTGGTATCTTGCCTTCAAATAAATCAACCATATCAGGATAATAACGGGAAGCCCCCAGAGCGGCAAATAGACTTCCTTCTATATTTTTCCGTTCCGTGTTTATGGTGAGTTCTTCCAATGCATTTTCAAAATTATCCCGGACATCAGTACTTAGTCCTTCTTGTACCACCACCCCTTCGACTTCATTCCAACTTTGATGAATCTTTTTAACATGGTCTGAAATCTTGCTCCAGGTATCCTGATTGCCAGATGATTGCTGCTGTTGTTGGCCCCCTCCGGATGAGGACCCCTGTTCTCCCTGACCACTTTCTCCACTCTGTTGTTCCCCTCCCTCTCCACCTGACTGCTCTTCACCTTGGCTTGAACTGCCGGGTAAGATCTGGGCGGTTTGTTCCAACTGAGGAATTAAAGCTTCCAGTTCCGAACGAAGGTTCTTCAAACCAGATGGCAAATCAGCCTTTTTTGAACTGGAAGAGGGCTTTTGCTCCGCCTCCTTACTATTGGAACAACCTGCAACTAGAGCCGGTACAATAAATATGGTCAAAATCATTACTAGGAGTCTTAATTTAAATTTTTTCAAATAATCACCCCGGTTCATTATTTACCTAGCTTTTCCGGGTAAATTCAAATAAAAATACCTCGGGAAACACTTAATTTATGTTTTCCTGAAGCGTAGCTAATCATTCTAGTTTATTAGAATAATCCTATGGTGGGTCTTTTCCTAGTTCACATTCCCATTATCTCCTCTGTGCACTGTACTGGCAACAGAGCAGCCGATTTATAAATGGCTTCATCCACGAAGTAATATTGTAACTATAAACCACAGAGGCTTTTTTGCCCGCACATGAAAAAGACCGCGCTTTCGCGCGGCCCCTTTGTTTTTAATCTTATATAACGCCAAACCCACTGAGAAATACCATGAAAATCGCAATGGGAGCAATAAATTTTACCAGGATACTCCAGACCCCGGCCAGCGGGAAAGAACTGATCCCACCCTCGGTAATTTCATTAATGGCGTTGTCAGTACCCCATACCCATCCTACAAAGATACAGAGTAACAGACCTCCCAGGGGCAGCATCAACTTGGAAGTAATGAAGTCAAAAGCATCAAAGAATCCCATAGCGGGAATATTCATAGAGGCAATTTCCGGAATGATATGTACACCCGCCAGTGATCCCATAGATAACGAGCAAGGAATAGCTAGAATAAATATTCCTATTATACCAATGACCGAAGCGCTGCTTCTATTAATTGATTTCTCATCCACGAAATAAGCGGTCACTACCTCTAACAAAGAAATGGCAGAAGTAAGAGCTGCAAAAATTACCAATAAGAAAAATATGGAGGCAAAAAACTCTCCGGCCGGCATCTGACCAAACACTTGCGGTAAAGTTGCAAACATTAGTCCAGGACCTTGGCCCGGCTCCATGCCGAAAGCGAAAACAGCCGGGAATATAGCCAGACCAGCCAGAAATGCTATAGCGGTATCCAGGGTGGGAATCATCCAGGCACTCTGGGTAAGACTGCTGTCCCGACCCAGATAGCTCCCGTAGGTAATCATACACCCCATACCCAAACTCAGGGAGAAGAACACTTGTCCAAGGGCGGCAAGTATTACTCCTCCGTTAATTTGAGAAATATCAGGTTTTAAATAATAGGATAGTCCTGCGCCTGCACCAGGTAGGGTACAGGATCTAATAGCTATGATAATGATAAATATAAATAACAAGGGCATCATAATCTTGCTGGCTTTTTCAATCCCGCCACCGATGCCAAAGAAGACGATAATCCAGGTAAAAACACAAAATATCAGGGTATAGATAATGGGCTCTATAGGTGCTGTAATGAATCCAACAAAATCAATGTTGGCTGCAGCGGTGGCAAAGGAACCCAGGAAATATTTGATAGCCCATCCCCCTACTACAGTATAAAAGGCCATGATCAGGAATGCACATAAAACGCCCATCCCACCAACCCAGGCCCACTTTGCACTCAGCTTTTTGTAAGCTCCCAAGGCATCCAGCTGGGTATGACGACCTACCGTCAGTTCTGCCAACATCACCGTCATTCCTATTAGCACCAATATACCCAGGTAAACCAATACAAATGCTGCTCCTCCATTCTCTCCGGCCATATAGGGAAATTTCCATAAGTTCCCCAGGCCAACTGCTGAGCCTGCCGCCGCCAGAACGAAACCGGTTTTGGTAGCCCATTGACCCCTTCCCGCAATATCCTTCATACGCTACAACTCCTTTTCCTCTTTTTATATCAATTTGCACCACAGGCGAAATCGATATCCCTACTTATCTGACATTATTACTATTAATAATACCACATTTGAGGTGAAATGAAGTCTACCGACATCAACTCTGTCCAATATGCAGATATTTAATATCTTATATAGTAAATCCCTATGCAACGGATTAGATTAACACAAGCAGAAAGGAAGATGGCCGAGTAACGAACCATCTTCCTTAGGAATTCGAATCAAGTTAAGATTATATTAGACAACAACCGGGCAATTCAAATAACCGTTAAATCCTTACCACCGGTTATACAATTGGTTGGGTAAATAGCTTAAAAAACTTTTTAATCAAACCACTGTTAACCACTCTAATGTAAACAGGGCCACCCCGGTATAAAAACTATTCTTTCTCCCGCTCATTAACTCCATCCACAGTCTTAGCATTATAACGAGAGATTAAAAATAATACTCGCTAATAAACTAACCCGATAATTAAACCCCCGGTATTCAATTTGCTTTTGCCATATCGTTCATGGATTCTATATTCCTGCAAATCTTATTTATCGTACGAGGGTAAAGTGATTTCTTGCCGCTTTTGTAGTTTTTGATATATCCTACCAATTCATGACGGCCTATAACCGTTAATTCGTTTTCAAATTTCTTATTATAACGTACCGTAATATTATCACAAGATAACACTACAATCCCCTGCGTAGGCAGATTTCTTACGCCTACTACTTTCTTTAGGAAACCCTGCAGACGATATTCATGTGAATCAAGCTGTCCGGCAGGATTGGTAATGATCTTGGAGTATCCACTTTTTTTATGCAATATCCAGTTTCCGCTACTATCAACATCTATTATTCCACCGCGTTCTCCACCGTAATTTTTGGTTTCTATGTGGAATATTCCATTAGGCCCTACTACTAAAGTATCATATTCATTGGTATGTTTTTCATCGGGCCCCAGTTTGATGTTATGATAGATTCTATAACGTGATTTAGGATTCTCCAAATTAGATAATACTTGTTGAACTTTTAGTTCTCCTCTGTCTCCACTCTGCATGATTTTTCGCTGGGTTTCATTTTTTTTATCTCTGGATTTTACCGCAAGGATGAAGATTACCGCAGCTATCGCAACCAGGATTATCGGAGACAGTATCAATATCGTATTCACGTGTCGCTCCTTTCTTTATTCAGTTTTCCTGGTGGATATATCATTTTTATTATAACAAAGTTATGCAATTAATATTAACCTAAATTAGCATTTTATTTTAGAAATTATACGACCTGTGTCCTTATTTATAAACAAATTACCTCACACAAATACATATTAAGTTAAATAATGCATAAAATGTTGAAAACTTTTACGCTCTAGATGCCCCATCTAGTCTGTAGTATAATAGAATCAAACGTTTGTTCTGGGTATGCTTATATCCTCCTCACTTTGATTTAAACCCTTTTTTTCTTTTTCATGGAACAGCGAGACTACCCCGATGTTAAAACAACCGCTGTTATTACGGATACAATATACTTTGGATAAAATAACAGATTAAATAATATGAAGTGATAAATTTTGGGGAAATATTATTGAACAAGGTAGGCGTTTATTCAGTAAACAAACATCATCTATCCCATATTAAAAGGAGGTGCAGAATTGGAAAAGATTATGTATCGACCAATTGGTTACATACATTCGCCATTTAAAACTACAGCCGAAATCCCGCGTCAGAGTATCTATGCCTCTGACCGAGAAGCAATAATTGATATAAAACCAGAATTCAGCGCCGGTCTGCTAAATCTGGACCAGTCTTCTCATATTGTGGTATTATTTCACTTTCATCAATCGTCCGCCTATGAACTGCTGGTAGAGCCCAGAGATGGTAGTAGCGAAGAACGCGGGGTCTTCGCCACCCGTTCCCCTCATCGACCTAATGGCATAGGTTTATCGATTGTAGAACTAGTGAGAGTGCAAGGAAACCACATTATAATAAAAGGCGTAGATATGCTGGACGGTACTCCCGTGCTGGATATCAAACCTTACAGTCCCGGATTGAACCCTGAAATCGATAATTAACCGGATATTCCAGCAGTAGTAGCAGACAATCCTAGAAAGGGCTGTAGTTTAATAAAAAAAGCCACCAGCTTCCATCTATATACTAGTGGCTTTCTATCGTTCCAAATGCATTTTTATCATCTTATAATAGCTGATAGACTTTAATCCTCAATCGCCTTTTCTTCTTCCTCGCGGGCTTTACGGAAGTTACTCAGGGCTTTACCGACCGAATCGCCCAGTTGGGGAAGTTTACCTGGCCCAAATACTATTAATACAATCACCAGAACAAAGCCTATTTCCCAAGGTCCAAAATTTCCTATCAAGCCAAACATCTTTTCACCTCCTGGTCGTGGTCTTCTCGCTGACAACTATATCTATCATACACCTCCCACGCTCAGAAGTCGATGGGCAATAGAATGACTGTATTAAATTAGTTCTTTAACTTCCTTGTTATTTTTTCTAAAAATTTTTACCTAGTACATTAAATGTGATGCTGATAGATCCACATCCACAACAGTCGTTAACCATTAAAAAGCATTTCTATATATTAAGCTGACCATTGCTTGATTTCTCTACGGAGCCAATTACTCCACTCTTCGATACCCTGGCCGGTTTTAGCTGATACTTCAAAGATTTCAATATCCGGATTCAATCCGTACACACGTTCTTTCAGTGTTGTCATATCAAAATCGGAAAATTGGAGATAGTCTATTTTATTAACCAACAACACATCAGTAGTTGCAAACATGAGAGGATATTTCAGGGGCTTGTCATCGCCTTCGGGAACACTTAAAATCATAACGTTGCGCACTGCTCCGATATCAAAATCGGCTGTGCATACCAGATTACCCACATTCTCCACAATAACCATATCGAGTTCAGCTACATCCATTTCCTTAAGACCCGCCTCGGTCATACCCGCATCCAGATGGCACATACCACCAGTCCGCAGTTGAACTGCAGGTATTCCTATGTTCTGAACACGCTCAGCATCAACAGCCGAATCAATATCTGCTTCTAAAACCCCAATCTTAAAATCATTGCGCATATTCTCTATAGTACGTAGGATCAAGCTGGTTTTCCCGGATCCAGGGGAGGACATAAGATTTAATAGAAATGTCTTATTCTGATGAAGATACCCTCTTAAACTGGCTGCTTTTTGATCATTGTTAAATAGAATGCTTTTTTTTACTTCGATTATTCTTACCGGATCCAAGGGCTGCACCTCCTATTTCTATCAGGATTAATTTTTCCTATTGTACTT
>CAZXIR010000148.1:0-5948 GCA_964640845.1 uncultured Syntrophomonas sp.
TAATCCAGAAAACATGCAGACCAGACATTAACTGTCCTGCTCCAAAAGGGACTCCTAACACGGTATTTAAAAGATTGGCCAGATAGCCGATATAGGTACTCATTACCCCGCCAATTCCACTTAAAATAGCTATAACCAGTAGGTCTCTATTGGACATATAGGGTCTCTTGGTTTTGCCTGCTTGAACAACATCCTTCACAACTCTCCACCCCGTTTTCCCATTTTACAAGTTTCGCATATGACCCAGTTGGCAGCTTGGGGAACCAATTGTATAACTCATAATACCGTCTGCTTGATCTTGAAAAGGCATCAAGCCAAACTTCATCCTAGTCAGCCAGTTATCCTCATTAGCCCATTCGCTGTTTAAGAGGATAATGAACACTGACTGGGCCAGTACGTCCTGCCCTTTGCTTCCTTTTACCGATAGTCTTCGCAGCATCACAGGACTTGTGACAAAAAAGGAAAAAAAAACACTACAACAAAGTAGTGATACCCTTTAAACTATTCACTACTCCCTTTCCACACCGGGAGGCATAACTGTTTCCCGCTATACCCTATCGTCCATAGTGCATAGCAATCTGCCTTAGCCACCTATGGATCGGAAGTTATTCGTGATATATAATTTTACTAACCGATTTAATATGTAATTCATAGGAATAAATCATAATTATTTCTAGTAGTAAGTATATACCTTTCCTAGAGTGGTAATCAATAATATTCTACCTATGGCACAAGTATTCCGTTATGATTTTTGATTAGTAGGAAATGGGTAACGGAGGCTTCAGCCTCCGCCCATAATTAAGTTTATATTTTACTAAAACCCTATCTCTTTTCTACTATATTCCGATCATTATATTCGAGGCTTTAATAATAGCATAAGCCTCTTTGCCCACTGCTAAACCCAACTTTTCTGCCGATTCTTTGGTAATCACAGAAACAATAGTACCTCCGCCGGGAAGCTCTAGCTCTACTTCGGTGTTAACCGCACCAGGAGTAAGCTTTACTACTTTACCCGGCAAATTATTTCTAGCACTGATTTGCATACTATGAACCTCCTTTCCTATTTCATGGTTATTATTAACATTTATTTTTATAATTAACCAAAACTAAGTAGAAATCACGCCACCGTCAATAATTACGTGTTCACCCACCATATAGTTTGCCAGATCAGAGACCATGAAAACAGCTAACGGGGCTATATCATCTGGATCAGCGAATCTCCTGATGGGAATTGTTTTCAACAGCTTTTGTTCTGATTTCTCATCCATAAAATCGTCCAGCAACTCAGTTTTTACAAAACCTGGACCAATAGCGTTTACATTGATGTTATACCGAACCCACTCTAAAGCCACCGACTTGGTGAAGAGGATGGCAGCGGCTTTGCTGGCGTGATAGGCTGCATTGTTAGGGCCTGCCATCTCTCCGCCGGTTGAACCTATGTTTATAATTTTGCCATATCTTTGTTCCTTCATATACCTTCCAACCGCCTTAGTGCAGAGAAACATCCCTTTGACGTTGATGTTCATTACCATATCCCAGTTTTCTTCCGAGTATTCCAGTAGAGGGGCGGGACGAGTAATACCAGCATTGTTAACAAGTATGTGGACACCTCCCAGTGTCTTTACGGTTTCGTCTACCATTCTAATGACTTGCTCATCATTGGCAACGTCTACACTAAAAGCCAGAGATTTGCGACCCTTGCTCAGGATAAGATCCCTGGTCTCTTCTACCTGAGATAATGTCCGGGCTGCTACCGCAACATCAGCTCCAGCTTCCGCTAGTGCCAGTGCTACTGATCGTCCGATCCCCCGCCCACCACCAGTAACAATAGCCACTTTTCCTGAAAGGTCAATAGTTAAGGCCATTATTTCTCCCTCCCCATTACTGTTTTTGTTTAAACCTGATCAGTATTTGACTCACACGTAAGTCCTTTGATCATCACATAGGAATTGTCTGTGACTTCCCTAAATATTTTCCCAGTCAGTATTCTTCCATTTTCCTTAAATGGCAGTCCTTTAAGAGTTCTGCCCCCGTCCAGGATAAGATATCTCATCAGTGGTCATCACAATTCACTAAAACCATCGATATATACATAAATTAACTCATATGCTATTAAATTACAAGCTGTTCTGTGCTCCGATGATAAATCGTAACCGTCTCCATCATCATTTAATATGGTGTTATAATAATAGGGGATTTGGGTTATGGCTATTTTCAAGGAGATTCTAGATGCTTTATTTTGCTGATTATCATACTCATACCAATTTTTCCGGGGACAGTGAGGCCCCTATGGAATTAATGGTTAAGAGAGCAATAGAACTGGGATTAACTGAACTGGTTTTCACCGATCATGTGGACTATGATTATGCCGATCCGGTTTTTGAAAAAATCGATTTTGAAGAATATTTAAGAACTTTTAACCATATTAAAGAAAAATACCATCGGGATATAAAGCTTCTAATGGGCGTGGAAATAGGCTTTCAACCTCATGTTGAAAGCAGGATCGAACAATTGCTGTCCCACTTGAATTTTGATTTTGTAATTTATTCTACCCATATGGCTGACCAGCTTGATTTTTATACCGGGGCTTTTTTTGATGGCAAGGAAAAGAGTGTTGCCTATCAGAGATACTTTGAAAATGTACTGCAAAGCATAAAAAAGCCTGCTAATTTCAATGTTTACGGACACCTGGATTTTATCGTCCGCTATGGCAACTATGATTCCAGGGTGCTTTCTTACCTGGAACATGCGGATATTATTGATAAAATTCTACAAACTCTAATTTATAATGGCGAGGGCATTGAGATCAATACTTCCGGATATCGGTATGGCCTAGGGCATATGCATCCACAGAAGGATATTATAAGACGCTATAAGAAACTGGGAGGCGAGATCATTACTGTCGGTTCTGATGCTCATCGTCCGGAAGATCTTTGTGCGGATTTTAATAATGCTTATACCCTCTTGAGGGAAGCCGGTTTCAAATACCTTAATGCTTATGAACAAAGAAAGCCCCGATTCGTGAAAATCCCTTAACCTTAGCGATACGATAATACATGACTGTATTAAATGGACCCTCTCACTAATCTTTACCGAACCATAAGGTAAATGGTGATGGCTCAAGACCGGTATGAGTAGATTATTATTTATGTTCCAACTGTCTTCACCATTAATATTATGATATATAAGTCCTTTAACTCCGTGGAGTCAGTCTGGTTGAACTTTAACCATTTCTTGCGATTATTATTATGAATAAAAGTACCCCTTTAACCTTCTTCCGGTAAGTTTTATAATAGTCATAGTTTTATTAGTAGTTATTCAAAATATTCTGTATTAATAGGAGAAATGATAATGGAAAACAATAGTTCTAAAAACCAAGTCTTACTGACCATAGCTATAGCTTCATTCCTAACTCCATTTATGCTTTCAGCCAGCAATATTGCCCTCCCTGCTATCCAGAAGGATTTCTCTGCCAATGCGGTAATGCTCAGTTGGATAACTACCTCCTTCCTTTTGTCAACAGCGGTATTTCTGGTTCCGGCCGGGAAAATTGCTGATATCTATGGTAGAAAAAAACTGTTCACCATAGGAATTATTATATTTACCCTGGCGTCACTTTTTTCTGCCTTCGTACCTTCTATCGAATGGCTGATAGTTATGCGCATCTCCCAAGGTCTGGGAGGTTCCATTGTTATGACCACCGCAGTGGCTATCCTGACTTCAGTTTATCCGCCCCGGGAACGCGGTAAAGCTCTGGGGGTAAACGTATCCATGGTCTATATCGGTCTGGCTAGTGGTCCTACTCTGGGAGGATTACTCACTGCCCATCTAGGTTGGAGAAGTATCTTCTATATGGCGGTTCCACTAGGTATAATTATTGTGTTTTTGACCCTGTATTATCTAAAAGGAGAGTGGGCAGAGGCCCGGGAAGAGACATTGGACATCTCAGGCAGTCTGATTTACGCGCTAAGCGTTATTGCAGTTACTTATGGTTTAACCGTACTCCCCGCCCTATCTGGTATCCTATATGTGCTGGCAGGCATAATGGGGGCAGTGGTCTTTGTCAGAAGCCAGTTAAGGACTAAACACCCGGTATTTAATGTACGATTGTTTAAAGATAACCGGGTATTCGCATTTTCCAACCTGGCGGCTCTTATAAATTATGGTGCCACTGCAGGGGTAACCTTTCTGTTAAGCCTCTATCTGCAGTATATAAAAGGGTTGCCACCACAGACGGCTGGTCTGGTTTTGATTATTCAGCCCATTGTCCAGGCTCTTCTATCACCTGCAGCGGGAAAACTATCAGATAAAATCGAACCTCGCCTGATTGCGTCGCTGGGAATGGCATCTACCTCTCTGGGGTTATTCTTGTTGATATTTCTTAATTCAACTACCTCAATCCCATATATAATTACTGCCTTAGTAGTACTGGGAATTGGCTTTGCCCTTTTTGGTTCCCCCAATACCAATGCTATCATGAGCTCAGTAGCCAGTCGATACTATGGAATTGCCTCGGGATCAGTCTCAACTATGCGCCTGTTGGGCCAGAACTTCAGCATGGCCCTGGCAACCCTTATGATTACTCTACACCTGGGCAAGGCCTCCATATCACCCACTACTTACAACCTCTTCTTGGCTAGCAGCCAAATCACTTTCAGTATCTTCACCTTGCTCTGCCTGATAGGTATTTATTTCTCCTATTCCCGGGGGAAGATGCACAGTGACCAAGAGTCATCAGAAGGCGAAGGCGAGAACTCCAAACCTTGACTATTCGCCATTCCTGGCCCAGCGGACGAAGTGTTCACAGTTGTTAAAAATTATATTATATTCGTTTTCCCCGTACCTGCTCAGGCCTCTCTTTATGACCTCTAACGGAGGATAGGAAATCGGACTTTCTTCATCACTTCGTTTTTGTATTCTGGCACCTTCTGCAAACTCTTCAAACCCGGTTATTTTCACTTTGCTCATATGGTAATGTAACACCAATTTTTCTCCCATATAGATTCCATGGTGAGTAAAACCAGGCCGCTGCACAAATAAGTGGTCTCCTTTCTGTATATCGACTACATTATCTGCAAACAGCATGCGATTCAAACCATTATCCCGACTCTCTATGTAATTATCAACAGTATCCAGTAAATTATGATAAACCCGGGCTGCTTTTCCCAGAGAGGGATTCATCTCCCTGGTAATTTGTTGTATTTCTTTTCTGTTCTCCCGGTTTATTTTTATCAATGAATGGATTTTATCCATGTGCTCTTTGCGCTTAAGTTTCTTCTGTCTTCCCTCTTCATTGTTCTCTCTTTCCTGGGCCATTCTATTTCGAGAACGTCTACCCCGAATACCTTTGAAAAATGCCATAGTCATCCTCCCTGTATCAGAATCACGATTATAACAGTTCTAGGCCAAGCTTTACTTTCCCTGCCCGATTAGGAGTTATTGTGCATCGTAACATCCCATTAATAAGCTAAATAGAGCCTGGCCATAGTATAAATTTTTTCCTTTATCACACTATCATAATAGCTCAAAAACCCAAAAAAATGTATTCAGTTGTTCCCAATCTATTTGCAGCTTATTGAATTCTGCAATAATGTTTTTACCATGCAGCCAATATTGATTAATCAAGGCCAATATGCTAGACTTACCATAATCTAATATGACTCCGAGTTAATACGCCTAAGGTACCGCTATGGCGATTAACCTGGGTGCAGGGGGAAACGCCTGTGCCTCCCCGTATTGTGGAAAGGAGACAAACATTACAGACTTGTGCCTGCCTAGTAGTAGTGCGTGTTTTTATGCATTATTATGTGGTTTAAGGGTTATTATAGTCTAATTGGTGTCGTGTCTATATTTTCCATAGACACGATTTTTTATTTGGTAAATGGCTCTTTTGGAGCTTTTGCATATAATCCCAATCTTTTTCTACCCGCTTGAATAAAGCGGGCTTT
>CAZXIR010000149.1:0-4010 GCA_964640845.1 uncultured Syntrophomonas sp.
GGTTTCTTGCAACCCATCGGCTCAGCAAACATGCTGGTCAAACCAAAAAGCGGGTCGGTTAACACCGACCCGCCAGCATATAATCTTAGTAAATTAGAACCTTCATTATAGTTCTTTAATCAATCACTCCACAGGTTTTTAAAGACTTATATAATTTATACCCGCCACTAATATTCTTGGTTTTAAATCCATTTTGTTTAAGTATCCGATTGGCGATATAAGATCTCAGACCCACTTGACAAAATACACAAATCTCCTTATCCCTGGGTATCTCATCCAGACGCTCACGGATATTATCTACCGGAATGTTATTGGCGCCTGGTACAGAACCCTTTTCTACTTCGGATGACATCCGGGCATCGATCAAGAAAGCCCCACCTTCAACTAATTCCATCACTTCTTCCCATCTAACACAGTCGATATTGTTGTCCAAGATATTGGCTGCTACATAACCCACCATATTAGGTGGACTCTTGGCTGAGGAAAATGGAGGTGCATAGGCAAGTTCCAATTCCAACAAATCGTATACAGTCATATCTGCCCTGATGGCAGTTGCCAGTACATCTATGGTTTTATCAACATTATCATATCCTACTACTTGGGCGCCCAGAATTTCACCCTCCTTGGGTGTGAATAATAATTTGATAGTCATCTGGGTACTGCCAGGATAATAATTCGCATGAGAAAAAGGGTGGGCATGACAAACTAGATACTCGATGTTTTTTCTCTGCAGTTGTTTTTCATTTTGCCCGGTACCTCCAGCTACCATATCCATGATTTTTACAATAGAGGTGCCCTGGGAACCAGGATATTTAATCTGGCGTCCACAGATATTATTGGCCACTATCCATCCCTGTCGGTTAGCTGGCCCGGCCAGAGGAACCAGGCTGTCATCACCAGTAACAAAATCTTTGATCTGTATGGCGTCTCCAGCTGCATATATATAGGGATCAGAAGTCTGCAGATATTCATCCACCAATATTCCACCAGTAGAGCCGATAGCTAATCCAGCCTCTTTAGCCAGCCATACTTCTGGTTTGACTCCAGCTCCCATAATGACTATCTGGGCCGAAACGGACTTTCCGCTTTCCAGTTGAATCTTTTCAACCTGCTGGCTGCCTTCCATCGCAACCACTCTATCAGATATAATTATGTCTATCCCGTGTTTTTGTATATATTCCTGGACTATAGCAGCCATATCTGGATCCATGGCGCCCATTATCTGCCCAGCAGCTTCTACTATGGTCACCTTAAGCCCTGACTCTTTTAACATCTCTGCCATTTCCAGGCCGATATATCCAGCTCCTACTACAGCAGCAGCAGACGGTTTATTCACCTCGATGTAATGCTTTATAGCGTCACTGTCCGGAACATTACGGACTACAAACACATTCTCCTTATTAATTCCTGGTATATCATGCAGGGCTGGCTGAGCTCCTGGAGACAAGACCAGGTAATCATAGTTCTCCTCATAACTGGTATCATCGAGCAAGTTTCTTACTTCAACTTTTTTCTCAGCCGGAGATATCTTCTTAACCTCACTCATGGTCCTAACATCGATATTAAACCGGCTGCGCATCGCTTTAGGGGTCTGTACCAGCAGTTTTTTCCGCTGCTCTATGACCCCACCTACATAGTAAGGAAGTCCGCAGTTAGCAAAAGATATATCTGCTCCACGTTCAAACATTATGATTTCAGCTTCTTCATCCAGACGCCTCAATCGACACGCAGAACTGGCTCCTCCTGCTACACCACCTACTACTAAAATTTTTTTCTTCATACCGTAAGCCTGGTTTACCCGTATTTTTACTTCGGGCTGTCAACCTAAAAATGTTTCTATCAACCAGGCGTAAGTCACCTGCCTTTCATTGAATATTTGGTTTAATAAAAGTCTTTACTCTATTCTAAACTAACAACGTTCAAACTTATGCAAAATATTGTTTTGTGCGCCAAACTTTTTTTGGCTGATATCCATCTAATGAAATATTTTAATGACCATGTTTAATTTAATCCAGTAAAAGGGGTGAACTTTAGCCAATCAGTCCCGTCCTCGGCAAGAGGTACAATATATTGCTGGACAAATAAACGCAAAAGGCGGGATTCACATGAGACAATAACGCTGTCTTATGGGTATGTCCCGCCAATAAATTCCAAAGGTACTTCAATGGGTTAAAATTCAAAAGCTAAAATATTATTGGGGTCTACTTTCTTTAATGCTGCCAGTTCTTCCTCAGTTGGAGGATCCATGACTGGCACTTCAGTCTCGTCAATCACCCACCCGGTATTTTCTTTGACTTCTTCAATAGTTGTATACGGGAAGATGCATTCCAGGTTTAACAGTTTTTCTCCAACCGGTTTGCGGAAAATACCCAGGGGAGTAATCAGGGTGAACTCTTTATCGACTGCTGGTGAAGTAGTTGCAAAATCTACATGCTCTACCAAGGTTCTCTTGTCATGAGCGGTTTTCCATATGATAGTTCTTTTGGTAACCGGAGTAAGAGTTGCACTGCCAGCCCCACCCGGTCCTCTAAGTTTAGGATGATCGTAGTCTCCTCCGACGTAGGACATGGCTATTCTTCCGGTTTTATCGATCTGCAGGCAGGAAAGGAAGGCGATGTCACCTTTGCCCGAGGCATATAGGTCAAATATTTCGTCCAGTCCGAAAGTAGCTACTGATCCGGTGTAAGTGTTCTCAGTCAGAGTTGATGCTACATAAGGGGGGCGATTCCAGTCATGATCTACACCATCACTCAGAGTAACATAGGTAAAGTCCTTACCCAGAGCTTTGGCAGCTTTCATTACCACCATGGGAGTTGATGAAGCGAGTCCGTGGAATGCAATTTCGCCATCTTTTATTTCACGCAAAACTGCTACTGCAAACATTTCAGGTTTGCCATAATCTTTACCATATTCCATGTTTATGCCCTCCCTTCTAACATTTTGTCTGCGAACTGCCTGACTTCATCAGCCTTAACCGCTTTTTGATAAGCTTTGTGGTCTGCCCAGTCTACGGTCAGATATTCAGGATAACAAATTCCCGGTTTTGCGCCACCTGGCAGCTCTACCACTGCTTCAACCAGGAAGTGAGGAATAGCCGTCAATTTTGGTTCTTCCTGCATACGATAAGTACCTACAATACGTTCAGTAGTTAAAATTACCTTCTTGGCAGCTCTGGCCATCAGTGCATCCTGATAGCTGGGGCCAAGTATACGTGCATTACCATAAATATCTGCCTCCTGAACATGGAGAATAGCGTAGTCAGGGACCAACGCCCTTACGCAAACAACTTCATCGTCACCCCAGGGATTTTTATATACGTGATAAAAATCGGGGTTTTTAGCAACCAGGTCACTGCCCCACATTCCACCTACAGGTAGGAAAGGTACGCCATATGCTCCCGCACGGAGAGCATGTATCTGCGCAGTTCAGGAACCTTCGATAGCGCGAGCGGGGCCGTCTCCTTCCATATATTTACGCATTTGAGGAGCCAGTCCTGCTTCGTTCTCCAGTCCAAAGAAACCGAAGTAGGCTGTATCAACATGAGCCATTACGTAATCAGTTGCGATCCCAGGTGCTGCTCCACACACTTTAAGACCCTTGAGGGGACGGCGTGCCAGCTCTAAAGCAAAGAGAGCGGGATTTCTATGCATCGCATTACCACCCAGAGCTAAAAGCATTCCGTCCTGTATCAGGTCAGCCGCCTGTGACAGAGACATCATTTTCTCTTTCATTTTTAATCCTCCTTTTTTTCTTATTATGTATTGGCCTTGCAAATATATACGGATACATTTGCTAATCCTGCAGTATAATTTAGTCGTCTCCTTCAGTAATACACCTGGTAAGCTATATCGCAATTAACAAGCTAACCTTAATGAAGTAATAAATTGCCTATATACTAATAATAATACTATTAGAAATAAAAAAGTGGTGTCAGTTTATTGGGGACTTATTTCCAATTAACAGACACCACTTTAGGTGTTATCACATCTTCATCATGCATCTTGATGCGG
>CAZXIR010000149.1:4110-5947 GCA_964640845.1 uncultured Syntrophomonas sp.
GGTAAATGCTGGTTTTCACCTTTATAAAGAATCCCCGCAGGGAACCTGCAGGGATTTTCTTTGTAGCTTTGCCGTACCCGCCTTTCGACAGGTTTGTCTTTATCTATGGTCTAAATTTAATCCATTTCCCATCCCATGATCGTGCATCCTCTTTCATCGTCTTGAAGCCATACGATATGCACGGGTGCATCATAAGGAACCTTTTCGATTTCGCCATAGTTGACAAGGCGGCCGAAAACGCGCGGTCCCTCGTCCAGGGTCACAGAGCATATGGCGATAGGAAGATATTCCTTGATGTCCGGATGGAAAGCGAATCGCCCTTCCACGTGGGAATAAATTTTGCCATGCCCCGAAGCCTCTTTCCACTCAACATCGTTGCTGCCGCAGTGCTGGCAGATAATAGCGCCAGGCCAGAAATATTGGTCGCAGCTGTTGCAGTATGGCAGAATAAATTTCTGTTCATCATGAGCAGTTTTATAAAAAACAGCATTATCAGAGCTGGTTCTGAGGTCATAAGGCAGATTTACTTTTAATACTTGAGTCATTCTTATTTTCCCCTTTCTAAAATAAGAGTTTCGTTGCTTTGATAGAAACCACCGTTATCCGAGACGATCATGAATTCCGGAAGTTTTGTGCCAGGTAAGACACCTAACTGACGATCTCCACAGCGCTCGGACATCTGCATCACGGCCTCGGATATGGGGGTCATTCCCATATAATAACCTTCAGAAAGTAGCCCGCCGCTGGTGTTTACCGGGAATGCCCCGCCGGGTCCTATGTTCTCAACTGTTAAGAAGTCACGGGCTTTTTTCTTCTCAAAGAATCCGTAATCACCCAGGGTTGCCTCAACCGTGTAGGTGTAGCAGTCATATATCTGGGCTGCGCCTATATCTTTGGGGCCTAGTCCGGCCATCTCAAAAGCGTCGCGTCCGGCAATAGCAGCGCTGCTCGCGGGATCGCCCGGAGTAAGCTGCCAGCCCTTGGCGGTATCATTGGCAGAGCCGTATCCGCGGATCATGATAGGCGGATTCTTGAGTTCTCTGGCTCGCTCTGTGGTGGTGATGATAATTGCACGACCGCCGTCGGTTGATGCAGTTGCATCCAGGGCACGGAACGGCCATGAAAGACACGGTGTTGCCATATAGTCTTCCTTGGTCAAAGGCTTCTTGTAATGAATAGCATTGGGATTCAGATTGGCCCATTTGCGGTGTGCGACAGCTATCTCCGCCCATAAATCTGGTCCTGTTCCGTAATCGTGCATGGCACGACTAGCGAACATGGCATAGTTGGTGAAAGCTGAAATGTTTCCGTAGGCGGCGTACTCATCATAGGGCTTGCTGCTGAACAGGTCAATTTCATCTGTCCATGTACGGTGACCGGTTCTGCCGCTCTCGGCAAATACGATAAGAACATACTTACATGTTCCGTTTTCGATAGCACCTATTGCCTTATTGATATTGGTCCGGTAGCAGTAAGCTTCCTGGCTTAAGAATTTCGGGCGTATGCCAAGACTGTAGGTTATTACGTTGCCTGTATGATGAAAAGCGTCACCGGGTAAAATCGGGAAATCGCGGTATAAAATCAGACCATCTATATCATCCTTTTTTAGTCCCGCATCATTAATGGCGTTCATGGTCGCTTCGAGATAAAAACTAGCTGCAGAACGTCCAGGAACTTTTCCCTGCGGTGTGTAACCTACACCTACAATGGAATACTTGTTTCTTAAATCTGTACGATTCATAAATAGAGTCCTCCCTAATAAACTAATTATTTCTTCCAATATCACAGTATTTCATTTTATTCACGGACAGCATATCTCTTGATTATTACATCTTTG
>CAZXIR010000150.1:0-1270 GCA_964640845.1 uncultured Syntrophomonas sp.
CGGTGCCGTCATTGGCGCCCATGTAGGCCCTGGCACCTACCCGGTATTCTTCCTGCATAAATAAAATATAGGGACTGGGATACGTGAGCTGGGACACGGGGACAGGTTCCTTGTCCCAGCATTTCAATTACCTAGGGCTGGGACAAGGAACCTGTCCCCGTGTCCCAGCCTGTCCCTATTGTAGTATTTCTTGATAGAGTTGGATATAATCATCAATCATCCTATCCCAGCTGAATCTGCTCTGGGCCCAATAGCGGCAGTAACTGCGATCAAGAGATAGTACTGCTGGCAAAACACTGCAGGCCTGTTCCACGTCCTGGACCAGAAAGCCGCTTTTTCCCTCATCAATAACTTCCGGCATAGAACCTTTATTAAAGGCAATTACTGGAGTTCCGCAGGCCATGGCTTCTACCACACTTAGGCCAAAAGGTTCATGAAAGTGAATGGGATGAATTAGAGCCAAGGCGTTTCCCATCAGTTGATTACGCTGGGTGGGATTGGCTACCCCAAAGTAAATAATATTCTCCCCATCAATAAATGGTGCCACCCGGGTATTAAAATAATCCTGGTCTTGAATAATTCCAGCTATTATCAGCTTAAGGCCTGACTGTTGGGCTATTTCCACCGCTTCGGCAGTACCTTTGTCTTGATGAATCCTGCCGAAATACAGGAGGTAGTCACCTGCCTTTTCGTGAAACTCAAACTGCTGGAAGTCGATCCCATGGTAAATGGTTTTAATATATTTTAAATCCTGGCTGCGATCGGCGTTGCTTATGGAAACATAGTAATTATTATCGTTGTATTCCCTATACACGGGTATTATTTGACTGGAGGAAAAGCCATGTATAGTGGTTACCATGGGAGTATCAACCAGGCGAGTAAAAACCAGGGGAAGAAAATCATAATTATTGTGGATGATGTCAAATTGGTCTGCCTCTTCGAACAAGTGCGCGATGTGCAGCGCTTCCCATACTTTGGGATCAATATCTTTATTCTCCTCATATGGTGTTGGGCACATAGAAGCCAGTTGGGCCCCGGTTATAGAATCTCCGGTGGCGAAAAGGGTTACCTCCAATCCTCTTTTGACTAGTCCTTCGGCCAGGAGGGATACCACCAGTTCCCAGGGTCCGTAATTTCGGGGAGGTGTTCTCCAGGCTATAGGTGATAATAGGGCTATTTTCATTTACTGTACTCCTCGTCATTTTCATATAAACTAATAAGGTAACATATTAAACATAGTATTAACCCTAATAGCAATATTATCCCAAGC
>CAZXIR010000150.1:1370-5914 GCA_964640845.1 uncultured Syntrophomonas sp.
GCTCTTGTTTGGTATAATTTGTGTTACAATGAATCAAAAAAAAGGGGTATCTTAATGCGGGTTAAGGTTAGTGAGATAATGAACTCGAAGTTGCTTTTTTTACAGTCTCGGCAGACTATTGCAGAAGCTGCGCAAATTTTTGTTGAAAATGATAATATATCGGCGGTACCGGTGTTAGATGAGAATCAGAAATTGGTTGGTTATGTGGGCAAAAAACAGTTGCTAGAGGCTATGGCCCGGGGTATAGTACCTTCTAACGAGCTGTCACCAATACTAACTAAAAACGTAAGAAGCATATCCTGTGATGAATTTCTGCCTGATATATTAACAGATAGATTTGAATACATCCCGGTTTTAAGAAATGGTGAATTGGTAGGAATGCTTTACTACGAAGAAGTGTATCATGGTATAGCGGAAAGACTGTATGACAAGAAATTGGATATTGAAGCCGGAATAGATGCAGTATATAATCCAGTGATATCTATCGATAATAATTATCATATAGGTATATTTAATAAATCTGCGGCTAAATTGATGGGAATATCGGCAGAGGAAGTCCGGGGATCAAATGCCATGGACATCCTGGCCGGCACAGGAGTTCTGGAATCTTTTATCAGTGGCTCTCATGCTCCACTGCCCTCCAATAAACTGATAATAGCCGGAAGAAGCTTTCTGCCTTATCGCACTAATATCGTAAGAGACGGTATCACCATTGGGGCAATCCTGATATTAAGAGAAATATCTGAGTTTGAAGAACTGGTAAAAGAATCAGAATACACCAAAAAACTTAACCGGGAGCTGGATGCAGTCATAGAATCTTCCTTTGATGGGTTATATGTAACTGATGGACAGGCTAATACTTTGATGTTAAATAAGGGTTTTGAGCGTATTACCGGTATTATGGAATTTGAATGCATTGGAAGGAATATGGCTGATTTAGTGAAAGAAGGGGTGTTTTCACGTTCGGGTACCTTATTAGCTCTTCAGAAAAGAGAAAGAGTAACAGTGACTATTGTTCCGCGAAGCGGCAAAGAAGTTCTTATAACCAGTAACCCCATCTTCGATGAAGAGGGCAATATAATAATGGTAGTTACTAATGTACGGGATATTACTGAATTAAATGGATTACAGAGGCGACTGGAGCAGGTAGAGGGACTACATGAGTTTTATAAAACCGAATTGCAGCATCTGAAAATGCAAAGCTCTCAGAAGATGATAGTTAAATCCAGCAAAATGAAAGAATTATTGAATATGGTTATGAGAGTAGCAGGAGTAGATTCCACGGTGCTTATCCAGGGTGAATCCGGGGTAGGAAAAGAGTTGATCGCTGAAATCATACATAAAAGCAGCAGTAGGAAAGAAGGACCTTTTATAAAGGTTAACTGTGGTGCCATTCCAGAGAATCTGCTGGAATCAGAATTATTTGGTTATGATGAAGGGGCTTTTACCGGAGCTAGAAAATCAGGAAAGATAGGGCTATTTGAGCTTGCTAACAATGGAATACTGTTTTTGGATGAGATAGGGGAACTGCCTCTGGGTTTGCAGGTAAAACTATTACGGGTACTGCAAAATAAAGAGATTATCAGAGTGGGTGGCGGCAAATCTTTAAAAGTTAATACCAGGATACTGACCGGAACTAATCAGGATTTAATGGAAATGGTTAACCAACAGAAGTTCAGATTGGATCTGTTTTACCGTTTAAACGTAATACCCATAACCGTGCCTCCACTAAGGGATAGGTCAGAAGATACCCCGGTCTTGGCCAATTACTTTTTGGAGCTATTTAATAACAAGTATCAAATGAATAAACGTTTTCACAAGGATGTTATAGATTGTTTTTTGGAATATGATTGGCCGGGGAATGTGAGAGAATTGGAGAACTTAACCGAAAGACTGGTGGTTACTACAGATGATCAGGTAATCAAAACCAGTGATTTGCCTGTAGCCATAAACATACTGCTTTCAAGAAGTGATGCGGAAAAAGGTATTTGGTCGTTGAAGGAAGCGGTCGAGAATGCTGAAAGGCAACTGTTGGAAAAGGCTTATACACATTACAAGTCAACCTACCAAATTGCTCGAGTATTGGAAGTGAATCAGTCCACGGTGGTCAGAAAGGCCGCTAAATATGGTATAAAACACAGATCTTAAGAAAGTTTGACGGCAGGCAGGGGGTGCCTGCCGTCAGGGGGAATAATATTCTATTGTATTTCCAGCTGTAGCCTGTCTATTGCGAGTGGTCCGACAGGTATAAACAGCTGGAAAATTCTTTTTAATATTCGTGATTGAAAATTTAACTTGTTAAGGCAACTAATCATACCTTATCCCCGGAAGGGATCCATATTTTTACATAAACTGTTCTTCGGCGATGTTAATTGCACTTCTGTCGCCAGCCTTCATTGCTTTATGGTATCCGAAGATTTCAGGAACGTGGTTCATAATATAGAACTTGGCGGTGGCGATTTTGCTCTTATAGAAATTGGCATCGAAGTGATCGTCACCCAGTTCGGCCAGCTTCCTGGCAGCTAAGATAGCCTGATCGAGCATCAGCTTGCCGCAGTAAACCCTCGCGCCTGCATGCATGGTCCGAGTAGTGAAGAGCTGTTTCATCTGCTTATCGCCGGCGGTCCAGGCAGCATTCATATCGACAATATCTTTGAAAGCAACCATGCAATCTGCCATCATCTCAAACTCAGCCGCTAATTCTTCAGTCTTCTGACCGGAGATGAAGTCGTCGATTTCAGCCACCCACTTCTTGAAAGGTTCGCCGCCCTTCATGGTGAACTTGCGGCCGGTATAATCCTGGGCCTGGATGAAGTTGGTGCCTTCCCAGATGCCGTAGATTACTACGTCCCGATACAATTCCGCTCCGGCATACTCTTCCATGAAGCCATAGCCGCCGTGGCATTGGATCGCTTCACCGGTGGATATTCTGGCCATGTCGGAGGTATAGGCCTTGCACAGTGGGTTATTGATCATGAACATGTCATGATAATATTCTCTCTCTTCAGGTGTAGGAGCATCTTTGGACAGGTCCACATAGAGGTAAGATTGGAATATCAAAGCCCGGGTGGCTTCCAGGATGGATTTCTGTAACAACAGCATGCGGCGGACGTCTTCGTGCTCAATGATCCGTACGCTGGGGCCTTTGGGATTGGTGGAATGTTTGCTCTGCACGCGGACCTTGGTATAATCCAAAGCTGCGTAGTAGGCTGAGCCAATGCAACCCAGGGCGAATAACCCGGTGTTCAGACGTTCTTCGTTCATATATGCGAACATCTGCGACATACCAACGCCTTTGCCGTCTACCACTTCTTTTTCGCCTACCATCCAGCCGTAACAGTTGTCGTTTTCACCCATGGCCAGAGTAAGAGTGGAAGAACCATGAATACCCATCTTATGCTCGATGCCTACGGAGGTTACGTCGTTCCATTTGCCCAGGGAGCCATCATCATTGACCCAGAATTTGGGCACGATGAACAGCGAGATGCCGGCGGTGCCTTCTTTGGCGCCCGGGGTCTTGGCCAGCATCAGGTGGATAATGTTTTCCGCTAAGTCATGGTCGCCGGAGGTGATAAAGCATTTAGTGCCTTTGAGCTTGTACAGGTGGGGAGTATCGGTAGGGAATGCCTTACTTTGAACCGCACCGACCTCGGAGCCTGCGCCTGGCTCAGTCAAGCCCATGGTGCCGCACCATTCACCAGAATACATTTTGGGCAGGAACAGGTCCTGTTGTTTTTGGGTGCCATAATCCTGGAGCACAGTGGTAGCACCCTGGGTCAGACACCAGAACATGACTATCGACGGGGATGCAGCGGACTGCATTTCCAGAATCGGAGCGTACCAGGACAGGGGTATTTTGCCATCGCCCCGGAATCCGAACTGGGGTCCTAACTCGGCATCCATAATTGTTTTGTAGACAGTTTTGAAAGAATCGGGCGTTACGACGGCATGTTCGTCACCACCCACAAACGTTGCACCGGGATCATCGGCATCTTTGTTAGCCGGGCACATCACGTCGCGGCAGACTTTAAAGTTAACATCGAGGAAATTATCGATGTCATCGATCGCGTAGTATTCTTTGTAAGCATCCAGAGATAATAGAGTTTTCATGTCCAGCCATTCTTTCATCTGGAACTTAATGTCTCTCATTTGATACAACCAATTATAATGTGGCATTATTAAACTCCTCCTATTTCTTATTCTTATTGCCCAACAGATTGGCCAACGCCAGCGATCCGTCTGACAACGCTTGTCACTTTATAGGTTTAGTACCTTGGTTTAGAGCAATTCAAATATCGTAGTAGTTCCCATGCCACCGCCTATGCAAAGAGTTGCCAGGCCGGTTTTGAGATTGCGTTTCTGCATTTCATAAAGTAGGGTTACTATAATTCTGGCTCCTGAACATCCAATGGGATGTCCCAAGGCAATAGCTCCACCATTGACATTTACTTTTTCCATCTTGTCAGCCCATCCGCAGTCTCTGCCTACTGCAAGTGACTGAGCAGCAAAAGCTTCATTGGCTTCGATAAGGTCAATATCGTCCA
>CAZXIR010000151.1:0-5857 GCA_964640845.1 uncultured Syntrophomonas sp.
TTTATCTTGATGTTTTTGTTGGGTTTCTGGAGACTTTAATTTGCCGCTCTATACTATGGTTGCAAAATCTGCGTAAAGATAGACCTACGGTTGAATATAGCGATCTTATAGATGTATATGTTACAGACAGAACCATTAGTTATAGCCACAAATTAATATAATAGATATGTTCCCACCTACCGATGGTACACAGTGGAAAATTGAAGTTGGATACGATAACAGACACAGGAATGTTCGTTTTGATGGTGATAATTCTTATTCATATAACTGCAATGACTGAAGCTTCTATTTGGTATCTAGGAAGATTCAGTGGATGACGAGTAAAAGACAAATAAGAAATTTGAAAGGAGAGAAATTTATGCCTAAATCTAATAGCAATACACTTACGAATTCGACAGATGATCAGTATCTATTAAGACCGGCTACACTTTGGGGAATTGCTTTTGTGGCAGAAGTATTGCCTATTTTTGAAGAGAATTACCCTGATGATTCAAGACCTCGCCAATCTTTAGAAGTAGCAGCAAAATACGTCCAAGGCGAAAAGCGAGGACAAGAGCTTCGTAGAGTGTCAATGGCAGTCTTCAAAATTGGTAAAGAAGTAGATGAACCTGCAAAATATGTTACAAAAGCAGCAGCTGCGGTTTCTGCTGTTCCTTATACCCATACGGATTTACAAATCGGCGACCAGGGATGGACACAGGCACGTCATGTACTAGGACCAATTGTTTACGCAGCTTATGCACTTGAGTTATCAAAAACCTCAAAGGTTGCAAGCGACGATATGATTTATCGTGCAATTAAAGAGGCTCCAACTGAAGTTCATACAATTATTCGGAATTTCCCACCGCAACCCAGCAAGATAACACGACTAGATATATTGTTTAAGAAACTTGATGATGGTTTGCGTGACTGAGGTATATGCATAGGGGACAGTTCTCATTATCTTGTAGCATTTCAGTTGAAATTATAATTTAGTGTAATGAATGAAACAGTGCTCCTCGTAACCAGACCAGAAGAAGGATGGCGGTGTTTATGTTACAGCTACCGGTACTGTTAAAATGATAGATAGTTATAGATGAATTGTTGTTCTAGTATGATATTTGCTGTTAGCCCTATGCCCTGCTGTGAACATCAGTTTAGCGAAGATATTTAGCAGGTTTTTGAACTGAATTCTGATAATTATTCTATCGTGGAAGTGGTGAGGTGAGATTGTGAAAAAGGATAAGAAATCAATCATTGAATGGATTGGTGTTTTTATCACACTAATTTTCTCCAGCATTTGGGGTTATTGGGGTGCAATCGAGAATTTTCATGAAGGGTGGTATTCCACGTCAATATGGGAGAACCTATTCATGCTGTTCTTTCAGTATTTACTATTTACAATAATTTTTGTATCCCTGGCTGTAATTATTCTAAAATGGAAGAAAATCGGTTTGGCACTACATTTTATCGTTGCTGTGGTCAGTGCTTGGTTTTTCTCGGGAGCAAACTTCAGTGTTATCGGATTAATGATTGTAATTCCAATAATTGCTCTTGGTTTAGTCTATTATTATGGAGAGCCAAAGCCAAAGAAATGGACTTATAGACTGCTTATTACCGTACCTCTAATAATTATTCTGGTCATTTCTATACCACATGGGATAAATGTTTCACAAAGGATCAATGATAATGATTTTGGAATGAGAATCGTGCCAGGTAATGGTGTCACATTGGCCTGGGCACCAAGAGGACCAGGTTGGCCTGATAAAGGAACATCATGGGATGAGGCACAAAGAATTTGTAAATATCTATCAGAAGATGGAACTGCAATTATGGAAAAGGAACAGAATATTTGGCGATTGCCTACTGTAGATGAAGCAGTTCGTTCTATGATGATCCATGGGCAAAACGCAGGTGGAATATGGGATTCTGTAGAGGAAAAAGCCATTTATCAACGAACGCCAGATAAAGAAACTCCTCTGTGGGATGTTCATTCAAAAGTCATATATTATTGGACTGCAGATACCTCCATTCAAGATGAGCGGCAGGCATACATCATTGTGTATCATGGTGGTGTATATGACAAAAGGAAGATAGACGGACAAAGCTACTTGAGCTTCCGTGCTGTAACAGAAGTGGATAAAGAAGGATGAGCTGTCCGTAAGATGGTGAGATTTTCCTCGTTAAGTATCTGTTTATGGGTTACCTTTGGAAAAGAATTCCACATGGTGATCGTTTGTTGCTTGGTATTCTATTTTTGAAACACGTCAACCAAACAACAGATAGTATTCAGATAATAGAAAAAACATCTTCAAAACAACAAAGATACAAGAAAGCTGACTGTGGAACGAGCTAATCGAGATGGATCCTGGTTCCAATATCATAGGGCAATTAAGTTTTCAGCTTTTATTATCAGGTCCATCAGAAGAGCTTATTTTTAGAGCGTTTGCCATTACCATGTTGGCACTTGTTATAAAAGATAGAGTCTTTAACGGAAAAGCAAGTGCGGCTAATATCATTGCTGCAGTTATTTTTGGATTGGCACATATGAGTTTCTCATTTCACCCTTTGCAGTTAGTTATAATCCATTTCAAGTGGTTTTGTCATTCGTATTAGGGTTCTTTTATGGCGATTGTTATGAAAAATCCAAGAGTATGTACTACCCGATGATGATGCATAGTATCAGCAATGTTGTGATGGTAAGTTTTACTATTATTGCGACATTTATTATGTACCGGTAAAGGATGCCGGGTATTTGCAAATACCCTAGACAAGAAAGTAGATATTATGGGGTTAAGGGTATGAGGTACGGGAAAGATGTGATGGCTGGAAAAATAACAGTTATTTGATAATTATCTGACCGTTTAGTTTAAGTCCTGTTGAGATATGTGAATAGAGAAACAATGGCCGTCGACTGGGAGAAAACCTTCTCTTAGATCGGCGGCTTTGTTTATATCAGATCACTTAAGATTACAAAAATATTAGAAATAAACATAAAGCAAAAAAATGACAATTGACCTGATAGGTAAATGTGTCTATAATAATGACATTGACCTGTTAGGTAAATGATTGAACAGCAGAAAAGACTATGAAGAAGGTGATATATGTGTTCTCGAAATTTTTAGGTTTGGAACCCGAAAGACGTAACAATATTTTGAATGCTGCACTTAAGGAATTTGCAGATAAAGGCTTTGATGACGCATCAACTAACGTGATTGCAAAGGAATCCGGCATTTCAAAGCCGCTGATGTTTCATTATGTCAACAATAAAAAGGACTTCTTCCTCTTCCTTTTCGACTATTGTCTGGATATTTTGGAAAAAGAGTATTTTAACCAAATAGACCTGCAGGAAAAGGATGTTTTTGAACGGCTGCGGCAGACTTATTTGCTCAAGATTCAGGTGCTGGAAAAACATCCATGGATGTTTGATTTTGTAAAGATGGCTGTTTTTACTGATTCAGGGGCGGTGCAGAATGAACTAATAAAAAGGCGACAGCGTATAGAAAAAAATAGTTTAGAACGGTTTTATGGAGACATTGATACGTCAAGATTCCGCAGGGAACTGGATGTGGAAAAAGCCAAGCAATTGATTTACTGGGCAGTTGGCGGATATGCCCATCAGATTTTGGAGCAGTTTAGGAGTACGGATACTCCAATATTCGATTTTGAAAAAATTCGTACAGAGTTCGACAGCTATCTGGAAGAGCTCCGAAAAACTTATTATCAATAATTGGAGGGGATTGTGATGAATGTAATAGAAACCAGGGGACTTACCAAGTCCTATGGCAAGCAGGAGGCTTTACGGGGTGTCGATCTGACTGTAAATCAAGGAGAGGTGTACGGCTTTATCGGCCCCAATGGTTCAGGAAAATCTACAACCATCCGTATCCTTTTGGGAATGCTGCGTAAAAACGCAGGAGACGCCAAGCTGCTGGGCGGCGACCCTTGGCAGGATGCTGTTGCTCTTCATCAGCGGCTTGCTTATGTGCCTGGAGATGTGACATTATGGCCCAACTTAACCGGTGGCGAGGTGATTGATTTCTTAGGCCGATTGCACGGTAAAAACGATCCCTCCCGCCGCAGGGAACTGCTGGATAGGTTTCAGCTTGACCCGAAGAAAAAATGCCGTAGTTATTCCAAAGGGAACCGTCAGAAGGTGGCCCTGGTCTCGGCATTTGCTGTCGACGCAGAGCTGTTGATTTTAGACGAGCCTACCAGCGGTCTTGATCCCTTAATGGAACAGGTTTTTCAGGAATGTATCTTCGAAGTAAAGAGACAGGGGAAAACCGTTTTTCTCTCCAGCCATATTCTTGCAGAGGTAGAAGCGCTTTGCGACCGGGTTGGAATAATCCGACAGGGAAAAATTGTTGAAGCCGGGACTCTTGAAGAACTGCGGCATTTAACACGCACAACCGTCACCGTGGAGCTTGCCAAGCCTACAAACCTGGATCAGCTGCAAGGGGTTCACGATGTATCACGAAAGGATGAAAAGTGGCGCTTTTCAGTGGACGCCAGTGCCATGGAGGCTGTGATGGGTGCACTTGCGCCAATGGGTATTAAGTTTCTTATGGCGGAACCTCCCACTCTCGAAGAACTGTTCATTCGTCACTACGGAGATAAGCTGGAGGGAAAGGAGACGAACTGATATGAAAGGAAATCATTTTGCCGGTACAGGCAAGCTGCTTAAGCTTTATCTGCGAAGAGATCGAATTGTGTTGCCTATATGGATATTGCTTCCCATTATTCTTATTATGGGACAGATGTCCTTCGTAAAAGCGATGCCGGATTGGCAGATGTTTATTGCCGAACTGTCCGCAAGCCCCCTTACCGCTTCTTTGCTTGGGCCTATTGTACCATTAAGCATAGAAGGCGCCATCCTGTGGCGGGGCCTACTGCAGGCTTCCATAGCAGTTATGTTCGGAGCGGCGCTTACTATGATTCGGCATACCCGCACCGAGGAAGCATCAGGAAGAAATGAATTGATCCTGGGAAGACCGGTAGGAAGATACGCCAATCTGTCTGCAGCCTTGATTCTTTCCTGTGGGGGAAGCCTACTGGCAGGCTTTTTGACTGCTGCGGTCTTGATGGGCAACGGCTTGGCAGGAAACGGTTCTCTGTTGGCAGGATTGACCCTTGTCGCCTCCGGATGTATCTTTGCTGGGATCGGTGGATTATGCGCACAGATTTTTGAGCACAGTGGAAGCGCAAGAGGGTGTGTATTTGGTGTATACATGTTAACTATGGTTGCCATGGTTCTTAATAATATAGGTGGCGGCTACACCGGCTGGGTTTGGCTTGTCCCTGAAGCATGGTTTCGTATCACCGTACCCTTTGAGGATAATCATGCTTGGCCATTGTTGTTTTTAATCGTGCTCTCTGCTCTGCCGATGATGCTTTCCTACATGCTGCTTGTTCGCCGTGATATGCGTGCCGGACTTGTCGCCCAGAAAGAAGGATCGGCTAACGCATCCCCCCGTTTAAACTCTCCCGTGGCCTTGGCCTGGCGGCAGCATAAAGGCAGTATTCTGGTCTGGGCAATGGGTATGGCTTGGCTGGGAGGAATTATGGGTATGGGTACTCCTAATATATCTGAAGCCATCAGTTCTACCTTCGCGCATATGGATACTGCCTGGGCATCTGCTATAGTTAATTTAGGCAATCAGGAAGGGTTCATTGCCATTCTAATCTACATTCTGGGACTGATGGCCGGTTTGTCTGTCTTTGCCATCACGATGATACAACATCTGCGGCAGGAAGAAAAGGAGTATTATGCCGAGATGGTATTGTCAAGACCCGTTAGCCGGGTCAAATGGATGGGAAGCTATTTAACGGTTGCTTTCGCGGGCAGCGCGTTGATACTTCTTACCCTCGGTTTGGC
>CAZXIR010000152.1:0-5826 GCA_964640845.1 uncultured Syntrophomonas sp.
GTCAGACGGTCAGTTTTACTGGTAAATCTTCCACTCCAAAGCTTCATTACTACACCTCAAAATTTAATTCTTGTACTTTATTCCTTATTATATATTTTAGCAGTCATAATGTACATTCCAGCTGCTAAAGGCGGGCGGTCAAAGACCGCCCCTACCATTATTTGGCAATTACAAACATGGGCAATTATTTAGCGATTAGAATCACTGGGTAAATCGGGATAAACAATTTTCATGTGAACTTATCATGTAAATTTGGGCCATGCCGGACGGGCGGTCAAGACCGCCCCCACTCATTTGGTATGGATGCTTGGGCTTTGGCCAGCTCCATTCGGCAGATTGCCGCTTTGATGGCAAAATAGCTTATTTGCTCGGGAAGAGCCTCTTTAATAGGCTTGAGTTTCTCTCTTCCAACCTTCTGAATGGCTTCCAGGATACAGGCTTCTTCTTCCTCGCTGATGATTTCCGACCATTTTAGTTCCAATCCTTCCCGGGCACAGCGGAGGATATGATCCTGCACGGTCAATACTTTTATTCCACGCTGTTTTGCTATTTCCGGTATGGTGTTCCCGGCCTGATATAAGTCCCAACTGATCATATGACTGGGCTGTTTAGGCTCTTTTTCCGGCTTAGGTATTTTACTATCCGGTTTATTGCTGCTATCTGGTACATCGCTATTAGGCATATTGTGATTTGGTATATCGCTATCTGGTTCCGGACCACTAGGCTGATTTTTAGAAACATAAGTCCGAATCAGCTCCATAAACAGCTGTCCATATTTTTGCATCTTGATTTCCCCCACCCCGCTTATGGCCAGCATGGAGTAATCATCTGTGGGCATATTAGCACTCATTTCTCTGAGCGTAAGGTCGTGGAAAATTACATAAGGTGGAACCTGCTCTTTTCTGGCTATCTGCTGGCGCAGGGCACAGAGTGCTTGAAAGAGCTGACTGTCCTCCTGAGTTGCTTGACTTCTGGAAGGCATCCGTAAAATTACCTGAGCTTGGCTTTTTAGTACCGGCACTGCTTTCTGTTTTAGCTTTACTACTGGATACTGTCCAGTAGTAGTGTAGATGTAGTCTTCGGCAGCCAGTATATTGATCAAATCACTGATAGCGGCCAGAGTCATTTCATTCATAATGCCATAGGTGGACAGCTGATCAAGTCTGAGCTCCCGGATTCTCTTGTTCTGGGATCCCTTTAAGACCGAAGCTACCAGTTTGATACCATATTGCTGCTTCATTCTTACGATGCAGGAAAAAATCTTCTGGGCCTCGATAGTCATATCTACCTGCTCATAATCCTGGGTACAGTTAGTACAATTTCCGCAGTTCTCGGGCAGGTCTTTTTCGCCGAAGTATTCCAGGATGCTCTGGCGCAGACAGTGGGTAGTATGACAGTAATCTATCATGGTTTGCATCTTTCGGTATTCTTCTTCTTTTCTCTGTTCTGATGAGGTGGTCTGCTCAATTAAGAACTTCTGTGTCTGAATATCAGCCGGGCTGTATAAAAGAATACAGTCTCCCTTTTCCCCATCGCGACCAGCGCGGCCGGCTTCCTGGTAATAGGACTCCAAATTGCGGGGCATATTATGATGAATTACATAACGTATGTTAGATTTATCTATCCCCAGGCCAAAGGCATTACTGGCCACCATAACTCGAATTTCGTCATAGAGAAAGGCTTCCTGGCTCCCATTCCTCTCCTCGTTGCTTAATCCGGCATGGTACCTTCCCACTTCAATCCCCCAGGATTTAATATAGCTGTAGATGCTGTCTACCTCTTTGCGGGTAGCGGCATAAATTATGCCTGATTGATCACTATGAGTTTTTAAATATTGTTCCAGAAACTTCTTGCGGTCGCTTCCCTTTATCACTGTATAATGCAGATTAGGCCGATCGAAGCCGATCAGATGAATACTGGGATCTTGCAGGGATAGTAAGCGAATTATATCTTCCCGCACCCGATCACTGGCGGTGGCGGTGAAGGCACTGATTACCGGCCTATAGGGCATGGACTCTATCCAGGGAGCAATGGCGGCATAACTGGGACGAAAATCGTGTCCCCACTGGGATACGCAGTGAGCCTCATCAATGGCAATCGAAGATATTGTGATGGTTTGGGCCAGTCGGGAAAAATATTCCGAGGTCAGGCGTTCCGGGGCTACGTAGATCAATTTATATTCACCTTGGGAAGCCTGGCGCAAACGCCGGTTTATTTCTTGAGGGGTTAAGGCACTGCTAATATAAGTGGCTGGGACTCCCAGGTTGTTAAGAGCATCTACCTGATCTTTCATCAGGGCAATCAAGGGTGATACCACTACACTGACCCCAGGCAGCAACAGGGCCGGTATCTGATAGCACAGTGACTTGCCCCCGCCGGTCGGTATTATCCCCAATGACTCACTGCCTTGCAGAGTATTATTGATAATAGCCTCCTGTCCGGGTTTGAATTCACTGTAACCAAAATATTTCTTTAATACCTGCTTGATACTGGTATTCAAGGTTTCCTCCCTTTTCTCTTCTGCTCTGTATCCCGCTTCAGAGGCAATAGATGATGGGAAAAGACTATCACTAGACATTAATCAGTCTGACCTCCTTGACATACTTACGGCATTCATCAGCCATAGCCAACAATTGCTCCCGGGTAAAAGGCTTGATATTACCATAATCGGGGTTTAGAGTATCCCGGGGATTAAACTGCTGCAGACTGTATTGGGATGCTCCTTCCAGGTACCTGGCTATTTCTACGATGTCTTCCGCTCTATGTAATCCTGGTACTACAGTGGTTCTGAACTCCACCTCAAATTCGGCATTTTTTAATAGATTAATGGAGCCTTTAACATTGAAAAAATCTTCATTGCTGAGTCTTCCGCCACAGGCCTCCAAATATTTTTTGTATTCCAAGACTCCTTTTATATCCATAGCCACATAATCAAGCAGCAGACTTTCACCCAGTTGGCTCAACATAGGCGTTCTGCTGCCGTTAGTATCCAGTTTGTTAAGATAACCGGCTTCTTTAAATTTGCTCAAGGCCTTGGGGAGTTCTTGGTTCAGACAAGGTTCACCCCCGCTTACTACCACGCCATCCAAAAAACCCTTTCTCTCCATTAAAAAGTCCAGCACCTGCTGCAGACTAATATATTCTGGACCTGCTTTACCCGGTTTGATCAACAGGTGTCCATTATGGCAAAAGGGACAGCAGAAATTGCAGCCCCGGGTAAAAAGCACCGCTGCTATTTGCCCGGGGTAATCGACTAGACTCTGTTTTATCATACCTGCAAATTTCATTATCTTTACTGCTCCTGTTATCCTATGCTATAGGTTTTGCGGTTGTAAAATTCCTGCTGTTTACCTTCATTCCACTGGTCCACCGGCCTTAGGTAACCTACTACCCGGGAGTATACCTCACAACAGGTCTCCTGTCCTTCATTTTGACAGACCGGGCAGGTAGCATGTTCGCCGGTCAGATAACCGTGCTGCGGACAGATGCTGAAGGTAGGTGAGATATAATAATAGGGCATCCTGAACTGCTCACAGGCTTTTTTGACCAGGTTTTTGACTGATTGATTATTCGGCAGGGCCTCACCTAAAAAGATATGGAAGGTGGTGCCTCCGGTATACATACTCTGCAAGGGATCCTGGAGTTTCATGGCCAGGTATAAATCATCTGTATAGCCTACCGGCAGATGAGTAGAATTCGTATAGAAAGGATGAGCCCCTTTATTTTTCACATCGGCTTGATTGGCAACTATGATATCCGGATATCTATTGGTATCTTTCCGGGGCATGCTGTAACTCACGCCTTCAGCCGGGGTTGCTTCCAGATTATATAGGTTCCCGGTTTGTTCCTGATAAGCAAGAATCATGGCCTGCATATATTCCATCACTTCCAGGGCAAAGGCATGCCCTTCTTCGCTTCCAATATCCTGGCCCATAAAGTTCAAACAGGATTCATTCATACCCACCAGTCCTATGGTTGAGAAATGGTTCAGCCAGTACTGACCGGAAGACTCTCTAACTGCCCGCAGGTAAAACTGGGAGTAAGGATATAATCCTGATTCAGTAAGATTCTCCAGCATCTTCCTTTTTATTTCCAGACTGTCCCGGGCCATATCCATTATCTCTCCTAATTTACTAAAATAATCTTCCCGATCTATGGCCTGATATCCAATCCTGGGCATATTAATAGTAACTACTCCAATGGAACCAGTAAGCGGATTTGATCCGAACAGCCCTCCCCCTCTTTTCCTCAGTTCCCGGTTATCGAGACGAAGGCGACAGCACATACTTCTGGCATCAGCCGGATCCATATCTGAATTTATATAGTTGGAGAAACCAGGAATACCGTACTTGGCAGTCATTTCCCAAATTTTATCGTAGTCCGGGTTATCCCAGTCAAAGTCTTTGGTAATATTGTAGGTGGGGATAGGGAAGGTAAATACCCTCTCTTCAGCGTCACCTTCCATCATTACTTCGGCAAAAGCTTTGTTTAGCACATCCATCTGTTCCTGAAACTCACCATAGGTTTTGTCCAACATCTTGCCGCCCAGAATAGCGGGTTCATCCTGCATATGCTGAGGACACTTCAAATCCATGGTGATGTTGGTAAACGGAGTCTGGAAACCTACCCGGGTAGGAACGTTTACATTAAAGATAAATTCCTGCAGGCACTGTTTGACCTGTTCATATTTAAGGTCATCATGGTATATAAAGGGAGCCAAGAGGGTATCAAAATTAGAAAAAGCCTGGGCTCCGGCTGCTTCGCCCTGCAGGGTATAAAAGAAATTAACTATTTGACCTAAAATAGTCCGGAAGTGTTTGGCCGGTTTGCTTACTACTTTACCGCGGGCCCCTTTAAACCCTTCTCTGATTAAATCCTGCAGATCCCAACCTACACAATATACGGCCAGGATACCCAGATCGTGAATGTGAAAATCACCCACTTCTTGAGCTGCCTTCATCTGGGGGGTATAGATCTGGTTCAGCCAGTACTGGCTGGTTACGATAGATGATACGTGAAAATTCATCCCCTGCAGGCTGAAATTCATGTTGGAATTCTCTTTCACTCTCCAGTCGCTACGGTCCAGATAATTGGTAATGATCTCATTGTTTTGGATGAGCTGCAAGCTGTCTCTAATATTCTCATGCTGTTTGCGGTAAAGAATATATGCTTTAGCTGTTTTATAATGGTCATTGCGCACCAGAACCTTTTCCACCAGGTCCTGTATATCTTCAACTGTAGGAAGTTCATAGCTGCCCATGAACGAATATCCTAACAGTTCTGTAACTTTGTCAGCCAGTTGTTCCGCAGTTTTCCGGTCACTTCCTCCAACTGCCCGGGCGGCTTTAAAAATAGCGTCGGCGATTTTTTCTTTATCAAAGGGTGCAATCCTGCCGTCACGCTTTTTTATCTTCATAATGCTCATCCAACGTCCTCCTTATAGAACCACAATATATATGGTGTAATTAATTTTCATATACCATATACAGTATAATTGATTTATACTCAAGTCTCAAACTTCAATATCTTATAGTAATTGCCTTTGTCGTTTGTTTTTATAGAATTTCATCAATGTTACTGGTTTTTCTACCAAATTGCAATTGGACCAATTTCCTTAAAATATTATTCTAACAGATTATTAAACTTACTTGTTGTTGACGTGAACTACTCCCACTTACACTTCGTTTAGAAGTGGGAGCTTCTGGCTTCAATACCCGGCCAACGCCGTAGCTCCACCTGGGCTGGTCCCCAACCTCAAGATATTTATACTACCCATTTAAGACAATTGTCTTTCTTGCCGCCAAAAATGTCGTAGCCTTTGACTAT
>CAZXIR010000153.1:0-5813 GCA_964640845.1 uncultured Syntrophomonas sp.
CACTACCGGTTGAAGTTCTTAGACAGGCCCGGGATATTCTAAAGCTGCCTGTTGTTGAAGGATACGGTTTGACAGAAGCTTCCCCTGCCGTATGCTTTAATCCTTTGCATGGAATACAGAAGGAAGGGTCTATTGGTTTGCCTCTTCCTTATATTAAGTGCAAGATTGTTGATGAAAAGGATATGGAAGTGGCTGTTGGTGAGGTCGGTGAACTATTGGTACAGGGCGAAAATATAATGTTGGGATACTACAAACAGGAGCAAGAAACAAAAGAAACATTAAGGAACGGGTGGCTGCATACCGGAGACCTGGCCAAGCAAGACGAAGACGGGTATTACTATATCGTAGAAAGAAAAAAAGACTTGGTGATAGTTGGAGGCTTGAATGTTTATCCCAACGAGATTGAAGAAGTTATATATGGGTATCCGAAGGTTAAAGAAACTGCAGTGGTGGGAATAGACGACAAATTGAGGGGCGAGTTTGTTAAGGCATTTATTGTTATTAAAGAGGGTGAAGAGTGTACTGCAAAGGAAGTATCCAGGTATCTGAGGGAACGTTTGGCCAGTTATAAGATACCTCGTGTAATTGAATTTGTTTCTGAGCTTCCCAAAAATGGTTCAGGTAAAGTTCTGAAAAGAATACTTAAAACCCTGTGATTAAAAAATAAGGATTATACGTTTTTGCACGATATAAATAATACTTTATAATCTCGATTCCCAGGGTGCCGTATTTATGTTACATATATCCAATTATGGGCTTATTAGACAATAAAAAATATAATTTGTATTCTTGGAGGATTTTAAGCAATGAATGTAGAAAGATAGGATTGTTTGACATTAATTTATATGTTCATAGTATTTCATGTAGTTCAATGTTACTGTTGCAAATTTGTATAATATATTTTATGGAAGAATGTCTTATTAGGGTGTGTTTGCCATTAGCTATGATTACAATTCTATCGGAGAAGTATTGGCGTATTTGAAAAATGAGAATATTTCCAATATCGATGATAGGGCGAAAATCGTTCAAGACTTTATAGATAAGCAAAACCTAGGTGATGGTAATGCTCATGATCGTTATCTGGAAAACGGCTCATCAACTCTTATGAATGTTATTAATGAACATTCTGGGATGAAAAGAGAGTGTATTTTATGGTGTGTCAATCATTATCTCAGTTTGAATAGAAACATCAATGTTATTAACAAGACTTGTCAGGCACTACATAAATTTGGCACCGGATGTGGTACATCGGCACCATCCTGTGGCATGAGTTCCTTACATAAAGAAATAGAAAAAAGAGTTGCGAAACTGGTTGGAAAAGAAGAGGCGGTTCTTTTTCCCACCGGATTTACTGCTAATCTTGGTTCGATTTCTTTTTTGCCTAGTAACCGGGATTTAATCATTTTTGACAGAGAATGTCATTCATCAATAATAAATGGGATTAAATTGTCCACAGCAAGATCGATCCCATTTAAACACAATAACGTAGCTGATTTAGAAAATAAATTGCAGAAATTTGAAAGCTCCTATCAAAATATTTTTGTGGTGCTTGAATCGGCCTATTCAATGAGTGGGGACTTGTCTCCACTTAAGGAAATTACCAGTTTAAAGCAATTGTATAGCTTTTATCTATATGTTGATGAAGCACATACCTTTGGTATATATGGTGAAAGAGGTCAGGGATATTGTTACGAACAAGGTGTAAGTGATAAAGTAGATTTTATTATGTCAACTCTATCTAAAGCTACATCTTCCGTAGGAGGCTTCTTGGCATCTGAACATAAGTATTGTTCATTATTGAGATGGTCGGATGCATATACTTTTCAAGCCTGTTTAACACCCACAGATGCGGCTGTAATCTTGGCCTGTCTAGATGAAATCAGGGATAACCCTGGCATGATTCAAGAGTTGCATGCGAAAAACCGGTATATGCGGGATTTGCTTATATCTAAAAACTTTAATCTTGGACAAAGTAAAAGTCCAATAATTCCAATAATGATTGAAGATCATAATAAATTGAGAATAGTGGTTACTGAACTCTTTCATGCAGGTGTTTATTCAACGCCGATCTCTTATCCGGCAGTTAAGATAAATGAAGGAAGAATAAGACTTATATTGAATTATGCGCATACCAAGGAACAGATAGACCTAACAGTTGAGGCCTTAGAGAAAATATGTAAAAAACATCAAATAATATAGATTTATTGGGCAAATGTGTTTCAGGCTGCTTACTGATGTGGTAGTAGAGAAGAATATTATTTGCCAGACAGCACGGAGTTAAAGATGCATTTACATCCGTTGAGCTTGAGTTTCAGAGACTCAGAATTAGAAAACGAATATAAGGCTTCCAATGACTATGAAGCCCGGGCGTTTAACCGAATTGGCATAGCGCTTTCTGCTATCGCTTGGCTAATACTGAATATATATTGTTATCTATTCTATTCTCAAATTTTTCTACACATGACAGTGACCTTGGTCATTTTTTTATACCCTCTTTTTATCTTTATCTTTGTAGTAACAGCCTCTGAGCACAATGTTAAATATTATCAGCCTTTATCTGCTCTGGCCAATTGTCTGGCTGGTTTGATGTTTGTTTATGTAGGTCATTTTTTGTGGAACAATGTTATTCTTACTATTTGTGGTATAATGGCCTGTGTTTTATTTGGCTTCTTTATCTTGCGTATTAGATTTAAAATTGCCCTGATTGATACTCTAATCTTTATTGCTGTTTACGAGGCTTCGCTGTTAATGCCATCAGTCCATGAAAACCCCGATATACCATTGCTTGCGGTTATCGGGATTCTAATTGAACTCATGTGTATCGTAGGTGGCTACAGTTTAGAAAGAAACTCTCGTAAAATGTTTTACCAAAATAAGGAACTTGTGCGTCAGCGCCAATTAGCCGAGGCGGCAACTCAGGCTAAAAGCGAGTTTCTGGCTAACATGAGCCACGAGTGCCGTACGCCTTTAAATGCCATTATTGGAATGTCACATCTAGCGTCACAAACTATTTTAACCACTAAACAGAGAGGTTATCTAGAAACTATTTATTCTTCTGCCCAGACCTTGCTTGAAGTTATAAATGACATTCTGGATTTTTCCAAGATCGAAGCCGGCAAAATGGATATCGAGTTGGTGGATTTTAAATTAGATGACATATTAACCAACCTGGCCAATCTGTTTAATCTAACTGCCCAGCAGAAGGGTATCGAACTGCTCTTTCAATATACGACGGATGTGCCGCAAAGGTTGAGGGGAGACCCCTTTCGCCTCGGACAAGTTCTGTCTAACTTGGTTAATAACGCAATAAAATTTACGGACCACGGTGAGATTATCGTCAAGATTGAGCCTTTGTTCCTGGATAAGGAAAAATTAACCCTGCAGTTTTCAGTCCATGACACCGGCATTGGCATTTCCAAAGAGCAACAAAACAAGCTTTTTCTTGCTTTTAGCCAAGTGGATGCTTCCACCACCCGGAAATACGGCGGTAGTGGACTGGGCTTAGCTATTTGTGAACGTCTAGTCAATCTAATGGGTGGCAGGATCTGGTTAGAAAGTGACGCAGGGGTTGGCAGTACTTTTTTCTTTACCGTAGTATGCGGATACAATCGACCCCTGGACAATAACCTAGACTTGATTACTCGTAGGGAGAGTATTAAGGTTTTAGTCGTTGACCATAACCCGATTGCGGTAGGGATATTGACCGATATGCTCAAATCCCTGGGTTTTACCGCCTTAGGCATTAGTTGCAAGGAGCAAGAACTTGCCGCCCTAAGAGAGGGCTCCCAAGATTTCGATGTAGTGATCATGGACCGGGAAATGTTCGGTTTGAATGGTTTAAAAATATCCAGTCGGACTATAAACTTTAATGAAACAGAGTACCGGCCTAAAATTATCACTACTACGACCTCTATCCTATCTGAGCCGGTGGATGAGGAAGGTCCAATAGGAATCCATAAATGCCTGACCAAGCCCATAACTCAATCCCAGTTGCTCAATGCGTTGATGGACGTATTGGATGAAGGCAGGGACATATCTTTGGCCTTTAATCATGATGGCTATGAGCCCGTGATTTGGAATCAGTTGGTGGATACCAGGGGGGCCAGAATCCTATTGGTTGATGACAACGAGATTAATCAACAGGTAGGGCAGGAAATATTGCAGCATATGGGATTCCTGGTTGATATTGCCTCCAACGGATTGGAGGCTTTAGAAGCGCTGGAAGAAGTTGCATACGACATGGTATTTATGGATGTGCATATGCCTGTGATGGATGGTTATGAAGCTACTCGTAGAATTCGCAGCAGATCCTGTTGGACCCACCTGCCGGTGATTGCCATCACCGCCCATGCATTGAGCACTGATCTAGAAAAGAGCCTTCAGGCTGGTATGAACGATCAAGTAAACAAGCCTATTAATCCAGAGGAACTTATGATGGTTATAGCAAAGTATATAAAGAACAACAGCCAGACAAGCACCCATGCCGGTGAATTAGACCTCAAGAGCGCCAATGCGGATAATTTGCCTTGGCCTAAGATGCCCGGTATAGTGTCTGTTGAGGGTCTAGCCCGTGTGGGTGGCAACCGGGAACTTTACAAGAAGCTTCTCCTTCAATTTGCCCACAGCAATACCGATACACCGGATAAGCTAAAAAATGCCCTAGCTAAAGGTGATATTAATGAGGCCAGTCGATTGCTACACACCGTAAAAGGGGTGACTGCTAATATTGGGGCTAACCGATTGGCCGCTGCCGCTGCCGACTTGGAGACGGCCTTGATACAAGGAAGTATTGCTGCTGATAATGATGTATTGTTCCAGGAATTTATAGCATCCCTTACGCTTGTTACCGATGGCATCAGAGCATTTGAGGAAACGGTGACTGTACCCGACAGCAAAGAGCAGTATAGAGCAATGATGCCGGTGGATGCAGATATACTTAGGCCTCAATTGATCAGTCTGGCGCAAATGCTGGAAAGCGGATCGATACAATCCATGACCCAACTCAGCATATTGGAAAGTTTTTTAACCAATACCAGGGTAGAAAAGCAGTTTAAACAATTAAAGCAAGATGTGAATCTGTTTGATATGGACAGTGCCTTAGGCAAATTAAAAGCGATTGCCTCAGACTTGAATATTTCTATATAGGCGGGCGGGAATAAGAAGAATGACTTTATTTGCAGAACCAAAAAGAGTACTAATTGTCGATGACACGCCGGAAAATATTTGTATCCTGATGGGGATATTACAGGATCATTACGATGTATCGGTAGCCATCAACGGCCAGAAGGCCTTAAACATCTCGGCTATGGAGCCACCCATTGACCTGATATTGCTTGATATCATGATGCCGGAAATGGATGGCTATGAAGTATTTGCAAAACTGAAAGCCAATGCAAAAACCGCAAACATTCCGGTTATCTTTGTAACGGCTTTAACCGCATATGAAAATGAAGCCAAAGGTTTAGAGCTAGGTGCGGTGGATTATATCACCAAGCCATTTAATCCGGCTTTGGTCCGGGCTAGGGTGAAAAATCAACTGGAATTGAAAAACTATAGAGACAAACTGGAAGAGATGGTACAGGAAAAAACCAAGGAACTAATGATTACCCGTGATGTTGCTATTGAAACTCTTGGTTCTTTGGCAGAATACCGTAACCTGGAAACGGGTAATCATATCAAGCGCACTATGTATTATGTCCGTCTCTTGGCCCAGAAACTCCAAGACCATCCAAAGTTCAAATACTCCCTGACTAATGAAAAGATCGAAAATCTCTGGAAATCGGCCCCATTACATGATATCGGAAAAGTGGGAG
>CAZXIR010000154.1:0-950 GCA_964640845.1 uncultured Syntrophomonas sp.
CAATATAGGAGTAGGAGAAGTGATTTGAAAAACGATTCAGATCCGGTTATAGGCTGCATCATACTGACGGCTCCCTTTTTCTTCGAAAGGTCAGAATGGATACCTGTTCCTCAAGATTGGAAGCCCAACATCGTCCAGGGAAAGTCATATGATACTGATTCATTTGTTGGCATGAGACTAATGAGCCAGGTTGAGGAAAGGCTTAAGCAGCAGAGAACTAATGCTTTTGATTCAGGTGTACAGTGGAAAGAATCCATGGAGCGTTATGGTTCGGGTCAAATTGTATATCCCAGGTTGGGACAAGGTGCATTCCGGGTTGTTGTAACCGAAGCGTACAATAGGAGGTGCGCAATTTCTGGAGAAAAAACTCTGCCAGTACTTGAAGCTGCTCATATCAAACCCTATTCCCTGGAAGGGCCTCATCATCCAAACAACGGTTTATTATTGAGACAAGACTTCCATACACTTTTTGACCGGGGATATATTACGATTTCAGAAGATCTTGACATAGAAGTGAGTAAACGAATAAAAGAGGACTATGGTAATGGCAAGGAATATTATGCTTTTCATGGGAAGAAACTCATTGAGATTCCCGGAAGGTCTATAGATAAGCCTGCTACAGAGTTCTTACAGTGGCATAATGAGAATGTTTATTTGGGGTAGGAATTGATAATTGTATATTGGGATAGATCTTTGAGAACACAAGAGACGCTTGGTACAGCTATATATAGCAAGAATTAGCGAAATAACACCGGACTTCATGAAAGGAAGTAGAAACAATGAAATTACCTAAAATATTAACAATAAAAAAAGTGTTGTTTATTGTATTGATGATATTTTTATGTGCCAATATGCTTGTTTCATACATGCCAGTTGTGTTAGCAGGTACTGTAGACGTTACTAATTTGAGTTTAAGTAAATCAAATATTGAAATACCCATATCGTCTTCG
>CAZXIR010000154.1:1050-5808 GCA_964640845.1 uncultured Syntrophomonas sp.
AATGCTAGAACGGAAGATGGCAATATTATTAGGAGTTGCTTTGTGAAGGTAACTGGGGTACCTGTAGCCGTTACTAATTTGAGTTTAAGTAAATCAAATATTGAAATACCCATATCGTCTTCGCCAGTTGCAATAAACAGAGCTCAGTTATGCAGGTTTCTGGTGAATTCCCTTGGACTTGCTGATGAAAGCACATCTATTTCGTTTAGCGATGTGGCCGTTGATTATGAATATTATCATGATATTAAGAAAGCATGTAATGCTGGGGTTATTTGCGGGTATCCTGATGGCAGATTTTGTCCCGAAGGAGGAGTTAGCAGGGCGGAGTACGCTGTGATAGTGATAAAAGCTTTAAAGTACCCTGTTTCGAATCAGGTAACTACCATTTCGGATATACAGAATCACTGGGCTAAAGGCTATATTATCACGGCACTAAATGCTGGCTTGATGAAACTTAATAATGATGGAACATTTAAACCTGCTGATGGTACGTCTATAAATATGGATGGTCAGCTGGTACCAATCATTACTCCTGTAGATGCAACGGATAAGAAAATAATATGGTCATCCGATGATGAGACAGTTGCCATAGTCGATCAGATAGGGTGTGTTGTCGGATTAAAAGAGGGTACTACGATAATTAATGCTAGAACGGAAGATGGCAATATTATTAGGAGTTGCTTTGTGAAGGTAACTGATACAATACAAAATGTTGATGAGTGCTTCATTGCCACGGCAGCTTATGGTTCAAAATTCCAACCGGCAGTGGTCTTACTTCGCCAATTCCGAGATCAGTATTTATTAACCAATGCTTTGGGGACGGCCTTTGTGAAATTATACTACAAACATTCTCCCCCCATGGCGTTCGTAATTGCTAATAGCCAGCCTCTTAAAGTGTTAGTCAGAGTCTTATTGACTCCTGTAGTTGCTATAGTATATTTAATGTACCACCCACCGTTGCTAGCAACCATACTTGTGTTAGTGTGTTCTTCGCTTCGAAGCCACTCAGAGGATACGTGTAGGCTTAATTTTAAAACAGTATTGGGAAAAATATCAAAATAGTAACATGGAATTAATTTCAATCGATTGATGTCATCAAAGTCCTTCGGTTAAACATTCTAAAGAGCTGCTGTTTCCTAATTATGAATTTTCCAAGCCATGCTCCGCCTCCACCACCATTTAAAGAAAGGCAATCCTAATTTACAGGCATTATATTAGATAATAAGACGGTATTTGATTAGGTTCATCGGATACCGTCTTTTCGTTGGTGATGGCTCTTGAAAATGAAGTAACGAAATTTACTGCTAAACCGAGCTAGGGTGGAAGCTAACCGTAACGTGCACTGTCTCACTGTTCATAACTGGCAAGTAAGGTTTTTTGCCGGAGGTATCCCTGTAATCATACAACGAAAGCTTAAGCAGAATGCTTTTCCCAATAATATCTATCCTACCAATATACTGCTTGATTAGCTCATACTTTGCCTCTGGTGTTGCCCAGGCAAGCTGTTCTGCATGATGTTTAATATTAACACACTGAGATAGGTGTGAAACCATTATAGGAGGACGATAATCATGGTTAACAATTGACAACAAATGTTGAGTCTTAGAATTCTCGATTTCAACCATCGGTAGGTCGCTGCAAGCGCCCATTGTTCTAGGGACACCGTCAGTACTGTCTACAAACTGGATGATATCTGCATGGGTTGGTATTCTCGCTTTTCGTCGTTTGTTGCCACGTATATTCAGTACGAATACATACATGTGTGGTTCTCCTTTCAGAGTTGGTTGTCCATCGCCAATGTTATTCCGCAGTTTTCGCCAGAAACACTGCTTCTACCCTTCAGAGCTGTTTATAGTCACTGACCGCAGAGCCTAGGCTTGGACTTGTATCCCATGATGCCTATATATTTGTAGATAACGTAACTTACGCTTAGGCTAGTCAACTAGAGGTTCAGCCTTGGACCTCAGGGGTAGTTGCCTGGATAAATTCTCTTTCTTGAGTTCGCTAATAATGCGTACATGTCCTGACTGCCGGTTGCGGATATATAGCTTTGGAGCAGGATTTTTCAAAACCAGCCAATTTGAGGGGTTAAGCCTGTAACTTGTTATTAACTCTTTTTGCCTTCTTGTCGGTTTTTTTGCCACGGACATCTTCCTTTCTTATTTCGGTTACTGTTTCGGTTGCAATATTAACTGAATGCATTTAGAAAATCCAGAAACCCTTTTGTGAAACTAATTTTTGCAGCATTTTCTTTAAACCATGCAATATTAACGTTTTTTTTTCCCGCCCAGGGTTGATTTTACAAATAAATCTTCATAAACATCGAAATCAACCATATAATATTCCCCAAGCTTCCAAAAGCCATTAAATAGAATTTATATCTCGGCAAGGGAGTGATAGTCGTTATGTCGCTCAGTATTACGGTATATTTGTATAATAATTTCGGCCTGACTGGCATGATGACAATGTGGACAAAGGCAAAATCAAGGTTGTCATGACCGGTAGTTCAGCTGACGATAAAGCATGGCAGCGGTTTATAGCAAGGTGGCCTGGTTGCACTGTATTTTATAGGATTGGAGCTCTCCCTCAGGAGATCACAATCCCCATACGAATGGTTTCAGTGTGGTCGGTGGCATCCCTAGTTGGGCAGCAGCTTCTTTGGGACCTACTTCGTAGGATAACTTAATAGCCTCTTCTATAAATTCTTTGTCATAAACTCGCATCTGGACTACCTTCTTTCTTTTTTTATGATTATTTCCAGTGTTACGAGTTTTTTGACTATACTAGAATGACACTATTCCACTGTGAGAACAAATAAAGCAGGACTAATTATCCTGCTTTCTAGCTACTCGATTTATGCGATTTTTTTTGGAGGTTTAATCATGGAGGTTTTAAACAGTTTAAAGAAACATAGAAAAATCAATCGATTTGTTCAAAATTACAGGTCTATAGTACATGATACTCGATTAAGCTGGAAAGCAAAAGGTTCTGTTAATGGACTTATTAGCCCAGTCAGACTCATGGAAATTCTACCAGACCGGGATATGCAATCGTTGAACAGACGGTCGCACCACTGTGGTATCTAGCCTTAATATAAGCAGGAACTGTTCTTTACTTGGATATCACGGAACTGTTGGTACTCGTCGTATAACTACATCAATATTAAAAGAGATGGACATTTATACAAAGCTAATATACAATCTCCATGTTGTGAACAATCCCGTCCCTAACATACCAGATATTAGAAAAGGGTCGTTTGCCCTATTGAGGCCTTAAACAACACTGAAAATGTAGTTCCACTGCTGCCAGTATCTATTTCCAATGAAGCATTATGCTTTTCCACTATGTTATAGCAGATGAACAGACCTAAACCAGTACCATTTTCTTTGGTAGTAAGAAAGGGGGTGCCTAAATTGTCTAGAACTTCCTGGCCGATTCCTTTACCATTATCCTGCACCGACAGAACCACCTTGTCATCTACTGCAAAAGTTCGAATGGTTAGGCCGTCATATTCGGCTGAAGCATCCAGTCCATTGCGAACCAAATTTAGTATGAGTTGACGAATGTCATTTTCTCCCAACATTACATTGGGAATTTCTCCTAATTCCAGTTTTATATACTTGTTAATCATGATGGCCTCTGCTTGAATCAAGGGAGCAATACTGCCAATTATCTTATTGAGGTTCTCCTCTGCAACTTCCAAAACTTTATCTCCAGCCATGGACAGGAAACGTGAGATTATGGTGTTGGCTCTTTCCAGTTCTTCGATCATAGTGTCAAAATATTCTGTATAGTCCTCAAATTCATTATTGATACTAAGCAACTGCAAAAAACCGCGTACTGTGGTCATGGGATTTCTTATTTCATGGGCAATCCCTGCTGCCATTTGCCCTACCACATTTAATTTATCCAGGCGCGCCATGGTTTCTTCTAATCGTTTAGTATCAGTGATATCCCTAAATACCATAACTACCCCTATAATTTTCCCATTATCATTTCGGATAGGAGCAGCAGAATCAGCAATGGAACGTGTTTCACCCTTTTTAGTAACTAGCCCGGTGTAATTTGCCAGATCGATGATAAAACCTTCTTTGATGACTCTTTCCACTGGTATTTCAGCAGGTTCCAAATTAATTTCATTAAAAATCCTGAATACGTAGCTTATATGCTTTCCCACGGCCTCTTCCGCCGTATAACCGGTTATCTGTTCAGCTACCGGATTCATAAAAGTTATATTGCTATTAACATCTGTGGTAATTACAGCATCGCCAATACTTGAAAGAGTGACTCGAAACCATTCTTTTTGATCTCTATAGTCTCTTTCAGCTTCTTTATACAAGTTGCTCAATAAAACATCATGAACCTCACCTTTTATCGAGGGAATAAATTGATTTAGGCTGTCTAAATTAATGTTCTGGCTAAAGCCATCTTTTATAGTTCTCACCCGGCGTTGTTGGCCAATTTGTTCCGATAATATCAGACAGGGAACATCCAGTTCGCTTTCATTGATTATCTTCAACACTGATTCTTCATCAAATTGCAGGATACCCACATCGACGATTACTATATCCCAGGGATCATCCTTCAATGCTGAAATCAGATCTTGAGGTGTTTCCACCCTTTTATACATTTGATGATAACCATTGGTATGAAGGGCTTTCAGCGCCAGCATGGAATCAGTTCCCGATGGTTCAACTACCAGGATACGAAGTGTTAAATCCATAAAATATCCCCTACATTTATTTTCCTGATTTAACA
>CAZXIR010000155.1:0-5801 GCA_964640845.1 uncultured Syntrophomonas sp.
AGTAAGAAAATTACTTTCTATCAGATAGATGTGACCGATGAAAAAGCGTTGGATACCATCTTTTCAAATCATAAAATTGATGGCATTATTCATTTTGCAGGCCTTAAGGCAGTGGGTGAATCAGTGGAAAAACCACTGGCCTATTATTATAACAACACTGTTAGTACCATGATTCTCTGCCAGGCCTGCCAGAAATATGGAGTGAAGCGATTTGTGTTCAGCTCATCGGCAACAGTATATGGTGAGAATGAAGTTCCGTTTATTGAGACAATGCCGCTTTTGCCAACCACCAATCCTTATGGTGAAACCAAAGCTATGAGTGAGCGGATTCTTACTGATGTCGCTAAAGCAAATCCGGATTGGTCGGTAGCTCTCCTGCGATATTTCAATCCAGTGGGAGCCCATGAGAGCGGACTGATTGGCGAAGCGCCTACCGGTATTCCCAATAATCTTATGCCCTATATTACCCAGGTAGCAAAAGGCAAATTGGAGAAATTAAGAGTTTTCGGAAATGATTATCCAACGGAGGATGGTACCGGGGTAAGGGATTATATTCATGTGATGGATTTGGCTGAAGGGCATGTGGCAGCGCTGGATCAACTGACAGCAGGTGTACATATATATAATTTGGGTACCGGACAGGGTACCAGTGTGTTACAGCTATTGAAGGCTTTTGAAGAAGCCAATGTTCTTAAAGTACCATATGAAATAGTGGATCGCAGGCCGGGAGATATTGCCGAGTGTTATGCTGATGCCAGTAAAGCCAAAAAAGAACTGGGCTGGACTGCCCAGCGCGATATCATAGACATGTGCCGGGATGCCTGGAGATTTGAAAAAGGTTTCGGGTTAAAGTAAGACATATGCCAGGTATTAATATAAGAAAAGATCAAAAAAGCTCCTTGTTATCTTAGCCGCTATTTTAGGTGTTTTAGCACTAAACATTTTATCCTTACCTTCACTAGGCACTTTTCTAGTAGCAGAGGAAGAACCCCAGCCTAGCGATATCATTATTGTCCTCATGGGCAGCGGCCCGGATCGGATGCTGGGAGCAGTAGACCTATATGAGGCTGGGTATGCAGATGAAATAGTGATGGTACAAAATATGGTCAGGGGCTATGATCTGGTTGTGAGCCAAGGGGTTAAGATTCCCCATGATACTGATATTACCAGGGAAGTAGCCGTGCAATTGGGAGTACCGGAAGAAAAGATAACAGTTTTGCCTGGTGATGCACTTAGCACTCAAGATGAAGCGATAGCGTTGAGGGAGTATCTTAAGAGTGAACCAGATATAGATTCATTAATCATTGTCACATCAAAATCTCATTCCGGACGAGCGAAGAAGATTTTTGTTAAGGCAATGGGTTCTTTAGATAGAGAAATAAAAATATTATCCTGCCCAACTCAGTATGATGATTTTAATGCCGAGCGTTGGTGGCTGAGTCGGGAAGATTTGAAGCAGGGCGTTTTGGAGTATATGAAATTATTTCACTTTTACCTTAGGGAGCAATTTGAAATGTAGAAGGAGAGCCAACTTATGGACAAATCAACACTCGCCGGAAAAGTCACATCAATCCAACCAAGAATAAGACTGACCCGTTCATTTGATGAAGCCTCTCATACATACTTGGGCTATGCCATTAGAATTGTCGGAACCATTGATGACCAGCGAACTACATTCTCTATCGGTATCGGTAAAGCGGCCCAGGCTAAATTCAACTTTAAAGTTAATGACATTATCTCCGGTGAATGCCTTCCTGTTCCGGATCCAGACATGGAGCCGGTGGATTACTATAAAGTATCGAAGTTATCTAAAATATCGAAAGGAGAGCAGGGCAGCACATCAACCCCCTGGGAACTAGTGCCGCCGGAACTTGAGGTTTATCGTGAGAGGGGACACCGTAGGCTGGCTGCCAGGACTTATGAGAGTAGGTGTAGCAGTTGCATGTGGGGTTGCAGGATGCCGGTTGAGATTATAATTGATAACTGGAATCCGAGAGGTAGGAGGAAATATCGGTTTGAAACTTTCTGTTATGGACCGTTATCATGTAAATTATATAAGGCCGGGCCTAACCGAAAAGTGGAAGGCCGGGGCGGGATGGTTTATGTGGAGGAAGATTGGGTTGATCAGGAGATGACAGGTCATAGGGAACCGGATAATTAAGGAGGGGATGGGTGATGGCCCAAAGTGTTGTACCACAAAAAGACAAGAAAGTTACAGCTGTATTTGCAGCCTTGGGTAATAACCATAATGAGGAATTATTTGCTGAAAAGTTTAGGGAACTCTATCCAAAAGACTGGGAGAGAATAAAAAAGGTTTATGCTGACCATGAACGTAAAGATAAAAAGGGGAAAGGCCATCCAATGCCAGAGCCCGACAAGTATTTATCAAATATGTACAAAGTCTACATTAATAAAAATAAGTAAAAGTCCGCCTCTTTTGCCGGAATAGAGCGGTGTTTGGCGGGATTTATTTTTTTGCCGCTCATTAGCAGCACTCGGACTAAAGTGCTAACAATTTAATAAAAAGACCATGGCTTAAGGCCTGAAGCTGATCATGGTCGTTGGCTTTTTTTAATCAGTCAACAAACAACTCCGGTATGTTATATTGAATATCAGCAATTTCTCTACGGACACTGGTACTAGGGCAATTAGCGAGGGAGCGGCGGAGTTTAATTTCTCCGTCTTGCATCTTAACGACATAATCGTCCCTATGCCTTCTTATGTATGTCGATGTTTCACGGGAGAATCCATTTCTTTGAAGGGTTATGGAGAGCGGGTTTGTGGTGCCGTACTCCACATATTCGTACCAATCGTTTTGGAATGCTTCTACCTTATGAAAACGCTTATACTCCGATGAAAATCTTAGAAAATAATTAGAAATGCTAAACAAGATAACATTTTCAATCGCCTTTAACGTATCGGAAATCACAATATTTCGATGTGGACGTGTGTCATCATAAGGAATTTGTTTTCCATTTACTCTTACTCCAGACAAAGGGTGGTCACGTTTATAATCAAGGGTTTGCTCCATAATAAAGCTCAGCCCGGTTCCTTTAATCCATTGAGAGAGGATAACCGCATACCATCTCAATTTACCGTGGGAACCATCTTTGCTAATAAAGCCAAGTCCGGATCGCTCGTAGACTTCCCACTTAAAGATTCTGCAGAGTTCCTCCAGGAAATCCACTAAAACCCAATAATCTACGTTTCCCCTTTCATCTATGGCGGGATATTTTAGTCCGCTGGCGATAGCAGCCCTTAGATTGTTTGTCTGGTCAAGGGAAGTATTGATGTCATCGTCAAGCTGGTTTTCTCGATTGCTAAAAACCTCTTTTATCGTTGATACGGTAACTTCATCTAGTAACGGTGCAAATTCTTTCCACACACGGCTCATATTGCCTTTTGTTATATCCCTTAAAAGAATAATGGCGAATTTCCGCATGACCCCGGTGCCTGCCACCAACTTATCAACTTACTGAATATTCTGACAATTCAGGACTAGATGCAAAAGGTGTTGTTTCACACGCTGCCGGGGATACATAACTGGCATTATCGGAATAAGTTTCGCGGTTAGTCATTTTCCCGTGAGGGGAGGTGATGCCTATGATTACATGGATTGTTTGGTAATCCTAGGGGTTATTTCCCTGTGTTTGAGCTGGGGCGGTGTTTGTTGTTATTAGATTCTTTGGTTTCATATGGCATGTGATATAATATAATAAAATATCAACCTTAATGTACAGGCGGTGAATTTAAAATGGAAAAAATTCAAACTGGAAATGAGTTATATGAACATATTGGGAAAATGAATAAAATAAATTCAGTAAGTCATGTATATATTCCGGGAAAAGGAACCTTCAAAATTCTATTTCAGGAAGAGGATTCGCCATCAATATTATCGGAGGTTGAATCTGATTATGGATTGCGTCAGATGATTGAGGATAGTCGTGCAGCGTATACTGCTGGTGATAAAACAACTACCGAACAGTTTCTTAAAAGCTTATCACCAAATCATTTTGCAAAATGAAAGTCAGTCAGGTGATCGGTGCCAGGCGCCAACTTATTTAATATTCTGACAATTAGAGACAATAATGTTGATCTTTTTTATGTTACTCAATAGGCAGTTGTAATTGTCCAGAAGTTGACGAAATTGCTATTCAAAAAACACCCTAGTGGGTAGCGCTATGAAAGCTCTCCCTGAACAGTCTGTTAGGTAGAAGATTCCTTTGATTGTATGTATTGTTGAATATTGATCGGTGGCAATATCAACGGACTAATTCCAGCATTGCATGTTATGTTACTAATAAAGGATCTTAAATAGGGAAACAAAATAGCTGTAGCATTAATTTGTAAAAACTTTTGTTGTTGTTCAGAAGATATTTCACCTTCAAACCTGAACCGACCCGAAATTGTAACATTCAGAGAAAAAGGTTGATTGTTAGTCAGAGCATTTTCGAAAATTTTACTGTTCAAAGTAACGACTGCAGTATTGTTGTCCAAGATCTCAAATTGGTGATCAATTTGAAATTCGATTTTAATACTACTGTCAGGCTTAATGAAAGAATCATTAATATAAAATTCCGTTTTCTCAATTAGATAACTATCAAACCTTAAGACACTCTTGTCATTATCAACCATTTTATGCGACCTCTTCTCCCTGCGAAAAACATGAGTTTACTATATAGGTATACTTTCTATTCACATAATTTGAAGGTTGTCCCTCTAACTCTGGGGGATAACCCTCCCCAAACACGAAGGTAGATCCTTGCAATTCACTTAAATCAAAGCTTTCTTCCAATTGTACGGAATAATTCTTGCTAATTTCTGCAGTATTTAATTCAAAGCAACATTCTTCAATCTCAATCCCATAATCAGAGAGAAATTGAGTTAATTCTTCAATTGAAGAAGTATTGATAAAGTGTTTGATCTTTTCCAGAGCCATTTAATTTACACCTCCATTAAAAGCGATACTAATACTATTCAGCAAACATGACTAATAATACTCGCATCTATTACGCATAATTGGATATGTATCTTTGGAATCCTAGTAAAGCTCTTTTGTCTGAGATTAAAAGCTTTACTATGATTTGGATTATATGGTCCCCTTACTAAGGAATAACCCTCTTTTCCACAAATTGCATTAATGAAACGACAATCAAAGGTTTGATTTTTCTTAGGTTTTTTCCCTTCACGTGCCAATCGATTGCCTAATACCTCCACAGTATTTATATAGTCTTCATAAACTGAGCTCATCATAAGGTCAAAAATCTTTTGTGATTCAACTTCAATAGACGCTGTAATTATTCCTATGTTCTCTTTGGGGATTTTTCTAACATACTGAGCAAATCTGAATGCTTCATCACGATCATCTTCAAAAAAATATATTCCGAAACCAAAGTATTCATCTTCACCTGTAGATATATCAAAAAGCCTATTTTCTATAGCTAGTTCTGTTTTTTCAACAGTAGTTCCGCGATATCCAATATACTTTTTAACACTAGTACTCATTAAAGCTTCACCAAGATCTTTCCCAGATTTATAGTATACTAAACTATTTTTTGGCTTATATATGGCTTATATAAAATAATAATACAAAAAGAAAGAATAGGCTATAAAATTATGATACATGTAACCCTCCGGTACCCAGGTACCAACTTATAAATTTATTGAATATTCTGACAATTAAAGGAGGCTGTATGCTTTTCTTTTGTTATTTATTAGTTTATTAGTTCGATGTTTCCAATAATTCGGATTGCGGTTTAGCTGCATTATAGCTAATATGATAATTTCATTTTTCTCTTCTG
>CAZXIR010000156.1:0-3916 GCA_964640845.1 uncultured Syntrophomonas sp.
CGGTATCCTCATGCCAAAAAAGCTGCGCCATACAAAAAAGAGTGCTATTAACAGGAAAACTATACCTACTGTGGGTGCCACCTCACGGAATAAGGGGGAGATAGCTATTTCCATAGCCAGCAAACCGAACAGGGTGGTAAACTTGATTATTGGGTTCAGAGCCACCGAGGATGTATCCTTAAAGGGATCGCCTACCGTATCTCCCACTACCGTAGCCTCATGCAGGGGGCTGCCCTTTTCCTTCAAGTCCACTTCTACTACCTTTTTGGCATTATCCCAACATCCTCCAGCATTAGCCATAAATACCGCCTGGAACAGACCAAATACGGCTATGGAGATCAGGTAGGATACGAACAAGGATACTGGTGCTTCACTGCCCTTCGGGGCCGAAAGGCAGGCCAGAGCCATAGCAAAGGAGAAAATGGCGATAAAAATGTTGAACATCCCGGACTGAGCATACTGGGTACATATTTTTACCACGTTTTTGGAGTTTTCAGTGCTGGCTTTCATGCTGGCACTTTCATCCAGGTTAATATTGTTTTTGATATACTCCACGGCTCGGTAAGCCCCGGTAGTAACCGCCTGAGTCGATGCCCCGGTGAACCAGTAGATTACAGATCCACCACATAGGAATCCCAAAAGGGTATAGGGATTAAGCAGGTTGAGAATACTTTCCGGTTCCACTCCCAGCACGCTCTGGATAACGAGAATCAGGGAGAATATCATGGTAGTGGCTCCAACTACTGCCGTACCAATTAATACCGGTTTGGCGGTGGCTTTGAAGGTATTGCCGGCCCCGTCATTGGCTTCCAGATAGTACTTTGCTTGCTCAAAATCGGCTTTAAAACCATAGTCCCTTTGGATTTCATTCTTTATGTCAGGCAAGGTTTCAATCAAGGATAACTCATATATGGACTGGGCATTATCGGTAACCGGTCCATAACTGTCAACAGCGATGGTTACCGGTCCCATTCCCAGCATACCAAAGGCTACCAGGCCAAAAGCAAATACCGATGGATAGATCATAATTTCGCTCAAGCCGTAGCCGCTGACAAAATAGGCTCCGAACATAATAGCAGCAAACACCATGCCAATCCAGAAGGCACTGAAGTTGCCCGCTACCAGACCGGAGAGTATATTTAGCGAGGCTCCCCCTTCCCTGGAGGCTTTTACTACCTCGGCTACATGGCTTGATTTGGGGCTGGTAAATATCTTGGTGAATTCGGGAATCACGGCAGCTGCTAGGGTACCAAAGCTTATAATTAGAGCCAGAACAAACCATAAATTTGTTAGTTCATTCTTTATTCCTGAACCTGGTCCCAGTACATAATAACTCACTGCGAAGGTAACCAGGATGGAGATAATGGAAGTAAACCACACCAAACTGGTCAGAGGAGCCTCGAAATCAAAATCATCCTTTTTGCCATACCGGGCCTGGCTAAAAGCCTTGTTAATGTAAAAAGATGCTATGGAGGTAATAACCATCAATATACGCATTACAAATATCCAGCTAAGTAAGGTGGTTTGTAGGGCTGGAGCTACAGCCAGAACTATGAAGGTGACCAAAGCCACCCCGGTAACCCCGTAAGTTTCAAATCCATCGGCAGTTGGGCCTACACTATCACCGGCATTATCCCCGCAACAGTCAGCTATAACTCCAGGATTACGGGGATCATCCTCTTTAATCCCAAAAACGATTTTCATCAAATCTGCCCCAATGTCAGCGATTTTGGTAAATATGCCACCAGCAATACGCAGAGCACTGGCTCCCAGAGATTCGCCCACCGCGAAACCAATGAAGCTGGCTCCGGCCAGATCCCGGGGAACAAAGAGCAAAATAGTCAGCATCATAATCAGCTCTACACAAACCAGCAAAACCCCAATGCTCATACCAGCATCTAAAGCAATATTCAAGAGCTTAAGGGGTTTCCTCTCCAAAGCGCTAAAAGCGGTGCGGCTGTTAGCCAAGGTATTCATACGAATGCCATACCAGGCTACACTGTAGGAGCCCAAGATACCTATAACCGTCCACATCAGAATGAACAAGACTCCGGAGATAGGCATTTTCTGTAGATACCCAAAATAGAAGGCTATACAAACACCGATAAAAGCGAAGAGTATGGCAATAAATTTTCCCTGTTGAATCAGGTAGGTCTTGCAAGTTTCATAGATAGTTTGAGCTACATCCAGCATGGAGGGATGGGCCTGTAATTTTTTAACCCGCGTAAATTGATAATACCCGAACAACATACCTAGTATGCATATGAAAATCCCCCTCAACAAGAGGGCGTTTTGACTCTGGCTCAATGCGGGAATAACCAGATTGGCTTCACCGGCCAGCGTTACCCCCGGAGTCATTAGCAGACCGATTAACCCCCCTAAACCACCCCAAAAGACTCGCATCTTTAGATCAAGTAAAGCTTTCATTAAGATCATCACTTCTTCCCTTCCATAATTACTCCAGATAATCTGCCAGCAGATAACAAGCGTTTTCTCAGCCCTCCTTTGACCGGGTTTTAGCAGTAAATTACTGCAGCAGTTTCCCCATTTTAAGCTGGGAAGCAAACACTACAGGTGAAAATAAATCATCCTTAAATTGGATAGAGCAATTTTAAACCTTTCCCTTCCTAATTCAAAACCCCATATTTGAGCATTTTTACCCGCCTTGTGCAATCTGCTAAAAAGGCCCTTATCACGGGCTGTTTATTGAATCAGGGCTATTGTTTTCAGCAAGGTACTTGACTTGACGCTAAGAGAGTGTAAACTTAAAATTGCCGGAGGATTTTTCGGGATATTTTGGAATCATTTTTAGGCCGTAAGCTTAAAATCGCTTTAATGCCAAGGAAGCATCTGAACTATACGGAATGGAAAAAAAGTAAGTAGATAAGCTGATTAAGAAACTAAAGGATGGGGGAAAGTTAGAATCTCCCAAAAGGTGTTATTATCAACCCAAATAGATACAGGGAAAATAAATAGGGGGATTTTGGTTGCGGTCTTGGCCCTTACATAGGCCATCATTCCCCCTCGCTATTTCTGCCCAGCTTTAATTCACCGACTATAACGATTTTCTTGATACGGAAAGTTACTCCAAAAAGGCAAGATAAACCACTCCCGAACGTTTCCGGTTTATCATGTTAGAAATGCTATTTATTAACTAGTTCCAATATACGGCGATTTACATCACCTGTATACAATCCACCGTGATAGCATATCACAGCTTGAATATCGTATTGGGTAAGTTTCTTCAATGAGGTGCTCGCTGAATTTTTATCAACAATAGTAAAGTCTGGAGACGGAACCAACCGCTCATTATCTACATTTAAAAGATCTCCGGCAACAAGTGTTTTGCTTTCTTCCAGGTAAAGGGAAATATGCCCTGGTGTATGTCCAGGTGTAAATAGTACTTTAATTCCGCCACAGCATGATAATTCTTCACCATCTATTACCGTTCTGTCTACTTTTGCTCTAAAGTTTTTATAATTAGCTTTGAGATTTTCATACAATATTTTCATTTGCAGATGCTGTTCTCCTTGTAATGACTTAAGCTGTGCTCCTATTTGGGTAAGCCTGATGGGCGGGAGTTCACATTCGATATATGGTTTTTCATCATTGTGGGCAAGTACTTCAATTTTCTCAGGTAGTTCATTAATAACCGATGCTAGACTCCCAATATGATCCATATCGCTATGCGTAATAATTATTTTATTAAGCTTTTCAAACGTTAATCCAGCAGATTGAAATGAGTCCCGAATTTGTGTTAATTGGCCCGGTAATCCTGCATCCACCAGGATCATATGATCATCACCCCAAATAATTGTAGGGTGGATTATGGTCGGCCCATTTGCGAGGTCAGCTTGCAGAACAAGCATTTCTACCCCATTTGCTACTTTCATCAAATACCTCCATTAAATGGTCT
>CAZXIR010000156.1:4016-5775 GCA_964640845.1 uncultured Syntrophomonas sp.
CCAATAATTATTTCATTCCAGTATAAATCAAAATGGCATCTCTTAAAAATGCTGCAGCACCTGGTTGCGCTTCGTCATAATAGGCAGTAAATCGTTCATCGTCCACATACATCTGCGCCAGGCCGGCATGTGCTTCTTTGCTGTATCTGTCCCAGGTAAAGCTCAGCCACTGGCGATGCAGATCCGCGGTTTTCTGGGCTAGTTCACCGCCGGGGTCACCAGTTACAAATGCTTCTTTCAAGGTTGCTATCACCTCGGCACTCAATCTTTCCCATTTACCATATTGTTCCTGGGTCATACCTTTCAGTGCTTGATTGGATTGATCAACTTTTTCATCACCATATTTTTCCCGGATTTCTTTTCCGTACTTTTTCTCATTATCATCGATCATTTTTCTTTTGAAGCCTGCAAATTTTTCCCTGTCGGGCATAGTAATACCTCCTTCTTTTTCAGCAATGGTCTGATTAACATTAGTGATCAATAAATCTAATTGCCTTCTTTTGTCAAGGAGTTTTTCGCGATGTTCGTTTAGTGCCTTCAGGGCATCAAATGACGGTGTATTTAGTATATCCCCTATCTCATCCAAACTAACTCCCAACTCTCGATAAAAAAGAATTTGCTGTAATCTATCAACTTCCCCTTGGCTGTAAATACGATACCCCGACGCATTGATCCGAGCCGGTTTTAGAATTCCAATCTCATCGTAATACCGGAGCGTTCTTGTACTGATACCGGCCAACCGTCCTAGTTTTTGTACGGTATATTCCATAGCTTCTACCTCCTGACAGAACAAGTATAAACCTTTACGTAACGTCAAGGTCAACGTTTATTTACAAAGGTTTTCAAAAAATTTGTCAACAACCCCGTCCCCGAGACAACTACTGAAAGCGATTTTTGTCTTGGTTTGTCACTTGTCCATAAGTGAGTAAAATGAAACTATAAATTAATAAAAGGAAGATTACGATTAGTGACAAAAAAATGGCGACTAGGTAAACTAAAAGAGACGCTCAGTGAGCGTCCTTACATCTTGATGTTTGAAAATTATGCTGCAATCCAGGTCAACTTCTTTATAGGTTTAAATAAACCAACAGACCAAGCTGCACCAGGATAATCAACGGAAAACCTAATTTGAATTGTAAATGTTGGGTCTTATGACGGAATAGGTACATTCCTAGCCAACCCCCCAGGGAACCGCCGGCGATGGCTACCAGAAACAAATCCCGCTCCCTGACTCTCCAGGCTCTGGTTTTTGCTCGCCATTTATCCAATCCAAAAAGAGCCAGGCAAATGATATTGACAATAATGAGATAGATCAGTAATAGTTTTACACTTATTATATCAGGCGTAATATGCACTCCTCTCTTTATTTGTTGATGGCAGCATCGCTGATGTTCGGATCCAAATCATCGCGCTGCAGGTTTTAATATCTTTTTGTTGGTAATATTAGAGATGAGGGTAGGTGATACCTCTATTACATTTGGTTTTATCGTTGGAAAGAGCAGAAGCACAATTTATTTTACACACTCGTTGAAGTCGTATCCGCAATCCTGAACTATTTCCATACCAGCACTTTTTCCGCATCCATTAAATATAAGGTTTCCTCGGCAATCTTCTAAGCTGACTTCCACATTGGAGGAAATGCTTTCAGATATTTCAAAATCCTTTTAACCATTCATCCAGTTCCCTTGCGCGGTCTGCACCCAACGGGAATTCCTTAGAGGCAGCAATCTGTCCATCTATGATATAGAGTACTTTCCAT
>CAZXIR010000157.1:0-4225 GCA_964640845.1 uncultured Syntrophomonas sp.
TAGAGGAAATCCCTACCCTGGAAAGAATAGTATATGGGAGGTGATAATTGTGAAAAAAGAAAGCAAAAAGGATACCAAAAAACAGACCGATAAGAAGCTGGCAAATGAAAAGGAAGTGGAGAAGGAAATAAAGAGAGATAAACTGAAAAAAAACCTGAATAAGATTTGGAAAGTTTGGTGGATTGGACTTGTAATACTTTTTATTATAATTATTGTTCAAACATGGATGATCAGGTTTGGTTAGAACCATTTCCTGATAATGCCGGCACAAGCTTAGTAACAATTACATAATTCATTAAGTAACCTAATCCCTACCCTTTAAGATAATTATGTAATCCCAAGTAAATAATATCATTGGTAGGGGCTACCGAAACCGTTTAGGTGAACCTTATTATACATAATTTCACTTTCACTATGGGGAGATTTTTGTTCAGCAGGATAGCCTACAGCTATTATTGACTCAACCTTATATTTATCTGGAATCCGTAACAAGCTTTTAACATACTCTTCAGAGGTCTGGTTATCATCATACCATCTTTCCCGGATCTGAATCCAGCAAGAACCCAGACCGATAGATTCTGCCATCAGATGGAGTATGGTAGAGGCAATAGCAGTATCTTCCACCCACACATCACATTTTTCCGGATTTGCAACAACAACGATACCCAGTGCTGCATCTTTAAGAAAAGCCGCACTTTGTCTTTTGCTTTCTGCCAGCTTTTTGAGCAACTCTTTATCCTCAACCACGATAAATTCCCATGGTTTTAGATCTCTTGAGGACGGTGCAAGTAATGCTGCCTTAATTAATGTTTTTGTTTTTTCCGGTTCGATTCTATCTTCGCTATATTTGCGAATACTCCTGCGCTTAAGTAACATATCCAGCATAATATGACCTCCCAATTATCGATTTAATGTAACTCTATCATAAACATCGGGCATTACAAAATTTATAAAAGTGCTGACCTAGCCAACTATATGGTAGGTGAGCACGTGATTATTGACGGTGGACTAATATCCATATAATATCGTTGATTAGTTACATATTCCAATATTTCCTGTCTAAACTGCGGTACCGTAGTGCTTCCGAAAGGTGGTTGATGGTAATAGAATTAGAATTTTCCAGATCGGCTATAGAACGGGCTACTTTAAGTATTCGGTCATAGGCTCGGGCACTCATATTCAAGGTATCAAAAGCCTTTTTAAAAATACGCTGGGAATATTCGTCAAGTTGGCAGTATCTGCGTATTTCTGCCGGGCGCATCTGGGCATTAAAATTGATATCAATTCCTTTAAAACGTATTTTCTGAATCTCTTGGGCACGGTTTACACTTTCCCTCATGGAAGATGATTCCTCCCCGGCTTGTTTATCCTGCAGTTCTTCAAAATTTACACGAGGTATTTCTATGTGCATATCCATACGATCTAAAAGAGGTCCACTAATGCGGTTCAGATATCTCTGTATCTGAGTAGGAGTACAAAGACACTCTGTATCAGAACCGAAAAATCCGCATGGGCAGGGGTTCATGGCTGCAACCAGACTAAAGTTACAGGGATAGGTGTAAGTAGCCTGGGCACGGGCTATGGTAACGGTTTTATCTTCCAAGGGTTGGCGCAGGGACTCCAGTACATCGCGATTAAACTCAGGCAGTTCATCCATAAACAGTACCCCATTATGGGCCAGGCTGATTTCCCCAGGACGCGGATCCTTTCCCCCACCAATAATACTTACCGAAGAAGCATTTTTATGAGGAGCTCTGAAAGGCCGTTGTTGGATTAATGGGAGTTCTTCATTGAGCAGGTTGGACACTGAATATATGCGAGTGGTTTCCAGGATTTCACTGCGGGTCATCTCCGGGAGAATCCCTGGTATCCGCCGTGCTAGCATAGTTTTTCCTGAGCCGGGAGGACCAATCAGAAGGACATTGTGATGTCCAACAGCTGCTACCTGCAGAGCTCGCTTGGCAATATCCTGACCTCTGACATCGGCAAAATCTAATATTTTGCTCCTCGGTTTTATTTGTTTATTATTCTTAACCTTTACCATAGGTAGGTCTCCAGTTGAAGTCATGAAATCCACGGCTTCCCTGAGGCTGGTAACGGTGAAGGTTCGCACTTCTTCTACCAGGGCCGCTTCTGAAGCATTATCTAACGGTACCATGAAATCAACTGGGTGATCGAAAGTCGCAAGTTCTAACGCCATAGGCAACACTCCTGCTATCTTCTGAAGATCACCATACAACGACAGTTCACCTGCCATATAACAGAAGTCAGTTAAGGTAGTCTCGATTTGACCGGATGCCAGGAGAATACCTAAGGCAATGGGCAGATCAAAATGAGTTCCTTCCTTCTTCATATCGGCAGGTGAGAGGTTGACTACAATTCTGCGGTTGGGGAATTCGAAGCCGGTATTTTTGATCGCTGACCGTACTCTCTCCCTAGCTTCTTTTACCGAGGTAGACGCTAAGCCCACGATTTCTATAGCCGGGAGCCCCCCCTGAACATCAATTTCAACTCTTACCGGTACAGCATCAACTCCAGTTAAAACCATAGAATTCAATTTAGCCAGCATATTGACCACAACCCCCCCACCTCTATATACATAAATTACCTCAAATGTAATAAAAAAACAAGGGTCACCTTTCAGAAGCACTGCATTACCGCAGTTTAGATAGGAAATACTGGAATATGTAAATAACCTCAAAAAAGCTCTGGAAAAAACCAGAGCTTTCTATGTTTTAATTAAAAATTGAGGATTTTGCATGATAGCAAATCTTCATTATATATAACTTTTATTATTTAAATCTTCTTATTGGTTTTGGTCCATATGCCTATTTTATAAGCTTGTTCTATTAATTCATCCTTGAAATCAGGATGGGCAATAGAGATAATAGCTTCGGCAATTTCCCAGGTGGTTTTTCCTTTTATCATGGCTTTGCCATATTCCGTAACCACATAAAATGCCAGGGACCTGGGAACCGTTATTATTCCTTCCACGCTGGGCACTATCCTGGATATACGCTTACCCTGACGGACCCGAGTAGATTTCAGACAGATAAATCCTTTTCCCCCGCGAGACAACATGGCTCCTATAGTAAAATCAAGCTGCCCTCCAGTACCGGATATATGCCGGTAACCCTGTGATTCTGAGCATACCTGCCCAAACAGGTCCACCTGCAGAGCATTGTTTATACTTACTACCCGGTCATTGGAAGCTATAACATGATAATCATTGGTATAGTCTACCGAGTAGGTAGCGCATACCGGGTTATTATCCATAAATTGATAGAGCTTCTCTGAGCCCATGGCGAAGGTATATACCATTTTATATTTATCAGTGGTCTTTTTAGCTCCGGTCATTTTTCCTTTTTCGTAAAGATCAACATAAGCATCAGCAAGCATTTCACTGTGACATCCCAAGTCTTTTACATCCGAATCAGCTATAATTTTACCTACCGCGTTGGGTATTCCCCCTATACCCAGTTGCAAACAACTCCCATCTTCAATTTCCTCAACAATTAGCGAGGCTATTTTCAGGTCTTCTTCACTGGCAGCTACTTCCGGTAAGGTTAATAAAGGCTGGTGGTCCCCTTCCACAATGTAATCTACTTCTGAGATGTGAATATTCTCATGATCTCCTCCTAGACAATATGGAGCATTTTTGTTTACTTCCACTATCACAATGTCTGCCATTTTAGCAGTAGCGTGCGTAAATGAACAGGAAGTCCCGAAATTAAAAAATCCGTTTTTGTCCATGGAGGTAGTTTTAAGCATGGCAACATTGGGCGCTGCAGTATGTCCATGGTATAATCTGGGTACTTCTTCCCGGTAATTGCCCGGTATATGATAAGCCAGGTTCTTGTCACCCAGTTGCCGATCACTGTGACTAAAAAAAGAACTGTTGTAAATAAAAGATTCTTGTTCCGGGTCCATTAAGGCCACCTGGGCGGGATGCATTCCGGTAGAGGTTTTTACTTTTACATCCTTTAGTTCTCCTTGGCGCTGGGCTAATGCCCTATCCAGAGTCTCGGGAAACATTACAAAGTGACTGTAGGCTACCCAATCTCCTGATTTAACCACTTTTACCGCTTCCTCTGCAGTAACCAGTTTGTCGTAATATTCCTTCAATACATTTACCCCCTTTTTTACTACATATTGTTCAACAAATACACCAGTAAGCATGTATTTAATTTTGGGATTATACCTGCTATTGTTCACCTCCATTTTG
>CAZXIR010000157.1:4325-5692 GCA_964640845.1 uncultured Syntrophomonas sp.
GCTCAACCTTGTACCAGCTGTGTGATACTATAAATTCGACAAAAACAGGGGTAAAATCCTTTTTTACACTGTAGATAAACAACTTATCGTAGCGGGAGCAGAGTTTATCCCATAGGTAAGGAATCAATCTTACACTACTGTTTTCCATCTCTGTATAGTATGATTTGCTATAATATAACTATATATTTGCTTTCTGGAGGGCAGTCCATGGTAGAACTAACTAATATCCTACACTGTGACTTGGATGCCTTTTTTGCTTCGGTTGAACAATTGGACAACCCCTCACTGCGGGGTAAACCAGTTGTCGTAGGAGGAAATATGCATTCCCGGGGAGTAGTATCCACTTGCTCATATGAAGCTAGAAAGTTTGGTATCAGATCGGCTATGCCAACTGCTCAAGCCTACCGACTTTGCCCCCAGGCATTATTTCTTCCGGTAAATATGCCTCGTTATATGGAAATATCAAAACAGGTGTTTTCCATTTTAAGTCGGTACTCTCCTGTTATGGAGATTATTTCTATTGATGAAGCCTTCCTGGATATCAGCGGCTGTTCCAGGCTGTTTGGCAGCCCGGAAAAAATCGGCTGCTCTATTAAGCAGCAGGTTAGTTCCGAATTGGGTCTCACCATCTCAGTAGGTATTTCCTATAACAAATTCCTGGCTAAATTGGCATCAGATATGGACAAGCCGGATGGCTTGCGCATTATTACCGAGAGTAAAGCATTAGCACTATTAAGGCCCTTGCCTGTATCTCGAATATGGGGGGTAGGAGCCAAGACTCAACAGAACCTGAATAAACTGGGTATTCAAACTATTGGCGATATTCAAGACTTGTCGCCGGAGTGGCTGGAAGACAGGATTGGCTCGGCTGGTCGATTGTTTTGGGAACTGGCTCATGGAATTGATGCCAGGGCAGTGGAACCAGAACATGAAAGAAAGTCTTTGGGCCGGGAAGAAACCTTTCCCCAGGATATTAGCGATACCACTTACCTGGAAAAACTAATCGCTCAATTTGCTGATGAGTTGTGCCGGAAACTGCGCCAAGAAGAGCTTCAAGCTGCCAGCATCACCATTAAGCTAAGATTTAGTAATTTTCAAACCATTACCCGCAGCAAGACTATAACTCCCTGCAATTCCGATACCATAGTAACCCAAGTTGCCAGCGAATTATTACAGCAATCCTATAAAAGCAAAAAACCCCTGCGCCTTTTCGGCTTATCATTAGGACATTTGTCGCCAACTTCAAGCCTGGAACAGGGGAGCCTTTTTGATCTCCAATTAAACGCTGACCATAAAAGCATTGACCGGCTAATGGATGAAATAAGGGAACGCTTTGGCCCAGACGCAATAAGCCGGGCCAACTTATT
>CAZXIR010000158.1:0-5690 GCA_964640845.1 uncultured Syntrophomonas sp.
GAATTTGTGGAGATGGTTACTAAGAAAACAAGGACAGAACTTGATAAAAGTATGCATGACGGCAAGCGAGAATTAGAGCAGTCACAGGCTCGTATCAGCAAGCTGGACGAAATTATCCAAAGGCTTTATGAAGATAATATTGAGGGCAAGATTTCCGATGAGCGTTTTGCCAAGATGACTGCCAATTATGAAGCCGAGCAGCATATCCTTGAAAGCCGAGTGGCTGAACTGAAATCCACAATGACAGAGGAAAAGGAAAGTGCACTGGGTGTAGACCACTTCCTTGCCTTGGTAAGAAAGTACACAGATATACAGGAACTCACAGCGGAGATTATCCGGGAGTTTGTTGAAAAAATCTATGTTTACAAGGCAGAGCGCATTGATGGCAGACGAGTACAGCGTATCAAAATCGTTTATAACTGCATTGGCGAATTTGACCCACCGGTTTCTACATCCACCACAGAACAAGAAAAATCGGCATAGCCGGTAATAAAACCAAACTATGCCGATATTTTTCCGGGATTAAAAATCCCTAAGACTAACCCTCTAAGGTGAGGCTCTTTTTTTAGTTATATAGTTTCTACATCATTTTGGCACATTCGTTAGCACATTGGTGGCAAACATCAGCACATTGCTGGCAGTGTTGATCTTTAAACATCGTACATTCTGTGGCGCAAGTATCGCAAATAGTTCTGCACATATTGCAAATGAATTTTGCATCTGAATGATCCATTGTCATTGCTTCGACTGCTAAATTGCAGACATCTGCACACAGTCTGAGAGTTTTGATGCAGTTTGCTCGTGCACGAGCATCGGGTTCCTGCAAACAAGAATTGAAGCATTGGTTACATACCTGTGAGCATTTTGCACATGCATCAATACATGCCTGATACTTACTCACTGATGTTTGGACATTTGTCATGGTATTCTCCCTTTCTAATTGAAATTAATAATATTGTTCTCAATGAACAAATATCTATTCATCGGTGACACGGGGACGGCAGACACCTTTTTTTACTGTAGGCATTTTGTGTTCCGATGATGATTCCTTTGTCGTATTGAGTTTGAGATTTTGAAATGCCGGTATAAGAGGTATGATTTCGGCAATAAAAGCTTATTCATGACCTTTCCTATAGGTTGACCAACCTAACAAATCATAAATAAATCAATATCCTACAGCTCCTTCTATTGCCATTACGATACCGATTGCCCCTAAAACAATTACCCATATATTATCAATTGGAAAAGGCTCGAAAGCTGACAAATATAACAGAGTTATACCTAAAATTACCCGGAGAGTCCGGTCAACATTTCCTATATTTCTTTTAAAAGATAATTCCACCTCATCACCACCTCGTATTTAGTGTGCCCCTCATATAGACGTGTATACCCTAATGACTTCCTAGTGAGTATTCGTACAGCATCCGGCTACCAATCCTGTCTCATACAGTGGGGGCAATAATATGGCCACCGTCCTGCTGGCTCTAACCCGATAATTTAGACTTTTGTCCTATGTGATTATAACGAGTGTTTTTGTATCATATAAATATCAACAATTAACATTATATGGAATTGGAGGAGGTTTATTAATGAGGAGATGGTCAGTTTATTTGATAATTGCTCTCTTGATGATCTGCTGCGTAGTTCTGGGCGGGTGTGGCAGCAGCCAAGAAGCTCCAGACACGTCATCACCGCCAGTATCAGAAGAAGAAAAGGGCAGTTCCAATGAATTGGAAAAAATCATGAACTCTGCCCAGGAAGTTACCGACCTGTCTTTTGAAGTTGAAAGCATTGTTGCTGGAGGTGGTCAAACCATGACCACGCACAGTAAGTATTGGATGAGCGGCAAGAAATTGAGGGTAGAAACAGAAACAGCCGGGGTTACGTCAATTATGATTGCTAATGGGAATGGTGAAGCCTGGGTTTACAGTCCGACAGAGAAAATGGCCATGAAGATACCTGATATTGAAGTGCCCAACGATTTGCCCAATGAGTGGGTCGGCCAAGAGGAGTTGGATGCCTATAAAATTATTGATCATGAGAAAATGAATGGATATGATTGTGTGGTAGTAACGATTACCGGAGATGAAGGTACCCTCAGTAAAATGTGGTTAACGGAAGACAAAGGAATGCCGGTCAGAATGGAAGCAGAATCAACTGAAGGCAATATTGTAATTGAATATAAAAACTACAATATTGGAAAACAATCAGAGGATTTGTTCCAACTTCCTAGTGATGCCCAGGTAATGGATATGTCTCAATTGCCTAATATACCACAATAAAAACAAGGGGAAACCAAGACACCAGCTAATGAAAGGCAAGGTTAAAAAAAATCGAAAAACCAAAGGGGCGAATCGAAACCGATGAAAAAGTAGCCTTTTTAAACTAATTGGAAGGCAGATCCAATCCAAGCGCTCGGATAATCAATTGCCAACATCATGAACAGCGCAGAAAATAGGAGTTAATCCTTTAAAGCGGATACCAGCTTGGTTATCCGCTTTAAATTGTGCGTCAGAGCTGTAAAGGTTGCTTGAAGTACCGGTCAACCTTTTAATCCTTTATCATCCTCCTTGATCTTGCTCAATTTAATAAAAAATAGGACATTATTCCTAAATATTCAAAAAGGGGTGCCGTTGTTGTTTATATAATTGTATAATTAAGACAGTTAACAGGTTCACGATAATAAATAAAGGGAGGGAATTACAATGGCAGATGCAAATGCGGGTTCAAGGGCAATGGCTGCAGCTTCGCAGCTGGAAAAGATCGGATTTGTAGATTTTACGGTTGATCTGGTAAAAGGCGTATATGAAGTAATCGTAGAAGCTTCCATGGAACAGTTGGAGGCTTACGCAGAACTGGTTACCAAGGTATCTAAGTCACTACAGGAATATCAGGATGAAGTGTTGGGATCGGATGAAACAGAAAAGCAAGAAAAAGCAGAAAGCTACATAAAAGAGGTCCTGGGGTTTAAAGAGGAGGATACTTATACATTAACAGATGATCAGGCCACCGCACTAAGGGGACACCTGGCAGGCATAACTGTTCAAGAAGATGGCCAAAACAAAGGTATCGATGATTATATCACAGTCAGTGGTGCTTCGAAACAAATTGCCCACGAGAACCTAGTCAAAATTGTGCTGGAAAAGCTGAAGAAAAGCACCGAGCATTCCTACGATTTGCTGAAGACAATCTTGAAAATAGGAATGCAAAAGGTAGTTGTTACCAACGGGGAAATTCGAACTAAGCTAACCTTTCATATAGACGCTTCCGATGATTACAGCAAGACATCCAACCAATATAATAATAACTCATCTGGCTGGGGAGTTGGCGGAAGACTGTCCGGCAGTGGAACCGGATTGGTTGGAAAAATATTCGGTGCATCATTGGGAATAGGACTATCCGGTGGTTACTCCAGCAGGAAGCTCAGCGTTAATGTGGTAAATGAGAAATCCACCTCTGCGACCAATGTAAACGTGGACATCTTAGGGGAGGTCAAGATTAATTTTAGAACCGAGAGCTTTCCTGCAATAGAGGCGTAATATGGAAATACATGACTTATTGATATTGCTTCAGCATGAGGTCCAAAAAAGCCTTTCTTTTATAGATGAAACGCGGGGGGTTAAGGATCCCGACATTCCTGCTATTCACATTTCTTTAGAGAGTGTAGAGATAGAACTTCCCATTGTCATGTCTGAGGCTGAACTTATCTGGGATCCCAAGGAATTGAAAGGGAAACCGGGGTCGGTAAAACGTCTGAAAATGCCCTATACTCCAGAAGCTGCCGTTACACGAGGACAAATACCCAGAAAACAAGTAGCTGGAAAGGTTGTTGATGCGCAAATAGTAGGACCAATTGAGAAAATTGATGAGAGGACTCAAAAAGAGTACGTCGGCCGTATAAAAGTTGTCCTAAAACCGATTTTAAAATAGGGGGTTTAGGCTGTTTCTAATAATATTTTAAACTTGAAATGTGATACGATATTAAAAGCAAAAGTTACTTCTAGATGGGGTGTTATACATGGATATTGGGGTTATTGGCGGAGCAGATGGACCAACCAGCATTTTTATAACATCAAGTATCAATTGGTACCCTATTACTGCCATAGCTATTATATGTATCGCAGTAGGTATTATTTGGACTATAAAAAAAGACAAAAGGAAACATAGTTGACTGTTCGGAAAAAAATCTAAGCACAAGAAAAGAGGCCCGCAGGCCTCTTGTTCTTCGATGTCAACCGGGAAGACTCTGTCTGGGAATACTACTCCTAACCTGCTTAAATGTCAAACATTTGTTTAGCCCAATTTCTCTTTCAGCTTTCTTATGAGCTTTTTAAACTGTTCCTCTTCTCTAATGGGCACAAAGGCAGGATTTTCCTCAATGGTCATGATCAAGCTGGCCTTCACTGATATATCGTCTAAGGGAGTGCTGGAGCCAATGGTGACGTTTTCCTCCAGCCATTCATCTACCTGATTGAAATAATCATTGCCTTTTAACTTCAACGGGAACTTAAAGCCGCAGACAATGTTCACATATTCCTCCAACGCCTGTAAGGCCTTTTCCGTCTTTTGCTGCATAAGATATCCCTGGGCAGCAACGATATGAATGCCAAAAACCGCATTGGTCAGAATATCTTTCATGTCAAAAGCCTCGATTATCTGTACCCCCTGGGAATAGATGCGGTCAAACAGGTCCGGTTCGGTCATGTGCAGGGTCAGATAATTGTTCAAAAGGGTTAAAGTACCGATCACATTCTGATAGAGCATGATCTGATTTACTTTTTTGGCTTGCTGGTTTTCACCCAGCATCTGATAGGCCATGACCAGCATCACATCATCTCCGCTGTAGGGAATCAGCTGATCATCCAGCAAATCAATAACCTTCGAGATGCTTCCCCGGGCCATTTCCGCCATGGCTTCCATGATGTTGGCATTTTTTGCGTCCCGGATACTGTCTGATTCTTCTTTCACCCGCTGACACAGTTCAATACACTGCTGCAGCATCTCTTTTTTGATCTCCTCGCTTTTCGCCATCACTGAGTGGTTTAGCAGCAATTGGATCATCGCCAGCAAAAGCGGAAAACAGGCGTAGTATTCCCGGATGGTCTGGTTACAGGCTTCCATTACTTCATCAAATGGCTTGACCGCAAAGTCATGAGATAATTTGTTATATACTTTTTTGATTTCATCTCTGCTCATCTGCGGCGAATATCCCAGCAGTTCATCCACTGAAATATTGAAATAGGTGGCCAGTTCCGGAAGCAGCAATATATCAGGATAGCTTTGCCCGGACTCCCATTTGGAAACCGATGCTTTGGATACGCCGATGTACTCTGCCAACTTTTCTTGAGTTATACCTTTCTCTTTTCTTTTTTGAATAATGCTCTTACTTAAATTCAGTTTATTCATAATGAATCACCTCACATTTATTTTCTAAGCTTATTGTACCCGGTGATTCCTATCCTGACGATGGATTTGTAGTTGATTTTAGTTGAAAAAGTTAACTGACGGGAAACTCCATCCTGATTAACAAACCAAGGGGAACCAAAATTGCCAGTAATAGTAAATCACTCTATTTATTATAAAACGAATAAAATATATTGAATAACAATAAAAATATATTGTATAACATTAGATGTTTTGCTATACTGCAAATAATTAAGGGTGCATTTCACCCGATGCAGAGAGGAAGA
>CAZXIR010000159.1:0-5622 GCA_964640845.1 uncultured Syntrophomonas sp.
CCTACCACCAAGCCCCCCAAGGGTAGGTGTGTCCCTGTTCCTTAGCCCGAGAATCCCATCCCCACAGCCCACAATTGCCAGAGGAAGGTGTGTCCCCTTTCCTTAACCCGAGAATTGCATCTTCACAGCCCACCATCCGACAGTTGACTAAAGATAACTCCTACCTCGTAGCCCAGGTGTGTCCCTGTTCCTTGACCTGAGAACCCCATCCTCACAGCCCACTACTGTCGAGCCCAGGTGTGTCCCTGTTCCTTGACCCGAGAATCCCATCCTCACAGCCCACTTCTGTCATAGTCCCTGTTCCTTAACCCGAGAATCCCATCCTCACAGCCCACCATTGTCACAGGAAGGTGTGCTATACCCAGGGACATTCCTACCACCACGACCCCAAAGGGTAGGTGTGTCCCTGTTCCTTGACCCGAGAATCCCTAGCCACAGCCCACTACTGTCACAGACAGGTGTGTCCCTTGACTCGATCATTAAAAAAACAGGCTATTAATACGTAACCTGTTTTTCAGAGTAATATGATAAATATATGATTATTATGTATGGATTATTTCTTGCTATCTACATTTCGCTGAGCCCCAAGCTGATTTCTAGGGCTTGGTCAACATCAACCATCATTTCCTCATCCAAAATAGCTATCCTCTGTTTCAATCTAGTTTTATCTATAGTTCTAATTTGTTCAGCCAGTATTACTGAATCTCTTTCCAATCCATACTGCTCTGCTTTTAGTTCTATGTGGGTGGGTAGCTTGGCCTTATTTATCTGGGAGGTTATAGCCAGCACAATGGTGGTCGGACTGTATTGGTTACCTATATCATTTTGTATTACCAGAACTGGTCTTATGCCCCCCTGTTCTGATCCTACCACCGGATTCAACTGGGCAAAATAAATTTCCCCTCGTTTAATCATATTATTATATCACTCCAACAATTTTTCTATGCAGGTGGTCAGAGCTTCATCATCCATCCCGGTATTCTCACAGGCAATATTAAGGTTTATTTGTGCCATTTCAAGATAACCCTTTTTCATCTGCTCTTTCATTAAATTCCTTTTACGCTCCCCCAGATAAAACTTTATGGCTTCTCTTATTATTTCACTACGATTTTTAGATTCCACAGCAGTAACACAGTCCATTTCACACAAGAGACTTTCTGGCACTGTTATAATGATTCTTTTAGATACTGGCAAAGCGAACACCCCCAGAAATAGATACATACCCGATATATCTATTATATTGATAAGTTAGGCTGCTCGCAAATCCAATAATTAGGATATAATTCTGGTTTATACATAAGTCCTGGGAACACGCGAGCTTACAGCGCATACTATCTCATAGTTGATTGTATTAGCGATTAATGCCAGATCATCTGCTGTTATCCCATCTGCTTCTCTGCCAAAAAGAATTACTTCATCTCCTTGTTCAATGTCTTCTCTCCCACTAATATCAAACATACATTGATCCATACATACAACACCCAATGAATTGGCTCTTTGGCCTCTTATCATAGCCCACGCTCGGTTAGAAAAACTTCTGCTGTACCCATCTGCATACCCTATCGGCAATGTAGCCACCTGGGTCTCCCGGTTACATATGTGAGTCCTTCCATAGCTTACTCCATGACCTTCATCCAGTTGCTTTATCATACTAATCCTGCTTTTTAAAGTCATTGCAGGTACAATACCTAAGTTCATGTATTTCATAAACTGAGAAGGGTATAATCCATACAGGATTATACCTACCCTGACCATATCCAGCTGAGTTTCAGGATACCTGAATATGGCAGCACTATTGGAGCAGTGTTTGAGGGGAATATGAATTCCTCTCTTTTCCAGTTCTCTGGTAAAATCCTGGAATACCTTAAACTGTTCTAGAGTAAACTGGTCATTTTCAAAGTCTGCCTCGGTAAAATGAGTGAATACCCCCTCCAAGTATATACCAGGTAAGGCTACCATATCCTCTATAATTCGTATTGTATTAGCAACTGGAGCAAAACCTATTCTACCCATACCGGTATCAATCTTGATGTGTATATAAGCCGGTTGACCTTGTTTTTGCGCAGCTGTTGATAATAATCTAGCGAAAGAAAGATCGTATACGGTAGCCCTTATCCCGTGACTGACTATTAAATCAACATGTTGCCCAGGCACGTAGCCTAAAATAATAACTGGAACAGTAATACCATCCTCACGCAGTTCCAGTGCTTCATCCAAAGTAGCTACGGCCAACAAATCAACCATTTCTTCCAGGCAAACCCTGCTTACTGCCTTGACCCCATGTCCATAGGCATTAGCTTTGACAGATGCCATAATCTTAGTCCCCGGGTTGGTAGCTTTTTTTATACAGCGCAGATTATTTCTAATAGCTGTTAAATCTATTTCTGCCCAGGTTGGTCGCTTATTATCCATTACTCTTTACCATTGCTTTTAGAATATCATTGCGAGTAATAATTCCTACCAGTTTTTCATGCCTAAGGACTGGTACCCGATTGATCTTTTTATCCTGCATCAGCTTTACTATGTTGCTAATTGGCTCATCTTCATCAACTGATACAACTTTGGTAGTCATGGCCTCTTTAACGCGGGAAGCAGTATATTTTTTGAGATTATTGTTAAACCGCATGGTATTTTCCAAAAATATAATGCTATCAAACAGGGTTATGTAAAACGGTATTTTCAACTCTCCCGCCTTAATTATTAAATCCTTCTCACTAATTATTCCCAACACCTTGTTATCCGCATCAACTACCGGTATTCCACTAATCTTGTTATCCAGGAGCATCCGGGCTGCTTTATCTACACTGTCATCAGGTTTAACTACCAGTACCTCTCTGGTCATTATGTCTCTTGCACGCATATTTACAACCCCTTACTATGTAATTATAAACTTGGTCATAAGATGGTTTTACTATCATCACTCAAAATGGGAGATTATATCCGCAATAGCATCAATTATATCGCCGGCTATTATCCCTCGCTCACCCTTGTTTTGTTTAATAAGATCCCCCGCCAGACCATGGAAATATACTCCTGCAACTGCAGCATCCTGGGGCTTTAAGCCCTGGGCAATCAAACCAGTAATCATCCCGCACAGCACATCCCCACTACCTGCAGTAGCCATACCCGGATTACCGGTTATATTAATATATATGTTCCCGAATGGGTCAGCTATTACAGTTTTGTTGCCTTTCAATACTAGAGTAACACCCCATTCCTGTGCATAATGGGTGGCGATATCCAGACGGTTAAGTTGTATTTCTTCTATACTCTTACCAGTCAGACGCGCCATCTCTCCTGGATGCGGCGTCAGGACTACTGGTACCTGCCTTCCTTTTAGGACTCCAGTGTCATCTTTTAGAGCATTGAGTCCATCTGCATCTATAACCAGAGGAATACCAGATCGCTCCAGAACGAAACGAAGTACCGCATTTCCCTCAGGATAACCTGACATCCCAGGACCAATAACGCAGACCGAGGCAGTTCCTAATAGATTCTCAATTGCCGGCAGTGCCTCCAGGGATATATAACCCTGGGTATTCTCAGTTAATGGTGCAGTCATAACTTCCATTACTCGCGATTCAACAATAGGAAGCAATGACTCAGGAAGAGCTACGGTCACCAGACCTGCGCCAGTCTTGAGAGCAGAATAGGCGGCCATAATTACTGCCCCAGTCAGCCCCGGCGAACCACCAACTACTAGGACATGACCGTAGGAACCCTTATGCGACTCCGCCGGCCGGGGCTTTATTAACGGCCTGATCATATCATCGTCTATCAAGTTTTTCTTTAGCTTCTTATCTTCTAATAATAATCGCGGGATAGAAATGTCTGCTACACTTAATATTCCAGCGTATTCTCTACCTGGTTCGAAAACCAGTCCCAATTTGGGCAACGCAAAGGTAACCGTATGAGTTGCCTTGATGGCTTCCCCATATACCTTGCCAGTGTCAGCTTCTACCCCAGATGGAACATCTACTGCTACAATCGGCAGATTACTCCAATTTACCATTTTAACAATTCGAGCTTCGAATTCACTTAGACAGCCTTTAAATCCATTACCATACATAGCATCTACCACCAGATCAGCAGATAATAGAGAAAGCATTAATTTTTCCAGGTCATCTTCTCCTCGAACCTGAAAGATATTGTCACTCAGTTTGGAAAGCACCTGGTAGTTGGTATATGAATCAGGAGTTATTTCATCCGGTAGGGCTAACAGAAACGTTTCCACATTTACTCCTGAATTTAGCAGGTGCCTGGCAATAACTAGCCCATCTCCGCCATTGTTTCCCTTTCCCACCAGAATAATGACATTCTTTCCTTCCCGGTGTTGCAACAACTCATCAATTACTTCCACAGTTCTCACGCCAGCATTTTCCATCAAAACGATACTGGGAATACCATACTCATTTATGGCCCGGTAATCGATTTCCCTCATCTCCCGGGAATTTAACAGCTTCAAAACACATCACCCTTTCGATGCAATCACAGCAGCAACAGCATGTTGTGTTGCGTGTGACAAGCTTACAGAAATGCTGCTTATCCCGGCCAGTTGACCCTTTTCCGCGGCTAGACCATGTAAGCGCAAATCAGGCTTTCCGTTTTCATCCACAACTATTTCAACATCATGGTACTTTATCCCCCCTGAGAACACCGGGTCAAGTTTGCGGACCGCCTCCTTGGCAGCAAATCGAACTGCCAGTGATGGATAAGGATTAGCCTTACCAAAACAATATTGGAGTTCCTGGCCGGTAAAAACCCGTTCTAGAAAACGGGGAGTTCTTTGGGCACTTTTCTTTATCCTGTCTATATCAATTATATCTATACCAATCAGCAATAGGCACCTCCTTTTTATATTTATATTACATAAATTTCCCTATTGCAAAAGCGAGTCAAAAAATAAGTGAGGATTTTGCATAATTAATTTTTTAATATCATTAGCCAAGTATTTCAGTAATGTCATCCTGAGGCAACGCCGAAGGATCTAAAAGATTCTTCGCTGCGCTCAGAATGACAAGCTGGATTTTTGAATTATACAAAACTCTCAAGTTAGAAAGTTAGGTTCCTGGCACCTAAAGCAGCCAGATGGAAATGGACAAATAAATCAATAAACCGGTCGCATCGGTAATAGAAGTAATTAGCGGATTACTGGCTACAGCAGGGTCCAGATTCAATCGGGTTAATAAAAATGGCAGCAGTACTCCAATTATATTAGCAACCATTATTATAGCAATCATAGATAAACATACTATAAGAGCAATTTCAGGGCCCCCTCGTATAATTCCCAGTGCTGCTCCGGCAGCACCCATAGTAAGACCCAGACCAGCACCTACACTCAGTTCTTTTAATAAAGTAATCGCCCACTGACTCAGTTCTATATCTCCCGTTCCCAAGGCACGAACCATTAGTGTTGCCGACTGAGCACCGGCATTACCACCGCTGCCAATAAGCAGTGGTATGAAGAAGGTTAAAGCAATCGTTGAGGCTAGTATTTCTTGATTGGCTGCCATTATCTCCAAAGAAATCAGGTTTACAAAAACCAGACCGATAAGCCATCCAATCCGCTTTTTATATAGTTCTCCGGCACCGGTTTCATAATAACTATTTTTTAGGGGCGCT
>CAZXIR010000160.1:0-5621 GCA_964640845.1 uncultured Syntrophomonas sp.
CATGGATAATCTTCAGTATTAACGTTTCGGGCTGCCAGATCTTTCAATGTGCGGCGGATCTCCATCTCTCCTCTTCCTGGGGAGAGATTTAAAGCATTCTGAACTTTCACTTCTGGTTTAATGTCGCTGAATAACTGATCCAAGCTGTTCAGCCCTATGGTTTGAAGCATTTCCTCTACTATCAAGGGCGGATTAGGAGTGTACTTCAAGGAACTCCCTCCTTATATTAAATTTCCATGTGCACTTTCCCAGTTAACATAATTCAACTACAGTGACGATCATTAAGCTTAGGGCTGAACCCCTATTCCAGAGTGGCACAGAACGCTTTGTATTCTTCAGCGGACAAAAGTTTGTCCAATTCATTGATATCACTTAATTCTATTATGGCAATCCAGTTTCCATATGGATCTTCATTTAATAATTCCGGAGCTTCGTCTAATTCCTCATTGACTTCTATTACTCTTCCTCCCGCCGGGCTGAAAAGAGTAGCTACCGCCTTTACTGATTCGATAACCCCCACAGACTCACCCATGGCAACTTCTTCACCTGTTTCCGGCAGTTCAACAAAAACTATATCCCCTAGATGGTGCTGAGCATAATCCGTGATACCGATGTGACCTTTTTCTCCGTCAACCTTGATCCATTCGTGCTCGCTGGTATAAAGCAATTTCTTAGGAATATTCATTATTAATCCCTCCGTTAAATTTTATTAATGGCAGATAAATTATTATTAAATCTCCGGTACCGATGCACGGGAGAAAAAACGCTTATTATTATTGGCAGATTATACTTTAACCAGATACTGTTATTTAGATTTGGTTTTTTTCTTATAGAATATGCCTCGTTCTACAACTGCCTCGATAGCTTTATCCCGAATCATAATATCTATCTTGGTGCCTGGTTCAGTAAACTCAATATTTATTAATGCCAGACCGATAGGCTTTTTAAAAGTAGGTGCATGAAGTCCGGTAGTAACATGGCCAATAACAGCACCATCTTTTTGCACCTCATAGTGGGAGCGAGGAATTCCCTTGCCGACCATGGAAAATTCGACCAGCTTTCTTTTTAAGCCTTCTTCTTTCTGTTTAAGAAGAGCAGACCGCCCTATAAAATCATCACCATTTAGTTTAACAAAGAAACCCAGGCCTGCTTCCAGTGGTGTAATGTCCTGGTCTATTTCCTGCCCGTACAATGGCAGTTTAGCTTCAAACCTGAGGCTATCCCGGGCACCCAATCCCACCGGACTTACCAAATCTTCACCGGCACTCAATATTTCTTCCCAGATAAAAGCGGCATCCTGGGGACTAACATATATCTCAAACCCATCTTCACCTGTATATCCAGTCCTGGAAACAATACATTCTACTCCAGATATTTTCACTTGGGGATTAAACCAAAAAAACCTGATACTATTCAGGTCAACATCAATGATCTTTTGCAATATGGCCTGGGCCTCCGGGCCCTGTAAGGCTAGTTGGGCATATTGATCAGATATATTGGTGGCACTGACACCCGGGACAAGGTTTTCCTGTATCCACGCAAAGTCCTTGTCCACATTGGCAGCATTGATCACCAGAAGATACTTGCTAGAGTTATAACGATAGACCAGTAAGTCATCCACCACTCCACCGCTGGGATAACACATAAGACCATATACAACTTGATAATCCTGCAGTATTTTTACATCATTGGAAACTAGTTTTTGCACAAATTCCTCGGCCTTATCTCCGGTTACCATAACCTCGCCCATATGGGATACATCGAAAAGCCCTGCCTTTTCACGAACCATATTGTGTTCTTTGATTATTCCCATACCTTCATATTGTACAGGCAATTCCCAGCCCCCAAAGTCTATAATCTTACCGTTATACTTGAGGTGCATGGGATATAGTGGTGTTTGTTTTAACGACATCTTATTCCTCCTGACTCATCCTAATATGCTAACATTTTCACATTATATATTGTTATTAAAAATTCCTGCATCATTACTCAGTATAATCAAAAAAATCTCAAAAAAATACATTTTTTTTGTCCATTTTTTCTCAAGGGGTAACTTGGTGGGGATGAAGGATTAAGGTTAGTGCAGGGGGAAAGGCGATTCGAACAGCGGGAACATAACCCTTCTAGTCAATCAAACTTACGCTTAAGAGCTAAGACCGGCCCCAAGCGGTCTTAAGCCTTCGTCCCCACCTCAGCCAATATTCATAGGTGGTTGTAGCCTCGGCCAAAGGGGTTAATACGAAAATGACTTTGGTGGGGATGAAGGCAGTTCTGATGCTGACTGCTCTAATATTGGGCAAAAAAAAAACACCTGCTAGAGCAGGTTTATGGGGATGTAATAGGGATGGGGGGTTAGTGAATTCTATCTAGGTGATACAGCTGGAGAGTGAGAGTGTATTTAAAAGGAAGTGGATCGAGGAAAATTCTCTGGTCTATCATTAACCCACTTACCTTCATAAGCCAGTGTTCCATCTGTGTAATATGATTTGCCCTCTCCACTTCGTCCTCCGTCTTCCCATTGGCCTTCATAGCGCAGAGTGCCATCCGGGTAAAATTCTTTACCATAGCCGCATTGTTTGCCTTCTTTCCATTGACCTTCGTATTTACTCCCGGTTCGGTAGTAAGCATTTCCCAAACCATGGGGTTTACCATATTGAACTTCTCCCTCATAGCTGGCCATTATATTGTTTCTTAATACTATCATCTCAATTTTTGCCATCTATAATTCCGCCTCTCACATCATCTATTTATGTTGCACAAGGATAATTTTGTACATCACTTAATCTCTATCCGGTGGCTGTCAGACGGGCTTTCTTTAATCTTGGGAAGTACAATTTTTAAAACGCCATCTTTATAATCTGCGCTTATTCCTTCACTATGAATATTCTGTACATAGAAACTCCTGCTCACTTTGCCGCGTTTTCTTTCCCTTCGAACATAGTTTCCTTTCTCTTCATCAAGGTCTTTCTGTTTCTGGGCTGAGATGGTGATAATATCTTCCTTGAACTCAACCACTATCTCTTCTTTAACAACTCCAGGCAGTTCTGCTTCTATTATAAATTCATTGTCATTTTCCTTTATATCCGCGCGAATGCTTATACCTAACTCGCTAAGCAAATCGCCGCTCAAAAAATCTTTGACTAACTCTGGATTTAATAAACTTTCTGCTAATTCCCTTCTTCTCCTGATGGAAGTCAAATCAAACATATTTCCATCCTCCTTGTAGCTTGAAGTATATCCTGAATATAATTAATGCAATAAATATGCCAACAAATGGTTTTTAACAAAAATATTAGACCGCCCCATATAGAGCGGCCTTTTTCCCTAGTATTTCTTTAGTCTGGAGATAATTTTCTTTCTTCGCAAGTGCTGCATATTGTGGCAGGTTGCAACACTATGCAGCACTGCGCCACACCTTGACTACCTTATTTTGTAGAGCTTCATCTTACGGTATATAGTGCTGCGATTAACCCCCATCTCTTGTGCTACTCGGCTAATATTGCCTTGGAAATGTTCCAGCAAACTGATGATTTTGTCACGCTCCTGCTCCTGAACCATCTCCTTATGTTTTCCCCGGGCTTCATATATGCTTATCCGGGGCGGATTATCCCCCTTATGAATTGGAACTTCTTCATTTGATATACGACGTATCTCCGGAGGTAAGTGTTTTACTCCTATGGGCAGGCTACCACCCATATGCACCATTCTCTCTACCACATTCTGCAATTCCCTGATATTTCCGGGCCAGCTGTATTGTTGCAGAAATTGTTCAATTCTCCCCCGCTCTTCCTCCAAGGGTGCCTTAGCAAGAGGAATTTTACTAAGGAAATAATCAAACAATACTATAATGTCTTCTTTACGCCGTCTAAGGGGTGGTATATCAATATTAATTACATTTAAACGATAATACAGGTCGGCTCTAAAATTGCCTGCTTCAACTTCCTGCCACAAATTTTTGTTGGTAGCACAGATAACCCTTACGTCAACAGGAATTGTCCGACTATCGCCTATACGGGTGATGTTTTTTTCCTGTAGTACTCGCAACAGGGTCACCTGCTGTTCCAGAGGCATGTCACCGATTTCATCCAGAAACATGGTTCCCCCTGAGGCCAGTTCAAACTTACCGGGACTACCGCCTTTACGAGCTCCGGTAAATGCTCCCTCAATATATCCGAACAGTTCACTGCCAATCAGTTCTCTGGGAATAGCCCCACAGTTCACTGCCACAAACGGCCCGTTTTTTCGCTGACTTTCACTATGTATAGCCTGTGCGAATACTTCTTTACCGGTACCGCTCTCCCCTTCCAACAGAACATTACTGGCACTGACAGCTGCCATTTTAGCAAGATGTATAGCCTCTTTCATGATTTGACTGACGGTAATAATATCTTGAAAAGAATAACTGGCCCTAGCCCCGGTAAATCTATTAACCAAAAGATGAATCTTTTCTATTGGACTGAGGTATATTACTCCTCCTCTGATAACCCCCTTATTACTAAAGGGTATGCCAGATATAACTGCATGCAGGTTGCGTTCCTGCCTGGGGATTAACAGTTCAACATCCCGATAGGCTTGGCCTTTCTCCAGCATGTTGTGGATATGCGGGATATTCATCCCCAGGTATTCACTCACCTCTTTCCCTTGCATTTCATCCAGGCTGTGCCCTAAAAGTGCTTGTGCAGCAACATTAACCTCTTTAATTTTTCCCTGTCGGTTTACTATAATGGCTCCATCCGGCATATGCATAAAAATATCAATATACACACTGTTATGATACTGCAGGCGATCATTTCTAATTTGCATCTGCTGGTGAACACTGATATCCCTTACATTAAACAGTAGAATCCGATTCCCGGATATGAATAGTGGTTTAATCTTTATCTCCACTGGAAAAGGCTGACCAGAACCGTTTAAGTTAACTATCTGAACCACTTGCTCCTCAGATTGGTCGGCCTCTATTAATCGGAATATTCGTTCTCTGTACTCTACCGGACAAAGGCTGTAAATATCGAGCTTTAATAGCTCAGCTTTACTCAACTCATACAATTCCAAGGCCTTAAGGTTGGTGTCTATAATCCTGCCCTCACTATTGAGCAGCAGCATACTCTCGGGATTGTTCTCAAAATATGCCAAATAACTCAATCATATGCCCCCCTAAAAACAAAAAACCGAGTCTATTCCCCCTGGTATCCATTACCTGGTATTAATCCTTAATATTTCTATTCTTTATTTGCTTTTAAATCCCTGCCATCAAGCTAGTTTAATAGGTGAAACTATTGCGATGGCAAGTTTACTAAAGCATATCGGGTTACTTAAATCATTAACAAAAATAACCGTTGATTTTGGCGGATAAATAGCCTGCAGTAAGAGCATTCTATTTAAAAAGATAGGGGTGTTTAGGCATGAGTAAAGAAGGAAGCCAGACTATTCGCTGTCAGGTTTCGACCTGTGAGCACTGGAACGGGGGCATTTGCTCTTTGGATAGTATTGAAGTGGATTCTCCTGTGGATGATATCGGAATGGTGGAGGTTCAGTACGCAACCGACAACCCGGATACCCAGAGCTTGTGCTCTAACTACAAATTGAAAAAGGATACCATTGGGGATGTAATGGTGTACTAA
>CAZXIR010000161.1:0-5617 GCA_964640845.1 uncultured Syntrophomonas sp.
AGAGCAACCTCTTGGTATGACCGATACTGCTGGTAGATTTGATATAATATGCAGAGTGCATGGCGGAGGCGTATCCGGCCAGGCCGGTGCCGTTCAGTTAGGTATTGCCCGGGCTCTGTTAAAAGCCAATCCGGAATTAAGATCCGTACTGCGCAGAGCAGGTTTTCTAACCCGTGATCCGCGCATGAAAGAAAGAAAGAAATACGGCCTGCATAAAGCCAGAAAAGCTCCACAATACTCAAAACGCTAAATATACTAAAGAACAGCAAAACCCCCTCAAACCGGAGGGGGTTTTTTCATGACCGGGGGACGGCAGGGCAGTCATCTTTCTCATCTCTTCACATATGTGGCCAAAGATGACAATGCGATATCGTCTCCATTATCGTCCTTTAAGAAAAAAGTGAATTTAACCGGTTTCGAATTTCCTTGCTTATTCCGCCTGTTAACCAAGCAGTCTCCACCGTCTTAGCGCTATATGCTAATAATAATAAAAAGACTGGCATATATAAGAAGCAGCAGGTATTAGTGCGGAGGTATAAAGACTGATGAGTAGATGGATAGTTTCAAGGGGCAGGTGGTCAGAATACCGGATGGCGATAATCTTTCTATTCGTTATATGCATAATGGCAGTTATGGGTGTGGATAATGGAGAGAAGGAGGTTTTATCTTATGGACTGGCTAATAAAATCATAGTGGTGGATGCTGGTCATGGAGGGACCGATCCAGGTGCGGTTCGAGGACAATATATGGAAAAGGATATCACCCTGCAGGTAAGCAAGAAACTGGCCGACTACCTGAGTCAAGCTGGAGCATTGGTAATCATGCTTAGGGAGGATGATGTTGATCTGGCTGAAGATTCCGGTGCTTCCATTGCCCAACGTAAACGTTCCGATCTAAAACGCAGGGTAGAGATAGCCAACCAAGCCGGGGCAGATCTTTACATCAGCATTCACGCCAATGCAGATGTCAGTCCTAGGTGGTCCGGGGCCCAGACCTTTTATCATACCGGCAGTGAACGCAGTAAAGTAGCCGGGGTTATGATACAGGAGGAATTGACCAGGATATTGGGGAATACTGATCGTAAGGCCAAACCTGGCGACTACTATATTTTAAGCCGTACTAAGATGCCATCAGTGATCGTAGAAATAGGCTTTATTTCCAATCCGCAAGAGGCTCAGAAATTATGCCAGGATCAGTACCAGTCCAAGTTGGCTTATGCCATTTTCTCAGGTATTGCCAAGTCGGAAATTCGGGATTATGATGAAGATATACAAGATTATCCAGGCTGGAAGTGATGATTCTATATAAGAAAAGGAGGGTGGCAGAAATGATAACCTACACTGCCCTTACCCCGCATCCCCCGTTAATAGTGCCTTTTGTAGGTGGTGGCAGAATAAGTGAAGTGACATCTACTGTCCAGGCGATGAATTCTTTGGCCCGGGATCTAGCTGACACATCGCCTGATACTATAGTGATTCTTACTCCTCATGGCAATGTATTTTCGGACTGCATTACTTGTCTAAGCGAAGCGGTACTATATGGAGATTTTAAGGCCTTTGGCAGCCAGGCTGAAGGAAGCACCTATAATAATGACCTAGAACTAATGGTGCAAATTTCCAAGAGAGCGGTAAAACAAGGCATCAATTTTATAAACGTTGACATGGAATGTGCAGCCAGCAATCGGCTAAAAGGCAACCTGGATCATGGTATTCTGGTTCCTATGCACTTTGTAGGACCGGCTTTAAATTGCCAAATCCGTCTCGTGCCCATTAGTACAGGTTTTTTATCCAACCTGGAATTATATACCCTGGGAAAAATTATTCAGGAGTCAGCAGCAGCATTGAACAGGAGGGTAGCAGTAATAGCTTCTGGTGATATGTCGCATCGGCTGAAAAATGAGGGACCTTATGATTATCACCCTAATGGACAGGCCTTTGATCTGCAAGTAAAAGAACTACTTGCGGCAGGAGATGTCAGGGGGATATTAGAGATCCCAGCTCAGCTCCGAGATAATGCCGGGGAATGTGGTTATCGTTCAATAGTGATTATGCTGGGAACTCTGGATGGATTGAAGTTTAACAGCCAGGTGTTTTCTTACGAAGGGCCTTTCGGCGTCGGGTACCTAGTGGCTGGGTTTCGTCCCTTAGAGCAGGCCCCATCCCTATTAGCAGAGCTAAACCAGCAGGAAAAACAGAGGCTGGAAGCAGAGCGTAGATCTGAGAGCGATCCGGTTAAATGGGCCCGTATGGTACTGGAAAGTTATATCCAAGGGGGAAAAGTGCCCCAACTACCTCCGGACTTGGCCGGGCTTAGCGAGAAGAAGGCCGGTGTTTTTGTATCTTTGAAAAAGAATGGGCAGTTGAGAGGATGTATAGGCACTATAGCTCCGGTTCATGACAGCCTAGCCCAGGAAATTGCGGCCAATGCTATAAGTTCTGGAACTAGGGATGCACGGTTTTTTCCCCTGGAACAAGGAGAACTGGAACAGCTCACCTATTCAGTAGATATCCTGGGAGAAGCCCAAGAGTGCAGTCGGCAGGATCTAGATCCGGCTAGATATGGGGTTATTGTTAGTGCGGCCGGTAAACGGGGATTGCTCCTTCCAGACCTGGAAGGAGTGGATACGGTTAATCAGCAGTTGCAAATAGCATTAGAAAAGGGTGGCATATCACCCGGGGAAAAATATAGAATAGAGCGTTTTGAAGTAAAAAGATATCGCTGAGGTACGTTTAGAGCCAGGACATTCAGGCAGTCAGAGCTTAGATCAGCTCAGAGATGCCAGGAGACCTTTAGAGGAATGATCAAGCTTCAATTAGGAACCATAGGTCTGCCCCCAGGTTAAAAGAAAGGCTTAGAGAAGAGTCCGAGTTCCGAGGAGAAGGCAGACGATAAAGGGACCGGGTTAGGGTCAAACGGTAGGCAGCTTATAGACATTAGCCCACAGAGATCCTTTGCAAGGAGGTTTTTGTAATGTCCCAGGAAGCTATGTTTTATGAGAAGTTAGAAGATCATAGGGTAAGGTGTGTGCTTTGTCCCCACCATTGCATTATCAAGCCAGGTCATCAGGGCCTATGCCGCACCCGCATTAATGATGATGGGAAGCTTATCGCTCACAACTATGCTCAGATAGCCTCGCTGGCCTTGGATCCGATAGAAAAAAAGCCTTTATACCATTTTTACCCTGGGAAAAACATATTGTCCGCCGGCACCTTTGGATGCAATTTCGCCTGCTCCTTCTGCCAGAATCATCTTCTTGTTCACGGTGATCCAGCTACCCATACCATAGAACCGCAACAACTGTTGCAGTTGGCCCAGAAAAGCAAGGCCAACTCCTCCATCGGAGTTGCGTTCACTTATAATGAACCGACTATATGGTATGAATACATAATGGATACCGCGGTGTTGTTAAAAGAAGAAGATCTTCAGGTAGTAATGGTTACCAACGGATATATCGAGCCAGAACCACTTAAACACCTGCTTCCTTATGTGGATGCCATGAACATAGATGTTAAAGCTTTTACCGAAGATTTTTACAGAAAATTATGTAAGGGCGGGTTAAGACCGGTGATAGAAACAGTCGAAAAAGCCGCGCAACGATGCCATATCGAGTTAACCAGCCTCATAATTCCGGGTGAAAATGATGATTTGAATCAACTCCAGCAGATGGCTAGGTGGATAGCAGGAATTGATCCCCATATTCCGTTGCATCTATCCAGGTACCATCCCGCCTACAAGATGGACCGGGAAGCAACTCCAGCCGGGATTCTAGAGCAGGCCCGGCAGATTGCCAGTGAATACCTGAAACATGTATATGTGGGAAACCTGGTTGGACCGGACAATAACACCTATTGTACAGAATGCGGGGCTCTATTGATCAAAAGAGATGCCTATTATACTGAAATCATAGCATTAGATCAGGGACACTGTGCTGGATGTGGGAAAAAGGTACCTTATATAGTCACCTGAGTTTAAGACCAATCCTTTGGCAGGTGACTTTGAACTTTGCTGGCCTGGGTTAGGGTGCCGGTACAATGACGGGCGAGTATTATACCTCCTGCGTGCTAAGCTTGATTTAATGGCGTTCCCGGGGAAATTTACATTCCCTTTAAACTTATTGTGACATAGACGTTTATTAAGGGGAAAATAAGGCAACATCGTAACTTGCAATTAATTGATGCGTACCTATTAAATTAATTGGTGCCCGGCCAGAAAATTTTAAAAAGGGAAGAGCAGTTTCCCGCTCTCCCCTGTATATGAAAGCTACCAGATATTAATCCGGTAAGCTATTCACAACCTATAAAGATATCATACCCATAATTCAGGATATGAATACATCTGTTTAAATGTTACAATTGTTAAATTTTTCAGGGCTGACTGCAGTGATCAGGCAGCAAAACGAAGGAGGACTGATTATGACCCATAAGTTCAAGTTTTATTGTGTCAAAAGCTGAAGTACATGTAAGAAAGCGAAAGCGTGGCTTTCGCAGAATAACATTGAATACCAGGAGGTTGATCTGCTCAAAGAAACACCTTCTTATGAGGAATTGCAGAATCTGGCTAAATTAGCCCAAAAGGAAATAAAAGAACTGGTCAATCGTAGAAGCCAGGCCTTCAAAAAGATGCCAGCAGATATTGATAAGATGAATAATGAAGAGGTTGCTAAAATAATTAACGAAAATCCCCGGATTCTTCTCCGGCCCATTTTAACCGACGGTGTCAGTCTGGTATCAGGCTTTAAAGAAGAAAATTATCAGCAGTTTGTGGGATTATCATAGGGATGGTTGGATTATGGGTGATCTGCTATGCTTGAGATTGGGAATAACCAACTGTTATGTGATTAAAGGGAACCGGGGCTACATTCTAATTGATGCCGGGAGTCTGAGAAAATCCAGGCTGTTTCTGAACCTGCTGGCTAAACAGGGCCTATCTCCACATGATATCGATCTGATCATTATTACCCATGCTCATTACGATCACATCGGAAGCCTGGCGGAAATCAAACGGATGTGTGGCTGTCCCGTGCTGGCCCATCCAATGGAAGCTAAAATTATGCGGGAGGGAGAAATCGTAATCCCCTCGGGTACCAATGGGCTGGGAAGGGCAGCCAGCTGGGTGGGAAAAGTTGCTCGGCCTCTGCTGGCCTTTGAACCGGCCGATGCCGAAATTACTGTTAATCAAGAATATGATCTGGAGGAATTCGGGATTAAAGGGAAAGTAATTCCCACCCCCGGGCACACCATGGGATCCCTGTCCGTCTTGCTGGCCAATGGAAATGCCATAATAGGGGATTTGGCTGCCAACTGGACAGGACTAACTATATATCCTCCCTTTGCGGAGGGGCCAGCCGAAATATATTTCAGCTGGCGATCAATTTTGAAGCAGGGAGCTAAGAACATCTATCCCGCTCATGGACGACCTTTTTCTATCAGCGTGATTAAGCGGCACTTGGAAAAAGTGAGTCGCCTGGCTTATGGAATGGCCTGATATGGATGGAAAAAACCAATCCTAGGCTGTACTAACCAATAAACAAAAAAGGGCAGACTCCTTTTGCTTTATTAAACATTGCTGCAACTTATTATTAGTCATACTGCTGGTTGTAAGCAGGGAAGCTTACTTA
>CAZXIR010000162.1:0-2006 GCA_964640845.1 uncultured Syntrophomonas sp.
CTGGTAATAAATACTGCCAGGAGTACCACAGCCCCACCTGCCATCTGTATCAGGGTAAGTTTCTCGCCCAGTATAAACCAGGCCCCTATAGCTGTAACAACGGGAATTCCATTAATAAAAACCGAAGCTCGGGAAGCCTCAATCCTGGTTAGGGCAAAGTTATAGGCTAAAAAGCCAGCTATAGTACAAAACAAGGCCAGAAATACTATAGCTGCATAAGACTCCATGCTTGCCTCTGCCCATTTAACCTTAGGTAAATTGTACAAAAAGAAAGGCGCGAAAAGAATAGTACCGTATATAACCTGAAAACCGGTAATTTGCATCGATGATAAAGTCTTGCCCAGATCCCGAGCCAAAACCATGTAAAAAGCGGCAGAAAATACCGCACCTAGTATTAGCAGGTCTCCTAACAGAGATCCTTCCAGGGAAAACTTTTCACTACCACCAAAAACTAATATTACTATACCGACAACTGATAAAGTTATTCCCAGCACATTGCAGCCGGTTATTTTTTCTTCCAGCATGAAGTGAGCTAATATTAAAACCGCTATTGGAACCAGGGCTAATATTATGGAAGCACTGGATGCAGTAGTATGTGTTAATCCAATGGTTTCAAAGGCGAAATATAGACCTGGTTGGAAAAGAGCTGTTAGCAGAAGCTTCCGGTGCTCACCAGAAGTGAGTTTAGGAATACCGGTGCGAGACAAGACCACCAAAAAAAACAAAGCAGCCAGGCTGAAACGCAAGAAAATACAGACAAAGGGATTAAAACTGGTTAAAGCAATCTTAGTGCCAATAAACGATAGTCCCCAAACCAACATGGTTAATATCAGGGCCAGATAGGTAGCCAAATTTTTATTCATTACTCTACTCCTTTAACTATTTGAGAGTTTTGCATAACTCAAAAATCAGCTTGCCTTCTGAGCGCAACGAAGAATATTTTAGATCCTTCGGCATTACCTCAGGATAACATGACTGAAATGCTTGGCTAATATGAGAAACTTAATTATGCAAAATCCTCATTTAGCAGAGCTCTTTTTATTGCCGACCTATCGCATCTTCAATAGGACCATGTTCAATGGATATGGGGTCTTTCTCAACCGTCATCTGCACTTTTTCTATACCAGAAAATTCCGTCAAGGTGTATACAATAGAGTTTATAGTCATGGCCTCACCGGTGGATCCACCCCAGTGTTTGGTATGCATCTCTATGGAAAAATCTACCTGGGCAATGTTATTATCGATTTTCAAATCATTTATCCGCACTTCAGTAGGAATTGTTTTATGCAGATTGCTATTGCTTGGTCCCTTTATTAGTTGTTCCAGAGTTTTTTCCATTAGATTTATCATGGTAATGTCTGGAGTGACTTCAATAGTTCGGATCTCTGTTTCCAGAGCTGTTGCATCCTGATTGCAGAAATACAAAGTAATTTCTTTGGTTACATCAGGTTGGGTTATATTATTATCAAAAGGCTGCATAAAGCCCCTAGGATTTCCGCTGGGCCCGATGAGTTCCTCCCCCTCTACCAGTATCTTGACTCGGTGAATATCATGATCAAAACTGGTTAAGGTATTAACCACTGAACCAACCGCAATTATTTCAGCAACACTTCCGCTAAAACCGCAAAAATCCTTACTCATATTAACAATCAAGTCATTGCTCTGCTTAATAGTACCGTAGACTTTGGTAGTGGATGTAATATTGCTGCGGTAAAGTGAGTTTTCACAACCTTTGATTAATTCTTGCAGTACCGTACTATATTTGTCCTTATCCTTGGCAAATGTGATTTCCCTTTCCTCGATCACAAACTGTTCATTACCTGAATCCGAATAATATAGATCAACATCTTCTGTTACAACATCATCTGGTGAGGTAGAATTACCATGATTAGAATCAGAGGAACATCCGGCAAAGATTCCGATTGTCACCAATATTACTAGAAATTCTACTACACGCTTTTTCAAGTTCTTAGCCTCCTGTTCGAAATTGTATCCAGTTAAGAATA
>CAZXIR010000162.1:2106-5578 GCA_964640845.1 uncultured Syntrophomonas sp.
TTTGCGAAGTATAGATGGGGTCTGGCAAATCATTATTCATATTCTTAAAAGCCACAGATAGCATAAGTTTGATTCGGTTTAACTGATTCACCTCACTAGCCCCTGGGTCATAGTCTATGGCGGCTATGTTGGCTTCCGGGTACTGTCGTTTCAGTTCTTTGATCATACCTTTGCCAGTAACATGATTGGGTAGACAGGCAAAAGGTTGCATACAAATAATATTGGGTACCCCCATTTCTATAAGTTCTATCATTTCTGCGGTTAATAACCAGCCTTCACCGGTATGATTACCGAGGGAAACTACCCCGGAAGCATTTTTAGCCATATCATAAATTGAACAGGGAGCATCGAATCTCTTACTGCGATGCAATGCTTTTATCATATCCCGACGGCAATTATCGAAATACTTTATAAACCCCATACCCAGGATTCTGCCCTTTAATGTTCCCGTCAGGTAACGGTGGCGATAAACCAGGTCATATGCGCAGAAGGTAAAGAAATCAAGCAGGTCTGGTACTACTGCCTCTGCACCTTCTTTTTCCACAATGTTAATGACGTTGTTATTAGCGGTAGGGTGGTATTTGACCAGGATTTCCCCTACAATACCAACCCGGGGCTTCCTGACCCCCTTTATTTCCAGCTGATCAAATTCTCTGACAATCTGTTTAACGTACTTGCGAAAGGTATACATATCTCCTACAGCAAGCTGTTGTTTACACAGGTTTTTCCATTTTTGGAAAAGAAGGTTGGCGGAACCGGGTATCTTCTCATAGGGCCTAACCCGATAAAGAACTCTCATCAGCAGGTCGCCATAAATTATACCCATGGTAACCTTCTTGAATAGTGCAGGTGTAATTTTAAATCCCGGGTTAGCTTCCAAACCAGTAATATTAGCTGAAATTACCGGTATATTTTCCATCCCGGCCTCTTTCATAGCTTTACGTAAAAAGGCAATATAATTGGTTGCTCTACAACCGCCTCCGGTTTGGGATATAATAACCGAGGTATTTTCCAAGTCATATCTACCCGATTTCAAGGCCGATATCAGCTGTCCCACTACTAAAATGGATGGATAGCAGGCATCATTATTAACATACTTAAGACCTTCATCAACTGCTTTTTTATCCACCGAGGGCAAAACTTCAATATTGTATCCCTCAGATGCAAAAAGATCCTGAGCAAGTTCAAAATGTATAGGCGACAACTGGGGACATAATATGGTATGTTGCTTACGCATGGCTTCTGTAAATGGTTGTCTTCTCTGAATAGCAGGTACACAAGGCGGTTTAAGACCAGATTGGCGGCGACCCTCCATGGCTGCCACTAGAGATCTGATCCTGATTTTAGCTGATCCTAAATTGCTTCCCTCATCAATTTTTAAGCAGGTATAGATCTTTCCAGCTGATTCAAGTATTTCTTCCACCTGGTCGGTGGTAACGGCATCCAGACCACAGCCGAAGGAATTAAGCTGGATTAATTCCAAATCGTCTCTTTTCGCAACGTAACTGGCTGCTGCATATAATCTGGAATGATACATCCATTGATCCACTACTCTAATGGGGCGATTAACTTTACTCAGGTGAGAAATGGAGTCTTCCGTCAACACTGCAAATCCCATTGAGTTAATCAATCCAGGGATGCCATGATTAATTTCAGGATCAATATGATATGGCCGTCCCGCCAATACTATGCCCTTATGGCCGGTATCGTGCAAGAATTGCAGGGTCTCTTCTCCCTTTTTCTTTATATCTTTTCGCGCTTCTTCTTCTTCTTGCCAGGCCGCTTCCACCGCGGCGGCAATCTCCTTTTTGGATATTTTATAATCGGCCATTTCCTCATAAAGTCTCTGAATCAAGCGCTTTTTACTATCATAGGGAAGAAAGGGACTCATAAACTTAATGTTTTCATCTCTTAAGATATCTATATTGTTTTTAATAACTTCCGGATATGAAATTACTATCGGACAGTTGAAGTGATTGGAGGCTTCTTCAATTTCTTTTTTTTCATAGATGATGCAGGGATGGAAAATGGTTTTAATTCCCCGCTTGACCAAGGCCATAATGTGACCATGGACCATCTTACCGGGATAGCATACCGATTCCGATGGTATAGTTTCTAAGCCCAATTCAAAGATTTTCTTGGATGAACGAGGAGATCTCTCTACCCTAAAACCGAGTTGAGTAAAAAACGTAAACCAGAAAGGATAATTTTCATACATATTGAGTACCATAGGAATGCCTATTGTTCCTCGAGATGCCTCTTTCTGTTTTAAAGGTATATAGCCATTTAAACGCCTTAATTTATAATCATAAAGGTCTGGCAAATTGCTGTTCTTCTTTTCCATACCAGCCCCTTTTTCACAGCGGTTACCGGAGATAAAAGCTCGGCCGTCATTAAATGTATTAGTTGTAAGCAGACAATTATTAAGGCATCCTGAACATCTGGACATCGAACTGGTGAAACTGAAGTCATCCAGAGCAGAACCCCTAATCAGCTTACTATCATAACCAGGCAGACATTTTTCATAGGCAATCAGGGCTGCTCCAAAGGCTCCCATTATTCCTGCGATATCCGGTCTTATTACTTCCCGGCCCACAATGCTCTCGAAGCTTTTTAGAATAGCATCGTTATGAAAAGTACCTCCTTGCACCACTATTTTATCGCCTAGTTGTTCGGTATTTCTCAGTTTAATTACTTTGAACAATGCATTCTTAATAACTGAATAGGATAAACCGGCTGAAATATCTCCAATAGTAGCGCCCTCTTTTTGGGCCTGTTTAACCATGGAATTCATAAAAACGGTACATCTGGTACCGAGATCAACTGGGCGTTCGGCCAGAAGAGCAAGGGCAGCGAATTCCTGCACCTTCATATTTAAGGACTGAGCAAAAGTTTCAATAAAGGAACCGCAGCCGGAGGAGCAAGCTTCGTTCAAAATAATTTGGTCAATAGAACCGTTTTTGATCTTAAGGCATTTCATATCCTGCCCACCGATGTCCAGAATAAATTCCACCCCAGGCAAAAAATACTCAGCAGCTCGATAATGGGCCATAGTTTCTACTTCACCCAAGTCTACTGAGAAAGCTGATTTAATAAGGCTTTCACCATATCCAGTTACAGTAGAATTTTTTATGGTAGCTCCTTTTGGTAAACTATGGTATAAATCATGTAAAAGATTGAGGGTGCTAGTCAAGGGACTTCCTTCGTTGCTGGCATAATATGAATACAAGAGCTTGCCATCACTATCAATCAAAGCAGCTTTAGTAGTAGTTGAACCGGCATCTATGCCCAGAAAACAATCCCCCTGGAAATTAGCCAGAATCCCTCGCTCCAGGGCATGAGTATAATGCCTGGCTTGGAATTCAAGAAGCTCAGCCTGATTGTTAAACAACGGATCGAGTCGACGAACATCTTCAATATAACTATCAGCTAGATGATGCAACTTATACAAAAGCTGATTAAGATTTATGGG
>CAZXIR010000163.1:0-5565 GCA_964640845.1 uncultured Syntrophomonas sp.
CCAGCAGAATGGTTAAATCCGGCTTTAACCCTCCTGTACAAAAATCATTCAGGTTTTTTAAGTATTGCAGATCTAACCCTCTTCCATAACCTTGATAGGCTATGGTGGAATCTGTAAATCTGTCCGCCAGTACCATCTTCCCTCTAGCCAAGGCTGGTTTTATAACCTGTTTAACTACCTGACTGCGAGCAGCAGCATAAAGAAGTGCTTCGGTTTCCAATGCCATATCATCGTTTTGTTCATTCAAAAGCAATTGTCTTATATGTTCAGATATTGTTGTACCTCCTGGCTCTCTGATACTAACTACTTTTTGCATATCTAATCTGGTGTTCAGGTAAGCTATAACACTACTTTTGCCACAGCCGTCAATTCCTTCCAAACTGATAAAAAAACCCTTATGGTACATTTAAACTATCAATCCTATCTATGAATAGTCTATTATTTTCACTCTGGTCAAACTGCTATCGCTAGGACCATATAAAGGTGTTTTATGCTTTTTCAAGTATTCCAAGTATTGGTACACATTATCACTTATCACTTCACCAGGCAACAGACACGGCACTCCTGGGGGATAAGGAGCTATAATTTCGGCAGATATTTTTCCCCGACAAGAAGTAAAATCCACCTCTGCGGTATTAGAAAAGAACGCCGCCCGGGGAGTTAAACTAAGCTTAGGCTCAGGTGGTAGCGGGATATCTTCCCTATTGTCCTCTTTACCCGGATACTTCTCGCTAGTCTCTTTTAAGGCCTGATATAATAACTTCCAATCTACAGCACCATGAAACATAGACATCATGGCCAGAATATAATCCGGAGCGGCCATTTCTACTTGAATTGCATATTCCTGTCCCAATACTTGAGCCAATTGATAGCCAGTTATTCTAAGACCCTTGACCCCTATTAAGATTTTCAAAGGATCCATCTGATAAGCCCCGGGAATATTATCTAAATCTTCTTCAGCAAATACAGATAACCCTCTAATTTCATTAATTTTCTGTTTATACTGACGGGAGAGTTCCAGGGCCTTTTCTAATATGGACCTCCCCTGAGTCATCATCAAGCTGCGAGCTAAATCAATAGAGGCTAGGATGGGATATGAAGGACTACTAGTAGTCACCATCGACCAAGCAGCAAATACCCGGTCCCAAAAATACTGTTCATCTTGCACATGCAAACACGCACCCTGATTAAGAACCGGTAAGGTTTTATGCAGTCCATTTACCACCGCATCGGCCCCTGACTGAAGCGCAGACAGTGGATAATCATCATGAAATGGAAAATGGCCCCCATGGGCTTCATCCACAAATACCGATATGTTGTTATTAAAACTCTTGACTTCATGGCATATTTGAAAAACATCACAGGTTATACCATAATAGTTGGGACTGGTTATAAAAACCCTCGCTATTTCTGGATCTGCAGCCAGCCGCTTCATAATATCTTTGCTGCTGACCGACATGGCTAAACCAAGCTCGCTTCCGATCTGGCATGGAACATATATCGGTTCCACCCCGGATAGAACCATTCCAGTATAAAAAGACCGGTGAACATTCCGGGGTACTATAACCTTGTTTTGATTTCCGGCCAAAGACATAAACAGGGTATGGATTCCAGAGCTGGCACCATTAACCAAAAACAAACTTTGATGGGCCCCAAATGCCTGGGCCAGCAGAATCCGGGCCTCTTCCATGATCCCCTCCGGCAAATGCAGGTCTCCCGTGCCTGGCACTTCAGTAACGTCAATAGCGGCTATCTGTTGAAGAGCATAGTCGGTAAAGCCTCTGCCACCAACATGCCCAGGCATATGCAGACGCAAATCAATATCACCACAATATTTTCGTAATGCAGAATAAATAGGCGTTCTACTGTGCAACCACTCTATTTCCCTTCCTTGCTTTTTTACTATAATATATTCTATTATGCCCCACCCAACCCCACCTGGCAAACAAAACAAAAGAACCGTCCGAGACCACTGAAAAAGTCCTTTAAATGTGTCATGCTCAGCGTAAGCGAAGCATCTTGCAACTATATAACACCAATAATACGGGTATTTTCGATAAGATCCTTCGTCGCCTTCGGCTCCTCAGGATGACAAAACAGGTACTTTTTCAGTGGTCTCGAACCATCCCCTGATGCTTTAGGCTATATTAGCTTATAATAATAGCAGGGTCGGGTTTGGCCTACTTATGAATGGAGGTTTGGGTATGAAAAGAAAAATCGTACAAATAGATGAGGAAAAATGTAATGGCTGTGGTCTGTGTATCGATGCTTGCCATGAGGGAGCCCTGCAGTTGGTGGATGGAAAAGCCCGGTTGGTATCTGAATCCTATTGTGATGGTCTAGGAGACTGCCTTCCAGAGTGTCCTGCCGATGCAATAACTATTGAGGAAAGAGATGCTTTGCCCTTTGATGAAGAGGCAGTGAAGCAGTATATGGAAGCACAGCAGGAGACCGCAGAGGATACTCTGGCTTGTGGATGTCCTGGCACCACTGTCCGGCTTATAACGCCTGGCCCAAGCTTAATCAACCTTCCTGACAGCCGAACCATGGGTCAATCCGCCAATGACTCACAACTGCGCCAGTGGCCTTGCCAGATCAAACTGGTACCGGTTAATGCCCCTTACTTTGATAATGCAGACCTGCTCATAGCAGCTGACTGTACCGCCTATGCCTATCCTAACATCCATAACGATTACCTGAAAAATAGAATCACCCTGATAGGATGCCCCAAGCTGGACGATGTAGAATATGCAGATAAACTCACCCAGATTTTAAGCCAGCATGAATTAAAGAGTATCACCGTACTCCGGATGGAAGTTCCTTGCTGCACAGGCCTGGTAAATTCGGTTAAAAAAGCAATAAAAGACAGCGGTCAGATTGTACCTTGGTCAATCGTAACCATCAGCACCGATGGCAGGGTTCTGGAATCAGTAATATAGGAATAATTTTTTGGGGGTATTTTTGTGTGTACTTTATTTAGTTTACAAAATCGTATAAGCCCTTCTGGATCACATAATTGGTACACTGACCTAAAGATACTTCCTCAGCAGCAGTCTTTTCTAAGTTTGCATCACTTACTTGAGGAACATCGTAACAAGATGTCCTCATTGATAGTGCCATAACCGCCCACAGCAATGATATGCCTTTATTTTATTGCCTGTTCTGCAGTGCCTTTTTTCGCTGCAAAAGCTGCTGGTATTCAAGATCGAGGGCTATGTACCCCGGTTCGCCCGGTTGGTAGCGGTTGAATTCGCCAAGCAGCCTGGATATGTGGGTTTCCACCAACAGCAGTTCCTCCTTGCTTCCATTTTTATTTGAACCTTGAGCGGCTGCTGAGGAAGACTGGCTGGACAAATAATACGAAAGATTGCCCTCCACCCGTTTGATTTTTTGCTGGTCAAACACCAGCATCACATTGCAGACCCTATCCAGGAAATAGCGATCATGAGAAATCAGAACAATAGTCCCGGAAAACTGAATCAGGCTTTCCTCCAGAGCCTCCCGGCTGAAGACATCCAGATGATTGGTGGGCTCATCCATAATGAGCAGATCATATTCGCCCATAATGGCCATGCCCATTGCCACCTTCATTCTCTCCCCCCGGCTAAGCTCTCCCATAGGTACCTGCATACGATCATAGGCTAGGCCCAATTTAGCCAAAAGCTGAAGGGTATTTTTTCGTTCCTCCAGGTTCACCGTCTTCAGTGTCTCCAATACAGTGTCTTTCTCGTTCCGCGGCAGTTCCTGGTTCACAAAAGCAATCCGGGCCGATGGACTCACAAAAATGCTGCCGGCGTCCAAGCTCTCCCGTCCTTCAATTATCTTTATCAGTGTAGTTTTTCCGCATCCATTGGGACCTGAAATTCCTACTTTTTCACCCCGCTTTATATAAAAGGAACTGTCTTCAAACAACAGTAGTTCTCCAAACCATTTGCCAAAATCCTGACCCTCCACTAGGCATCTCCCACCTTGGCCCCGTGCAGTTAGGTCAAAATTTACCTGCACGTCCTTATCCGGCCGACTTATGCCTTCCTGCTGCATCTTTTCCAGGCGTTTGATTTGGGACTTGACCCCCTGATCCCTCTTTTTGGCCTTCTTACGATAGTATTCTTTGCCCCCCATCCTCCCTTCGGCCTTCTGACGTGATTCCCGGTGTGCTTTATCAGACCAGTTCTTTAGCCGCTTAATTTTAGTTCCAATACTTTCTTGTTCTTTCTGCTGTGACTCATAGAGATGCAATTGGCTTTCTCGTTCCTTCTGCCTTGTTTGCCAATACCCAGAGTAATTGCCTGGATACAGTTTCAGGTTTCCTTTATCAATGTCAGCTATTTTTGTAACAGTGCGATCTAGAAAATACCGATCATGAGATATAATGATGGCTGCTCCTTTATAAGCTGACAGTTCGGATACCAGAAAACTGATCCCCTGGTAATCCATATGGTTGGTGGGCTCATCCAGAATCAACAGCTCAGGATTAGCAGCCCAAACTCTGGCCAAAGCAATTTTTGTCTTCTCGCCCCCGCTTAGCTTCAGCATTCTATCTCCTGACCAGCCCTTAACCCGGTTTATACCCAGATGGCTGGTCAATCGCTGAAATTCTCCATTTGCTTCTGTTTCCATATTCAATACATTGAGAAACAGCTCCGGTTCGGCCTCGGTTTGTCGCAAATAGCCGATATTCACGTGTTGGCGGGTGGTAATAATAGTCCCGCCATCATAATCCAGTAAACCGGTCAGAATATTGGCCAGTGTGGTTTTCCCTGCTCCATTACTGCCAACCAAACCGATTCGATCACCCTGGCCTATATCAAGATCAATATCTTTTAGAACCATTCGGTCTCCAAATGATTTTTTGATTTTACGACAGCTTAATAGTATGATAAACACCTCCAGAAAATATTAAAAGCTGCAGGAGACACTCGTCACCTACAGCTTCTTCAAGCTATATAAGACCCAAATCACGAAAGCCATGCCTTCGCAACTTCATTATTATTGCAGATTCGTAACAAGTGTTCTGGTCAAAGCAGGACAATAGCAAGAATCTCTATTCTTCCTCAGACCTGCCCGTATTCATTTAGGCCAGAAAACACTTGCGCATGTTCTTTCTCCCATCCTTTAAAAATACAAATTTATATTAACATAAATACAATCCTCAGGCAAGAAAACAAGGGGACGGTTCTTTTGTTTGCTAGTATGCCATTAATACGTTAGCTACCAAACAAAAGAACCGTCCCCAAATAAGTAATGTAATCTGTGTCCAGAAATAAATTAATTCCTGGCGACGTCCTACTCTCCCACATAAATGCAGTACCATCGGCGCAGGAGAGCTTAACTGCCGTGTTCGGGATGGGAACGGGTGTGGCCTCTCCGCTATTGTCACCAGGAAATTTAATTTCTTATTAATTTTTGCTGTATCTTGCTTCCTATTACTTGCAACCTCGGGCGGCGAGATTGACCGACCGGCATTCTAGCTCTCGCTTCGCTCGGCTATAAAGCTCGTTCTGGCCTGACCTCTCCGCTATTGTCACCAGGAAATTTAATATCATATTATTTTGTTATTCTTCC
>CAZXIR010000164.1:0-2520 GCA_964640845.1 uncultured Syntrophomonas sp.
TAACTGCTGGGTTAGAAATCCTTATTCTGAAATATCCGCCAGGTTAGCATGAAAATAGCTGTGGTCATTAAAATCAATATCAGTATCGAAGGGTAATGAATGCCATTTCCCACAAATATATCAAATCCGGTCATATACCGAGAAAGGTAGAGCGAACTTAGTAACTTAATAAACTTGGGCACTGACAGGAGTATTAGAAAAAACATAGAAGCTATAATAACTTTAATAACATCTTTTGACAAAACCGAAAACAATATAACTGTGGCATATAAAAACATGGCGGCGGAAACCATTTGCAGCCAATAAGAACAGGCTGTTAAAAGGGTAAAAGAATAACCCGCGTCAGTGGCCAGAAACAAAGGCAAAAAACACCCTTCAGCTATTAGGAGTATCAACAGCATACTGCCGGCCAGGATTTTGCTTTTGAATATCTGCCTGCGGGTAAAGTTACTGAGCAGAAAATTCATGGTATTATGTTCTGCTTCACGAGCAAAAGTAGAAAAAGCAAGCAGGACTGTGCTAAGGATTATAATCTGATACAGATTTTTACCAAACCACTGGGACCATAGATAAAAATCCATATCATTAAGGAGCAAGGCCAACTGCTGTATGATTGCCTCAGTGTCCATATAACTACTCAATGGAGATAAGGCCAAAGCATCTTGAATAGTACTAATATCCATCAGGGAAACAAAAAAGTCATAATAGATTATGATCAAATAGCCAGATATTCCAATCAGGAAAAAAAGGAGTAGAAAACGGTTTTTCAGGTCATTTAGTTCTTTAATTAACAGATTCATTAATACACACCTGGCCTTCATTGATAGTCAAAAAAATATCTTTCAAATTAACATCAAACGTCTTTAGACGGTCATTAAGAAGAGCGCGGGCTGATTCTGGGCCCCGGCACAATAAAATAGTTTGCCCAACCAACGTTCTTCGGGCCACCACCGTATACTGCCACTCTCCCTGAGGATCAATTTCCCTGCCTTCAGGTGCGGCCAGGAAAAACAGGGATGATTTAAGATCATCCAGATAATCATTTAAAATGATTTCTCCATTCTTAATTATTGCCGTGCTATCAGCAGTTGCTTCAACTTCATGCAGTTGATGAGAAGAAAAAACCACGGTCTTGCCAGCCTGACTGGCAAGGTTTACTTGTTCCTGCATTCTTTCCTGCATTACCGGGTCTAACCCCCGGGAGGGTTCGTCAAGAATTAAATAAGGTACATCTTTGGAGAAAGTGATTACTGCATATAAGCGAGTTTTTTCCCCATAAGAGAGAGTACTGATTCTCTTATTTAGATCTAGAGGAAAAACCGAAAGCAGTTTTTCCGTCTCACTATTGTTCCAGTTGGGAATAGTCTGGGAACAGAACCTTAACATACTGCCGGTACTCATATTATGGTATAAATTCTTATATTCTGGCATATAACTTACATTACGAACAATGAATTCCGAAGTCGTGGAGCAGCTGTTCTTGGTCCAGGTAATAGTGCCATCATCGGGAAAAATTATATTGAGCAAGAGCTTAATAAGAGAAGTCTTGCCAGCGCCATTAATTCCCAGCAATCCCATTACTCCTCCTTCTTCCAGAGTCAGCTTCTTTATACGCAGCTGAAAAATGCTATTGGGGTATCCCTTGGTCAGATTGTCCAAGCTAAAGGCAGAGCTCATAAGTCATCACCTCCATATATTTCGTCCACAGTATTAGTAAATAATTTTACCAGCTTGATCTGGGGCATATTGAAGGTACGGGATAATTGTATGATCCTTTTTAACTCCGGATATAATGTCATTACCGCCTTTTCTTCCAGAGTAAGCTGGTCTGGGGCAGCGATAAAACTGCCTATACCAGTACGCGAATAGATTAAACCCTCGTTTTCCAATTCCCGGAAAGCGCGGGCTACAGTATTAGGATTCACATTTAACAAGCGGGCTAATTCACGTATAGATGGGATAGGTTCATGGGCCTTTAAATTCCCGCTAATAATCTCACTCTTGAAATTGTTCAAAATCTGTCGATAAACAGGTTGGCCGGAATGGAAGTCTATCTTAAACCACAACAAATAATACACCACCCTGCATGGTCTTGATAATTGTACTAATAATACTAGTACAATTAAGGCGCAAGGTCAAGCCCAAGCAGAGCAAGAGTACAATATATCCTTGTGTTTTCTCTCTTTTATTGATATAATCTTTTTTGCAGTTTGTTTGCTTATACTTAATAATATTTAATGAGATAAAAGCAGCCTGAAAAGAGGTGAAATTGTGAAAGAAAAAATACATCCTAAATACTTTAAAGCCGCAGCTCGATGTGCGTGTGGTAATGAATTCGAGGTTGGATCAACCAGAGAAAGCATTCGAGTAGAAATTTGCTCCAAATGCCACCCCTTTTATACAGGTAATAAAGGCCGAGTGGTTGACACCACCGGACGAGTAGAGCGATTTAAGAGAAAGTATGGTTTGCAGTAATCAATAGCAGGGGCGGAAGTTCCTGCTATTTTGCTATAATAAGGT
>CAZXIR010000164.1:2620-5528 GCA_964640845.1 uncultured Syntrophomonas sp.
AATATTACTAGGAGGTAAGACCATGCTGCAAAAGCTGGATAGCATTGAAGATAAATATGATGAACTAACCGAACTGCTGAGCAAACCGGAGGTCATATCTGATCAGAGTCAGTTCCAGAAATATGCCCGGGCTCACTCTGAACTAAATGATATCGTTCAGAAATACCGGGAATATAAATCGGTAGCACAGCAGATTGCAGATACCAGCCAAATGATGGGTGAAGAGCAAGAACAGGAATTCCGTCAGATGCTGGAAGAAGAGATGAATTTACTAAAGGGCCAAAAAGAACAGTTGGAAGAAAGCTTGAAAATCCTCTTGCTGCCGAAAGATCCTGATGATGATAAAAGTGTGATTATGGAAATTCGAGCCGGCACTGGAGGGGATGAAGCAGCCCTTTTTGCCAGCGACCTGTTTCGTATGTATTCCCGCTATGCTGAAGCTCAGGGTTGGAAGGTAGATATTATGGATTCTCATTTTACTGATATCGGTGGGATCAAAGAATTGATTATTGTTGTAGATGGTGCAGGGGTATACAGCAAGCTTAAATATGAATCGGGAGTTCATCGGGTGCAGCGGGTACCGACTACCGAATCGGGTGGAAGGATACACACTTCTGCCGCTACGGTAGCCGTGCTTCCAGAAGCCGAAGAGGTTGAAGTAGACATAGACCCCAATGAACTTCGGGTAGATGTGTACTGTTCCAGTGGACCGGGTGGTCAATCGGTAAATACTACTCAATCAGCGGTTAGGATTACTCATCTGCCCACCGGCCTGGTAGTCACCTGCCAGGACGAAAAATCACAGCATAAAAATAAAGCCAAGGCTTTACGGGTATTAAGAGCCCGGCTGAAGGAAGTTAGGGAAGAGGAAAAAAACGCTGAGATGGCCGGAGCGCGGCGAAGTCAGGTTGGGACTGGTGATCGTAGTGAGCGCATCCGCACTTATAACTTTCCCCAGGGAAGGGTTAGCGATCATCGTATAAACCTTACCTTGCATAAACTGGATGCGGTATTGGAAGGAAATCTTCAGGAAATCATTGGGGCGCTTATATCCCATGATCAGGCCGAGCGTATGAAACAGGTGGAATAAGTGAAAGAAAACTGGAATATTAAAAGGCTCCTGGAATGGACTACCCAGTATTTTTCTGGCAAAGGAATTGATAGCCCGCGTTTGGAGGCGGAGGTATTGCTGGGACATGTTCTTAATCAGGAGAGAGTATATTTGTATGCTAATTTTGATTCACCTGTTAATAGCTGGGAAAGAAAGCAATTTAAAGAGGTAATACAAAGAAGGGTTCAGGGAGAACCATCAGCATATATTACTGGTTTTAAGGAATTTATGTCCTTAAAATTCCATGTTAATCCAAAGGTACTAATTCCACGCCCAGATACTGAAATAATGGTTGAAAACATTCTGCAGCTTTCTGCAGGACAGGCACTGGATATATGTGATGTGGGCACCGGTTCAGGTGCTATTGCGGTGAGTGTCGCCTATTATCTTCCTGAGGCCAAGGTGGTGGCTACCGACATATCAGAAGAGGCTTTGGACACTGCCAGGATTAACGCAGCCGATAACGGGGTAGTAATAGAGTTCTGGCAGGGTGATCTGCTGGCCCCGCTGGAAAAACACCCTCCTTTCGATCTGATTACTGCCAACTTGCCTTACATACCACAAAACGAATATATTGTTCTTGATCAAGAAGTAAAAGGGTTTGAACCAGTTAAGGCGCTTCTGGCTCCTGGAGATGGGCTAGATATTTATCGCCGTTTTATGCCTCAGGCGTGGGAAAAAATCAAGCCCGGAGGTTACTTATTTATTGAGATAGCATATAACCAGGGGGAAAAAGCACTTCAGATGGCGCAAGCTTTTGCAGAGGCAGAGATTATCAAAGATATGGCCGGCCGGGACCGGATACTCAAAGCCAGGAAGGGGTAGGCAACTGGAAACTCGATATATAAAGATCAATCAGGTCACCCCGGAAGAAAAATATATAGATGATGCCGCCAGGTTGATAAAGCAAAGGGAACTGGTAGCGTTTCCGACCGAAACCGTTTATGGTCTGGGAGCAGATGCATTTTGCGTGGAAGCGGTGGAAAAGATATTTAAGGTAAAGGGAAGACCACCAGAAAATCCGCTTCTGGTGCATGTATGCAGTATTGAACAGGCTCGGCAACTGGTTACATTTATACCAGAAGATGCCCTCAGGCTTATGCAAAAGTTCTGGCCCGGTCCTCTTTCAATAATTTTGCCAGCCTCAGATATGGTACCAGATATTGTTCGAGGAGGAAAATCGGGAGTAGGGCTGCGTATGCCGGACCACCCGGTTGCACTAAAGCTTATTGAAAAGGCTGGACCGTTAGCAGCTCCCAGCGCTAACAAATATGGGCGTCCCAGTCCGGTTACTGCTGATCATATAAAATCCGATCTGGATAAGCAAATTGCAGCAGTATTGGATGCAGGACCAACCGGAGTGGGGGTTGAATCCACCCTGATTGACCTGCAACATGGATATCAGGTTCTTAGACGGGGCGGTGTACCGCTGGAGTCTATTCAAGATGTTTTAGGAATAAAAAATATAAGAGTATATGAGGAAAGCAAATTTCCTCCATATTCTACCGACTTGGTAGTTTTACTGGCTAAGGATCCAGACCAGCTTGATTCAATATTAAAGGATTGTATTAAACGGAAGAAGAAAACTGCACTGGTGAATAATAATTATCAAAACAGGTCAAATAAAAGCTATACAGGTTTGAACCGGGAGTATCAACTGGATTTGATAAGTGGAGGCACAGAGCTGTATTCTATAATTAGAGAGTGTGAATCAAATAACATGGATGTACTGGTATTTGCCCCCCTGCCAGCTGACCTGACTGGGATAGCAGCCTCGTTTGCAGACCGGATTCAAAG
>CAZXIR010000165.1:0-3268 GCA_964640845.1 uncultured Syntrophomonas sp.
AGACTATGGATGGTACTTTTGTTACCCGGCATGTTAATTGGAACCCAAATAATGGCCTAAGTAATCATTCCTGGGGAACTGCTATAGATATTAATGCAGCTAACCATTTCCGTTATGTTAACCCGCTCTGGGAATCTAATGATGCAAATTTAATACTTTGGGAAAAGGCGTTTAAGCCTGCTGGCTTTAGTTGGGGCAATAGTTATAGTGATGCCATGCATTATGAATTACTGAGATAAAGGTTGTTAGGGGGACGGGGTAGTTGGCAACTTATTAAAAAGTTGTCAACTACCCCGTCCTACTGACACTTTGCCGGCAATCCGGCCCATGACCAGACATTCAGTAATGGCACAACTCCCTAGCCTGCAGGCCCCATGAATGCCACCTGTGACCTCACCCACGGCAAATAGTCCCGAAATAGGATACTGATCTCGATGAATAACCCGGGCCAGTTTATCAATCTGAATACCACCCATAGTGTGATGAACTTTCGGCCACATCCTCATGGCATAAAAGGGTGCATGTTCCAATGGATTTGCTTCATGAAGAATAGGTTTCCTAAAATCCTGGTCTTGGCCGTTTTTAACCATCTCATTAAATCTATCCAGGGTAGCCTGTAAAGCAGTTTGATCAACATTGTAGCTTAGGGCCAATTCTTCCAAGGAATCAAAGGTTTTTACTATACCCTTCTTCAAGGCTCGGGAAAGATCCCAGCCAGCAGTTTGCACCCCTAATGCATCCGCTATTCCTATAACCGGATGGTTCTGTTTCAGTAAGGCTTCGGCCAGATTTTTTCGGTCACTGAGCTCATTAATGAATCGATGTCCGGTATGAGGGTCCACCATTATACCATAAGGAAGCACTACATAGTCACCAAATAATGGACCTGCTCCAAACCCATTCTCATCCGGCGACGTCCAAGGCCCCAGCTGAATTCTAGACAGTTGAACCGGATTGGCTCCAATTCTCAAGCATTCTTTAAGAACTTCAGCCGTGGCAGAGGGTTTATTGGTACTCTTTAAAGTGCTGTCCAGACGAGGATCCTGGGCCTGACGAAAGGCCAGGTCACTGCCAAATCCACCTGATGCGACGATTACCGCCTTGGCAGCAGTAATGGTTTTCTCGCTACCTGTGTGGGGCTTATTAAACCGATAGCCGTCAACCATCTGAACTCCAGTAACCCGGCCTGTCTCATCCTGTACCAAAGATTTAACATAGTTCCCCAGATAAATGGGAACCTTCAGTTCCTTAAGCCGAGCCAATTGCCGTTTGATTAGCTCTGAACCAGATATGGATTCAGGAGTATAACATCTAGCCACTGAATGACCACCGAAAATGTCTACCCGGTCTTGGTATTTCACTCCTAAATAGTCCCTGGACCATAAAAAAGCATCTTTGGCTCCTTCGGTAACAACTTTCACCAATTCCGGATAGTTTAGCCCCTCACCAGCCTTTATCATGTCCTGATACATTAGCTCGGGAGAGTCTGCTATACCAGCATCTACCTGATATTGAGTTCCTGGGGCCGCTATACCGCCATCGCTAATGATGGAGTTACCACCCGGTGCCATCATCTTTTCCAAGATCACCGTAGAGGCTCCGGCTTCTGCACTTTCAATAGCAGCAGCCAAACCTGCAAAACCGGAGCCGATGACTATAATATCTATCTTAATATCCTGGGGATGTAAATTAGTAGTCATAATACTCTCCTCCTTAATCTGTTTTATGAATTGTCTGTCCTATTTCCCCTTCCACTGACTCGATTTTTTCAATCCGTTTATCCTGATAGCTGTCACATCTTTTCTGTATTATACTACGAACCTATCACGGGACGGGTTGTTGACAGTTTTCACTTTACCGGTTAGGAAGCCGGGATTGTTGTCTCCTTTATTACCTTTGTACTGATTACCTGGCATCCCTTCGGCCATTGTTATGCTCTAACTAGGTGTACAAGATACAAATACAGAGTCAGATAAGCAAACAACCATTTGAAGTGTTATAATAACTAAGCATATTCGAACTCAAACCCTGGCTCCAGTTAGAAGCAAAGTGATGTAGTGTAATAATAACTAGGTATATTCGAGATCCTTAAAAATAGGTGTTTTTTGGTAGGAGCAATATTGATGAATAATGGTTGGAAAAAGAACATAGTACTCTTCTTGCTGAGTCAGACCATATCCCTTTTTGGATCGTCACTGGTTCAGTATGCTATTTTATGGCATATTACATTAACCACCGAGTCGGGAATAATGATGACCATCGCCATTATATGTGGTTTCCTGCCTACTTTTTTTCTTTCTCCCTTTGCTGGAGTATGGGCTGATCGTTACAGCCGCAAAATGCTGATTATGCTGTCCGATTCTATGATTGCCATATCAACCCTCATTTTAGCCATACTATTTTTGATCGGGTATGATATGCTATGGTTGCTTTTTGTAATATCTGCTATTCGGGCACTGGGAACAGCAATACAAATGCCGGCCGTAGGAGCGTTTATTCCCCAATTGGTACCCCAGGATAAACTGACCAAGGTGAATGCAACCAATGGCAGCATACAATCACTGGTTTTTCTGGTTTCCCCCATGCTCAGTGCTGCACTTCTTACTGTTACCAGCTTGGAGATAATATTTTTTATAGATGTAATAACTGCAGCTTTGGCAGTATTGGTATTACTTTTATTTTTACAGGTACCGGTTCATGCCAAAGCGTCAGAAAAGCCAGTCATCGGTTATTTCAGCGATATGCAGGCAGGCTTAATCTATATTAAAAAACATGAGTATATCAGGAAACTATTTTTATTTTGTGCAGCCTACTTCTTTTTGATAGCACCGGTAGCATTTTTAACTCCGCTGCAGGTGGCACGTAGTTTCGGAGGGGATGTTTGGCATCTAACCGCCATCGAAGTTACCTTTTCTATGGGTATGATGCTAGGTGGTGTAATAATGGTTTCCTGGGGTGGATTTAAAAACAGGATTCACTCTATGACCCTGTCCACCCTGATTATAGGAGGTTGTACTTTTGCCCTGGGAGTCATTCCAGTTTTTTGGATTTACCTCTTTTTTATGGGTTTATCCGGAATAGCTATGCCAATCTTCAACACCCCTTTTACCGTCTTACTACAAGAAAAAGTGGAAGTCAATTATTTAGGCAGAATATTTGGCGTTTTGGGAATGATATCCAGCACTATGATGCCATTGGGAATGCTGTTGTTTGGTCCGCTGGCTGATATCATCCAAATAGAATGGCTGCTGATAGGAACCGGCTTGCT
>CAZXIR010000165.1:3368-5495 GCA_964640845.1 uncultured Syntrophomonas sp.
GTCCGCTGGCTGATATCATCCAAATAGAATGGCTGCTGATAGGAACCGGCTTGCTAATATTTATTGAGGCATTCTTCCTGCTAAGTAGCAAAGTACTGATTGAAGCTGGAGTATCAGGGGGACAGCAGGGCGGGTAAAACCACCCGTTTGGGTTAAGTGGTCAACAACTTCGTCCCCCGGACAGCTCTATCTGGGTTTGACCAATTTCGACTTATCTTTATACATATTATTGTCAGCTTCTTTATGTATTTGCATAATGTCCTGATCCTGGGTTTCTTTAACAGCGTACCCTATAGCCAAAGATACCACAACAGAATCCAGCTCTTCTTCTAAAGCTGCCTGGGTAATTCTTTGTTTGATGGCTTCTGCTTGTTCTTTATGGATATTGGGCAGCAGTATAGCGAATTCGTCGCCTCCGGTGCGACAGACAATTTCATCGGTCCGACATTTTTTGGTCATAATTTTCGCTACTGCCTTAAGTAGCTGATCTCCTTTTTCATGACCATAACAATCGTTAGTGAGTTTTAGATCATTCACATCCAGGACCATAATAGTAAAAGGCAGATTTCTTTCGGTGTCCAGCCTTTTAAGGGCATCTTCCATATATCTGCGATTGTATAGTCCGGTCAGATGATCGTGAAAGCTTAAGTATTCAACCTGTTTTTGTTTTTCTCTTTTTTCGGTAAAATCCCTAAACACAATGACTACGCCGGTTATTTGCCCATTTCCATCCTTTATAGGAGCCGCACTATCTTCTATAGGTATTTCCTGGCCGGTTTTAGATATTAAACTGGTATGATTAGCCAACTGAATAATCTGCCCGGTTTTTAATACCTCCTGAGCCGGGTTGGTGCAAGTCTCTCTAGTATGTTCATGGACGATATTAAATACTTCTTCCAGAGGCTTTCCCATGGCTTCTTCCTGGGTCCAGCCGGTAAGTTTTTGTGCAATCTGGTTCATGATCCTAATATTCCCTTGACTGTCGGTAGAAATGACGCCGTCACCAACCGATAATAATGTAGTTTGGAATTGTTCTTTTTCATTAAAAATGATTTGCTCCAGCTCTTTTTTCTCAGTGATGTCGGTTACTGACCCCTGGTAGCCTTTTAAGGTTCCATCTTCGTTTAATACGGGTATACCATTGATAGAAATATAGATGATATTACCGCTTTTCCTTTGAGCTAAGTAAACAAAATCAATGAAAGGCTCTTTCTGGGAAAAATATTCTAAAGCTCCCCTCTTTAAGGTTTCTCTTTCATTATCTATAAATAGATCGTAGAAGTACATTCGCCCAACCATGTCGTGGGGAGTATAGCCAAGAACTTTTTCCACCACTGAACTAACATATTCAAACTGTCCCTGGGCGTCCACTTCCCAGGTAACTGTTCTACTGTGTTCGGCTAGTTGGTCGAACCGTTGATGGCTTTTTTCCAGGGCTTCCTGGGTCTTTTTTTGCTCACTTATATCCGCAATACTAACAATATATTTATTTATATTATTAATTTCTTTATAATGCATCTCAGCTCTAAACCATCTATCATCGCTGGGCAGGGGAGATTTATAGATGGCAACTTCCTTATTACCTGAATGGGCCGACATTTTCAAGGCGGAATGCAATTCATCAGCCAATGCCTGGGGGAAGAGATCTGAAAGGCGGCTTCCGATAATTTTCTCTCTAGGAAAGAACAAATGGTTACCATCAGAAACAAATACATTTAAGAATATCAAGTCTTTATCCAATTCAAACACAATATCATTTAAGGCGGTTAAAATGATGGTCTTTTCTTGCAGATCCTTGATTTCTTTGGTGATATCATTAAATAGAGTAATAAAATAGTATTTTTCAGGAGAATAGGCAATAACTCGGTACCAACGATTAACCTGTTCAAAGAACAATTCCATCTCCATACTTACCCCATCAATGGCAACTTGGGCATAGAAAGTCTTCCAGTCAAATTCTACTAAATTGCTGACTTGCAATATGTCTAATCTTTTCTGGCCAATAATCTGGGAGGCCTTCAATCCGGTCATCTCTTCAAAGACCCGGTTTACTTCAAGATACTTAAAGTCCACCGGGGTATTATTTTGATCACAAATTACCTGGCCATAGCAATATCCATTTGGCAA
>CAZXIR010000166.1:0-5470 GCA_964640845.1 uncultured Syntrophomonas sp.
AATATTTACTGATTTCAAAGATCAACCTTTTTGTCAACTGCGAAAGTTGAGTTAAATATAATTATTTATAAGTTCTCGGGAGGTAGGCAGTGAATATAAAGAAAACCAAAATTCTGGTAACCGGCGCTGATGGTTTCCTGGGCTCACATTTAACTGAAGAACTGGTTAAATCAGGTCATAATGTACGTGCTTTCGTTTTTTATAATTCCTTTAACTCCTGGGGCTGGTTGGATCATATACCTCAGGAGGTGCAGAATAACCTGGATGTGTTTTCTGGAGATATTCGAGATCCTTATGGGGTAAATAACGCTATGCAAGATTGTGGTACGGTTTTTCACCTGGCTGCTTTGATAGGCATTCCCTATTCTTACCATTCTCCCGATACTTATGTGGATACTAATGTCAAGGGAACACTGAACATACTTCAAGCGGCCCGGAAACTGGGGGTGGAAAAAGTAGTTCACACTTCCAGCAGTGAAGTGTACGGAACGGCCAGATATATTCCTATTGATGAAGAACATCCGCTGCAGGGACAGTCACCTTATTCAGCTACTAAAATAGCTGCCGATCAATTAGCTTACTCCTTTTACAAATCATTTGATATACCTCTTACTATCGTTAGGCCCTTCAACACTTATGGTCCCCGGCAATCAGCTCGGGCAGTCATACCTACCGTAATCACTCAGATTGCTAACGGGCAGCGCCAGATTAAACTAGGAGCTACTCACCCTACCAGAGATTTTAGCTATGTTGCCGATACCGTAAGAGGGTTTATAGCTGCAGCAGAATCAGATTCTTCGGTAGGTTCGGTAATAAACATCGGCAGCAACTATGAAATATCTATTCAAAACCTGGTTGAACTTATAGCAGATATCATGCAGGTAGAAGTAGAAATAATAAGTGATTCTAATCGACTACGGCCGGAAAACAGTGAAGTGCAACGTTTATGGGCAGATAACAGCAAGGCTAAAGAATTAATGGGTTGGGTACCCGAATTCCCAGGTCTACATGGACTACAGCGAGGATTAAAACAAACCATCGATTGGTTTTGCAATCCGGATAATCTGAGTAAATACCGCAGCAACAGGTATAATTTATGACAAACAACAACTTAAACTTATCTGTCGTTATAGAAACCTTACAAAAACTTTTACCCCGTAACCGTGATTTTATCGCCCTGCATGAGCCCTATTTTAAGGGTCAGGAATGGGCTTATATTAAACAATGCCTGGATAGCGGTTGGGTATCTTCTAGCGGGCAGTATGTAGATCGTCTGGAAAAACAACTGGAAGAGTATACCGGGGCATCCTTTGCACTGGCAGTTGTTAATGGTACCGCCGCCCTGCATCTCTGTTTGCAAATTGCGGGAGTAGGTGCTGGTGATGAAGTGTTAATTCCTGCCTTAACTTTTGTTGCTACAGCTAATGCAGTCAGCTATTGTGGAGCTGTTCCCCACTTTATTGACAGTGAAGAGAGAACCCTGGGAGTAGACCCTTACAAACTGGCTCAATATCTGGATGGAATAGCGGAATTAAAGTCTGGAGTCTGTATCAACAAAACAACTGGCAGGCCAATAAAAGCTCTGGTACCTATGCATACGTTTGGACATCCGGTAGATATGGATCCTCTGGTAGAGTTATCTAAGAAATTTAGGCTGGAATTAATCGAGGATGCAGCTGAATCTTTAGGTTCTTATTATAAAGAACAACATACCGGCTGTATGGGTAGGGCTGCCATCTTAAGCTTTAATGGTAATAAAATCGTTACCACCGGTGGTGGCGGAGCAATATTGACTAATGATAAATCAGTATTTGGCTTAGCCCAACATCTGGTTGCTCAAGCCAAAATACCTCATAAATGGTCATTCCATCATGATATGGTGGGCTATAACTACCGAATGCCAAATATCAATGCTGCCTTGGGTTGTGCCCAGCTCGAGCAATTACCCGATTTCATTGCTAAAAAAAGAGCCCTGGCCTTCGACTACCAGAAGTCATTTGAGGGAATTGATGGAGTCAAAATATTCAAAGAGGCAGACTTTGCTCGCAGCAACTACTGGCTGAATGTTCTTATACTTGATAAAAAACATGCCCACCAACGGGATAGCTTGCTTGAATTAACACATAAGAATGGAATTATGACCCGTCCAGCCTGGACTTTATTGAATAAATTGCCTATGTATGAGAGCTGTCCCCATATGGATTTAAGTGGGTCTGAAAGTCTGGAACGCAGGATCATTAATCTACCCAGCAGCGTCTTTCTTTAAGCATAATATTGATTCCTTACTGATTGAAGATAAATGTATCAAGTATCCGGATAGTACGAAATGTATATCTTGATTGCCTTAACGAATTCAAACATACATATCGAACCTGGCTACATCTTAATATCAGGAGGTCTTATGTACGAAATTGTAATAGATGATTGTAAAGTAGGAAAGAATCATCCCTGCTTCATAATTGCAGAAGCCGGTATTAACCATAATGGCAGTTTGGAACTGGCCTTGCGCCTGGTGGATGCTGCTGTGTCTGCCGGGGCTGATGGAGTTAAGTTCCAACTGTATCGATCAAAAGAGCAAGTATCTCACAATGCTCAGACTGCCTCTTACCAGTATAGACAAACCCAAACCAGCAGTATGCTGCAAATGAGTAAAGACTACGACCTGCCCTGGGAAGCTCACCGTATAATTGCAGAGTACTGCCGCAACTCGGGAATTGCCTATATTGCTTCCTGCTTCGATCCGCTGGCAGTCCAGTTGGTACTAGAGCTAAAAGGCAGCTGTATTAAGGTGGGGTCCGGGGAAATTACCAACTATCCTTTATTAAAGTGTATAGCAGACAGCGGCCTGCCGGTTCTGTTAAGCACTGGCATGAGTACCCTGCAGGATGTGGCCGGAGCGGTTGAACATATTCGAAAGTACGGTGATAACAAGATTGTTTTATTCCAATGTGTATCCAGCTACCCGGCAGAGCCGTCTTCGATTAATCTGAGGGCTATGTCTAACATGGCTTCCGCCCTGGGAACCTTAGCTGCCTTCAGTGATCATACTGAAGGCAGTATTGTAGCTGTAGCCGCAGTGGCTCTGGGTGCATGTATGATTGAAAAACATTTCACCCTGGATAAAAACCTGCCCGGGCCGGATCATGCTATGTCGCTGTCACCACTGGAATTGAAGCAGTTCGTAGAAAACATCCGTATCGCAGAATCTGCCCTCGGTGATGGTATCAAACGTCCACATCCAAGCGAAATACCAATAAGAACAGCCGCCCGCCGGAGCCTGGTATCTGCTCGTGCCATATTGGCCGGGGAAATTCTGGATTATACTAATGTAACTCTCAAGCGCCCGGCCACCGGTATCGATCCCCGTTTATGGGAGACAGTAATCGGCCGCACGGTCAGGCAACATATCGATAGTGATATACCTATAACATGGGAGATGCTGTTATGAGACAAATACTTTATATAAGCGGATCCCGGGCAGATTACGGTCCCTTGCGCAGAACACTGCAGATGATTCAAGCTGAACCAGGTGTTGAACTGAGTATCCTGGTAACAGGCATGCATCTTGACCCGGCTCATGGCGAAACCTGGGAGGAAATTGCCTGGGACGGTTTTACTATTGCGGCTTTTGTACATGGACACCTGCGCGGTGACTCACTTGCTGCCATGGCAGGTTCAATAGGCCTTTATCTATACAGCATGAGCCAGGTAATTTCTGCAGCAACACCAGATATAGTATTAGTTCTGGGAGATAGAGGTGAACAGCTGGCCGGTTCTATGGCAGCAGCATTTCAAAATATTGTAGTAGTACACTTGTGCGGAGGAAGCTTATCTGGATCTATTGACGATTCTATAAGACACGCTATCACCAAATTTGCCCATTATCACCTGCCGGCTGCGGAAGAACATGCAAAAAGAATAATACAGATGGGAGAATGTCCGTCCAGGGTTAAGGTAGTAGGTTTACCAGGGAGCAATATTAAACCTGATGTAATTTATACCCGGGAAGATATCTGCAGGAAATTGGAAATACCTCAGGATATCCCTTACCTCCTGGTAAACCAACATGCAGTTACTCACTCACAGGATAAAGCTGCTGAGCAGATCACAGAAACACTTGAGGCATTAGCTTCACTTAAATACCCGGTATTACTCGCCAATCCCAATAATGATGCCGGTGGACAGCTGATATTATCTAAAATGTACGAATACTCAGACATACATCCTCATATTCAAGTTCTGCCGCCGGTTTGCAGCCGGGAGCTTTTTGCCAGCATTATGACCAGGGCAGGTGCTATGATTGGGAATTCCAGCTCCGGTATAGCTGAAGCTATGAGCGTAGGCCTGCCCGTGATAAATGTAGGTGATCGCCAGCGGGGCAGAGAACATTTAGCTTGTCTTATAAATACCAATTATGATCGGCAGCAGATTATCCAGGCTGTGAACACTGCCCTTTATGATCCTGTTTACCGCAAACGCCTGACTGAATTCAAAAGTCCGCTTATTAAGAGCGATACCGAGCATCTAATCGTTGATTTTCTTAATAAAATTGATCTAGATGTAGCATCACACCCAAAAATCTTTGCAGATTTGTAGCACCGAAGCCGGATGCAGTTTATCTGTTTATGATTCCCTGGGAAAAGTTATATTTCGTGGGTTTGGGATGGGGTTTTCGCAGGAATCGTTTATGAATTGCAGCAAACTGCAGTATGCCTTTTAGGATATACCCCTGGTAATGGATGAGAGGTGAAACCGATTAATATTTATGGCAGATACATTACCCTGCGAGCTATAGAGCGTGAAGACCTGCCGCTCCTGCAGAACTGGAGCAACGATCCGGATATACAGTACATGCTGGGTGGATGGCATTTCCCCAGCTCTTCTCTGGTAATGGAAAAATGGCTGAACAATCTGCAATCAGACCATTTAAACCAGCGCTTCGCCATTGTCGGCAAACAAGATGAATTAATCGGCACAGCCAACCTGGTAAATATAAACTGGAAGGACCGCAACGCCTTTACCGGAATAATGCTTGGCCCGGAAGCACGCGGGAAAGGCTTTGGTACCGATTCAGTACTGGCCATCATGCGCTATGCTTTTGAAGAACTAGCTTTCGAACGCCTGGATACCACCATAATAGAATATAATGAACCTTCATACCGCATGTATACCAAGAACTGCGGCTGGAAAGAAGAAGGCCGCAAGAAAAATTATTATTGGAGAAAAAACCGCTTCTGGGATCAGATTATCGTTGGTATCAATCGGGATGATTATTTCGTATTGATGGGGAAATAAGTCATCCGGTGTTTTTGTTTCCCTGCCCCTTATAAATCACAGTATGAGGAAACAAGATTATTCGCTGGTTTTCCTCCAAGGGGGGTCTCTGTGTCAGCATATATCATCGGCGGAGAATTCGGCCTATCAGATGACGTCTTTCTGCAGGCCAAGACAGACAACAGCCATATATACT
>CAZXIR010000167.1:0-5428 GCA_964640845.1 uncultured Syntrophomonas sp.
GTGGTAGAAGAAATCTGCCAGCACGTTGATTATTTAGAGTAAAGGCTTTTATTCACTATTTATTTTTTCCAGGTAAGTACCTTGGATAATCTATTCCAAACAAAAGCCCTGCCTAAAGCCGCACTGTTACGAGCACATCCTAAAAATGGGCTTACAGAAAATACCGCCGTTTTATCGGCGGTATAATTGTCTGGGCATGGCGTATATAAAGTAAGTTATGGCATTAGTAATTATTCCTGTGTTTGACTAATTTAACCTTCATACTTACATTACATACCCTAGTCGCTAATTTTTCTACATTATACCGCTTCTTGTTTTACTACTTCCCAACACCCGAATCCTTGATTGTTTTTAAAGCCGAGACCTGCTTCGTAGGCCACCTTTATCAATTCCGGACAGCCTTTAAGCCAATAGATGCCAGCATATCCTTTTACCACCGTACCTCGATAGTTAAGAATCTTTTCGAATTTCTTCTCTTGACTGCCATTAGGGATAATCTTTATTTCTTTATTGTCCGGTCGGTAACCATGCACTACCTCATATTTGGTTAGCAGGTTATTTTTAGCGATTTCTGCAAACTGGGATTGCCAGGGTGAGTAATAGTTGGTGTATTTTCTCTCTTCTCTCATACTGGTGGTACATCCCACCAGTGGTGAAAGCATTTTTATCTGTACTTTTTTCCCAAACTCAATACATTCCTGCATATCTATGCGTTCGATTTCTACTTCATTAGTTCCTAAAAACACCAACTCTGATTTTTGCAGTTTATCAGCTAAATCCAAAATGAATTCATCAACGGCAGAAGATATGATGAGCTTTACAGGAGGATACAGGGTAATTCTACCGGTATCCTTATTAAAGTTAAACCTACCCATCAAACGCGAAAATGTAAAGAGATTGAACTTCCCGTTACATATTCCCTTTCCGTCCTGGTGAAGAAATTTACTGTAATCCCGATCTAGCTGGTTTTTATACATAAACCCTTGCAGAATGTGATTGTACTGTACTGGAAGTACGATTTCTTGATCAGAATTGAACACTACATTAATTCGCATATTCTAAATATCCCTTCCACTTATTACCTACATCAAGTGTTATTTTTATTTTACTACCCTGGAATGCCTATAGATAGCATATTTTACCGTCAAATTCTTTCATTATTTGCATTGTTGCAATAAGTAATGACCGATAAGGATTTTATGCGAATTCTTTATCTTAGCAATTTTTATACCATTTATCCCGGATAAAGATCATTTCATCCTATATAATAGCCTCCTCCTGAAATTGTCCATTTTTGTCAGATAAGCTTGTCTAGATTGACTTATTTATCACCGGTGATAATGTCACCCAGGATACCACCTATGCCTCTCGTTTCTCCGCCGCTGTTTCCGGCTTTGAATCCGGATGCCGATGTAATCCGATCCGCCAATCTGGATAAGGGCAGGCTCTGCAGGTACACGACTCCGGGTCCGGTTAATGTGGCCAGGAAAAGTCCTTCTCCCCCAAATAGAGCATTTTTGAACCCGCCTACGAATTGAATATCATAGTGAATCGATGTATCCATTCCGGCCAGGCAACCGGTATCCAGTTTGATCTTCTCACCATGACGCAGTTCTTTTCTTACAATGGTTCCACCGGCATGGATAAATGCCATTCCATCTCCTTTTAGTCTTTGCAGTATAAATCCTTCCCCGCCAAACAGTCCGGCCCCAATTTTGCGGGTAAAAGCTACTTCTATGTCTATGCCATTGGCCGAACATAAATAAGAATCTTTCTGGGCTATAAACTGCCCCCCATGAGACTTCAGATTAATGGGTACTATCTTGCCTGGAAACGGAGCGCCAAAGGCTACATGTTGCTTCCCTTGGCTGTTGTTTAGAAAAGTAGTAATGAAAAAGCTCTCTCCAGTTATGGCTCGCTTAAAGCCTTTAAAGATTCCCCCGCCGGTTCCGGTTTCCATTACTATTCCTTGTTCCATGTACATCATAGCACCAGCTTCGGCTCTCACACCTTCGCCGGGATCCAGTTCAATTTCTACCAACTGCATATCGTCACCAAATATTTGATAATCAATTATATCTGCTGCCATAATAGATATCTCCTTTCGGTTTTAAATCAAGATTTTCTTCTATACTATTATTACATGGCTTACTTAATAATTCCTGCCTTTAGTGCTGTTATCTGAAGATTTCCAAGATTATTAATTCCAATTTCGATTATAATGAATTCTAGTACTAATGTAGAGGATGATCACTATGCAGCGTGGGATTTTATTGGTTTTACTGGCGGCTGTACTGTGGGGAACCACCGGTATTTCTGCCCGGTTCATAAATGACCTTTATCCGCTCTCCCCCTTGACTATCGGAGCTTGGCGGCTGCTTTTTGCAGCGCCCATCCTGGTCTTGATCTCCTATCTGAGTAATGATAATAAAGAACCTTTGCAAAAAGGGCATCTGGGGATTTTTCTGATCTATGGGGTGACAGTTGCCACCTACCAGTTGAGTTTCTTCTCGGCGGTTACTTTAGCCATGGTTTCAACTGCCACCCTGATTGCGATCTGTACTTCGCCAGTTTTTGTAGCTGTTTTATCCAGAGTGTTTTTGCATGAGCGCTTAAAGGCCAGGGTTTTTATCTCGCTAGTTTTGAGTATCAGCGGCACGATATTAATCATGGATATATACCAGCTTAATTTTCTGCTAAATTCTAATCAATCTCTGGGCTACCTGCTGGCCCTGGGTGCGGGTTTGTCATATGCCACTTATACCGTAGCCGGCAAATCACTCCTGGCTCATTACTCGCCGCTGCGGATAGTATCTATCACATTTTCCCTGGGTGCGTTTTTTATGCTGCCTTTTATAACCATTCCCCCAAATGTTCCTCTGGCAGTATGGGGTATCCTCTTGTTCCTGGGGGTAGTTCCTACCGCTCTGGCCTATATTATTTTTACTACTGGTTTAAAAAATACTACTGCTACCAATGCGGCTATCGCATCTCTATTTGAACCGCTTACTGCCACTTTTCTGGCTTTGACCCTTATTGGTGAGCGTCTCACCTGGATGCAGTCCATCGGTGCAGTTCTGCTTTTTTCCGCCTTGGCTATTATAAGTATCAGAAAACCTTCCTGATCAAAACTAGTGGTACGTGAGAGTAAAAATGAATCCAAGAGTGATTTAGCGGTCACAGAGGCATTCAGTCTTTATTTACATCACTTTTCTCACTACTCGACATATACGATAGGTTCTAAGCGCAGGTGGGCCGGATTCTGCCAAGAGTTCCCGGGCTGCCTTCTCCAAGCCTTGTTCATTGATTTTACGGTCGGATAGATACATGGCCAGGAGTCCTTCTATCACTGTTTTGGGAAAGGCGCTTTCGGAAAGGGCGCCGATGGACCGATGGGACTGACGCACCATAAGCTTTAGACGCTTCAGCACTTCTTCACTGCTATCATAGTAGAAGGTAAAGTTAAGATCCCCACCTTCGATATCTTCCTGACGATCGATAAAGTAGTCCAGGAGTATGTGTAGACTGCATATCCAAGGAAAATATGCTTTCAGAGTAGTCTTGACTTCATCTATATGTAAGTTATCCTTGGAGGCCAAGCCCATGAGGGCGAAAATGGCCAGCGTTGAACCACAGGCCGCGGCAAATTCCTGCCAGTAAAGGAAGGGAAATGCCTGGATTTCGGTCTTTACCCATTCTTTTAACATCTCTTCTCTTATCTCTACCATCAAGTGTTTGTAGACCTGTAGATTGGAATATAATTGGGCTAGCCGTAAGGCGTCCGCCTGCACCATGTCCCAGGAAGGCAGACTGTCCAAACAGCAGCGGCATTCATTCACCAGTTTGTTAAGATATCCTCCATCGTCTTTAAAAGGATAATATTTGTAATAGTCAGCATGGTCTGTTCCTGGAGTTAAGGCATCCACCAAGGCCAGATGCAGTTGTCTAAAGGCTCGTCCGTCTGTACATCCAGCCCGATCACACAGGTTATCCAGGTAATCGCAGATGGTCTGATAAGCTACTATAAGGGAAATCAGTTCCTGACGCCGCGCAGTACCGGGCAGGGCAAACACTGCTCCTCCTTGGCAGTGAAAATCTTTGTTTTTCAAACTTAACAGAGCCTGACGCCGCAGTTCAGTGCTCTGACACTGTTCAGCCTCTTTGGTCCAATTAGCTAATAGTTTCTTGACTACCGGCAGGACGCCGATAATGTATCGGGTCAGTATTCCGGTCTGACCTCTTACCCGCCGGTGACTGGACCGGCCTATCACTGTGGCACTAGTTCTAAGCGTTTCCACTTTGTAGCCATCCTTCCCCCGGCTCTCTTTCAACCAGTCGCTGATAATAGCCTTCCATTAAGTACCAGGCGGTGTCTTTTAATGCTTGACGGGCCGGACTGGCGGGCATATGGTTGAGATTTTCCAGGGCTTGCTGTAAAAACCAGCGGGATTGGGAGATGCTTTTTTCCAAGCCTCCGGATTCCCAAAGAATATTGACTACTATTGGCATTTTATCCAGGCTGATTTTTCCGTTGTCCAATAAATTTCTTAGTTTCATGCCTTTTTCATGTTTTAGGGCCAGGATCACCGGCAGGGTTATATTTCCCTGGGTTAAATCATTACCGGCCGGCTTGCCCAGTTTTTCCTGATCAGAAGTAAAATCCAGAACATCATCGATAAGTTGATAGGCATACCCTAAATTCAGGCCAAACTCCTCCAGGATTCCCACTTGCTCCGGTGGTGCATCGGCGGTCAAGGCACCTACTCGACAGGAAGAAGCAAAAAGGCAGGCCGTTTTTCTATAAGTTTTATCATAGTAATCTTCCTCACTGATGCCCAGGTCGCTGTTCATGGACATCTGTTTTATTTCTCCGGTACACATTATCTGTATGGTAGAAGTAATACTATCCATAACCTGATCCAAACCGTGTTGATTGATCAGGTTAAAGGCGGCTGCAAACAGGTAGTCCCCGGTCAGTACGCTGGCCTGATTACCCCATCGGTGGTTGACGCTTTCCCGACCTCGCCTGCAATCTGCCCGGTCTATCACATCATCATGAACCAGAGAGGCCAAGTGTATCAATTCAACCGCCACCGAGATATCGATCACTTTTTTCGTTTCATGAGGGTAAAGCTGGGCCGACAGATAGACTAATCGCGGCCTTAACATCTTCCCGCTGCTTTGCAGCAAATAATCAATAATAATATCAATGGCCGAATAATTTGTCTGCAGCACCTCGGTCATACGGTTTTTTATCAGTGTCTTCGGAAAAGAATTGATTCCTGTGTTTTGATCACTGTTAATTATAGGCACCCCTTTTGTCATCACTTCTTTTGATAGTTTTACCCCTCGTTTTATAAAACATACCAAAAGGCCATATAGCTTGGCTTTAAATGAAAAAACAGCGGATATACCGCTGCTGGATGGA
>CAZXIR010000168.1:0-5416 GCA_964640845.1 uncultured Syntrophomonas sp.
AACAATCGGAAGCAAGGGGACCTCAGTAGTCCTACTTTTGGAAAATACCCGGCTTATTTTGAAAAACGCTCCTGGGCGGAAGTTTGCTGGCCATTCTGGCTTCCTTTAATTGAGCAAGAGGAATAGTGCTTATCGATATATTCTCAGTTCCAACTCCCGAGTTAAGCAGAACTTGTCGTCGCCCCGAAGTTTTTACAGGACCGTATACTCCGCTGCCGCCAAACTGGCCAACATTGGACATAACAATATATTGATAAAAACGGTGGCTATCGGCCATACAACAGCGTTCATAAAGCTGTGTATCAGGATTGTTAGCTACAACAAATAAGATATCCAGAGGCATGCTATGACATTCATCATGGTTAATGCGGTGAATAATATCAAAATGGCTGTAATCATAACAAATCAACACTCCGAAAGACCAGGATTGGTCATAAGTAAACCGAAGCAGGTTTTCTCCCCTGATCATCTTGAAATGCCCGGGAATGCAGTCCCCAATTGTGGGAAGGAGGGCATCATACTGGGAATGAGTAAACTTATGGTATTCAAATCGCTTTACCTCTCCGCTTCCGGTTGGCACATAAATAAAACAGCGATTGGCCCCTACAGCCATTTCCGGGCTTTCCAGGGTTGCGGATTGAGGATCGTATTCCACCCCGCCAATAACGATGGTATTGAATTTACGAGCGAAGGCCTGTAAGTCCGGCTCCAGGCTCAGGGGGAGAAAAAGTTCAGGAAAAACTAAAAAATCAAGTTGCTGCCCGCTGTCCTCCAATTGCCAGGATACAAATTGTAGGTGTTTTTTTACCTTTTTAATAAATCCGGGTGCATTATCAGAACATGATATGCAGTAATAGTTGTTTATATAGTCCTCTTTATCCATGCATTTCAACTGAACAACCGCGATGTTCATTTCCTCTTGTTCATGAGAGGGGATGTATCCTGCGCTTTTCAGGTCCACATTTTCGAGGTAATCAGGTCTCTGCAGCTTTTTAACATAATCGGGTTCGCTCTGGGCTCGATATTCTTCGCTTGGATAGATCGGCGTCCAGGCAATGGCATCCTCATAGGAATTGATGCCACTGCTCTGTCCAGCTCGGAGTTTTCTTAGGTCAGCAATGGGCAGGTTTGCTTCCAGGTAAGCTCTGGTTTCTCCCTGGGTATATGCCAGGGCTCCGCCCAGACTCATTGAGGCCCGTTTGGGTCCGTTGTAACGGAAGGGTGCGAAAACGCCGCTGCCGCCATAGTTGGCTATGTTAGATATAATAACGAAACAGGAAAAACGGTGAATATCCGCCAGTGCGTATTGCCTAAAAAGACGAGTGGCCGGGTTAAATGAAGATACCACCAGGATTTCAATATTATGTTTAAAAATTTTTTGCAGGACATCGGCATGAGTATAATCATGGCAGTTAATTACACCGATGGTGCCCAGCGGACTGGAAAAAACGTGAATCTCTTGTCCACGTTGCAATTTCCCTTCGGCATGAAATATCTGGTCTTCAGTAGAAAAGGAAATCTGGGCAACGATAACAGGCTCCTGATGGGGAGTAAGTACAGCAACCGAGTTGGTAATCTGATTAGTATTTTCCCGTATATGGTATCCCAAGCGTACAATGATTAGCTGTTGATACTGATCAGCTTGCTGTTGGTACAGATCCAGGGCGGCTGCATTACCGGGGTATTCTGATACAATGGCCACATCAGTGTCTTCCGGGATGCGGTGCAGCATAACCTCTATGTACTGCCGGAATTCCTCGGGGTTGTCACCTGGGTTGATCCTGCCCACGTAAATACCTTCCCCGGCTCTGCGGCCAATAAGCTGTTCGGGGTACTGTTCCTGGATTAGGAAAACCTTGATGGGATCTGCCTCACTTTTTCTTTTATGGGCATAAGATAAATAATGGCGGTGGATTGCTAACATAATTGCATAACCTCTTTTTTAATTCATGTGGGAAACTTGCTAATACAACCTGCAAACTTATTTATGCCTTAATTTATTGATTTATCGATGGAATAATATTCAGATGTTTTTTTCTTCCTAACTTTTACATATTCGCCTTCATCAATGGTATTCCTTCTATGGGCTTTAAAATGAGTTTGTGTTACAATTTCCAATAGCATGATAAAGGTCCCTTTTTATTTCAGCTCTGCTTTAATTTGTTTCCCAACGTCAACAATTTTTATAACCTGCCACGGGTGAAAAAGAGGGTCAATGTAATCAAGTCTCTATATCCAATAATCCAGTCTAGTGCCAATCAAAGAGAATAAGGGGAATAAGGGTGTTGTAAGCATAATTGAGCACTATCTATCCTCTTGCAGGACTTCTTCGACCAATTCGCGCAGCCACTTCTTGCTTTCGCTCAGGACCTGACGGCCCTTTTCAGTGATTTGATAATAAATGCGAATTCTGCCTTCTACATTAACTTTTTCCGCTATTAAAAAGCCGTCCTCTTCCATCTGGTGCAAAACCGGGTATACGGTGCCCGGCCCTACCCTGTAACCATGTCTTTTTAACTCCTCAATAATCTCTACTCCATAAATAGATTCCAAGGAAGCATGATGCAGGATATGAAGACGAACAAAGCCTGAAAGCATTCTTTTAATCATTATTATCACTCTCCGATATCAATTTATGATATAGCCGCTAATTCTGTATCTAGTAATTTATCCCTGGTTTTGAACCATTCTTCATACAAGTTGGTCTTCCTCATTGAAAAAACTGCGATATCCAAGTTGAAGCATTAAAATAACAGTAATAGCAACCGACCCCATTATACCTAGCATGATTGCAATCTGATAATTCACCGCTGTCGCGGGTGAAGTACCAGACAAAATCTGTCCTGTCATCATACCTGGCAGAAAGATAATGCCCATACCCAACATTGAATTGATCGTTGGCATTATCGCTGCTTCAAATGTGTTGTTTACAATGGATGTCATTGCGACTTGAGGTGTTGCTCCAAGAATAAGGGCTTCTTCAACCAGACTCCTCTGTATTGACATGCCTTCGATTAATGACTTAACCCCTAACGCAATTCCTGTCATGGAGTTGCCAACCATCATTCCCGCGATAGGGATGAAATATTGCGGATCATACCAGGGATCGATCCTTACCACAATAAACAAAAAGTATAACAAACAGGCTAAAGTGCCGACTAACATGGAAAGAGCAATAGTTATCTTAAGTTTCTTTGACAACCTGCCTTTAAATCTGTTAAATACCGTATAGATGGCAAAACACTCCATTAGCACTATTATTAAGGCAGTGAGCAAAGGGCTGGGATTAGCAAATACATAAACCAGCACATAGCCAGTTAGTACCAATTGAATGGTCATCCGTACCGAGGATATCAATATCTCTTTCTCCCGGCCAATCCCCCTTATGCTAGTAATTGCCAGCACTACCAGCACAAAAACATAGGCCAACATAACCTGCCAAAGGGATAAATCATTTATTCCATTCATCTCTCAATCTCCTATATAAGATCTTGCCTTGTGCCATTTCTATGATCTCGTCTCCATATTTTTCTGCTACGGACTTGGAATGGGTAATCATTACTGCTGATTTATTGGCTTTTTTTATGTGTTGTGAAACCATTTTGATTATCATATCTTCAGTATCCTGGTCTAAAGATGAAGAAGGTTCATCCAGAAGATAAACTGATGGGTCAAGAAGAAATATCCGGCCTAATGCAAGCCTTTGCTTTTCCCCTCCCGACAATAGGTTGACAGGTGTGTCAAGTCCCTTTTCTAATTGGACTTTACCAAGAATTTTATATAATTCTTCATCACCAGGTGTTACTTTTTCCTGAAATTTGAAAGCAATGGTTAAGTTGTCTCTGATATTGCCCTCAAACATGATAGGATTTTGAGACAACATGATAACATTTCTTCTATGATCTACAGAGGGGAGTTGTTTTAAGTCGTTACCACAAAATAATATCCGACCTTGGGTAGGAGAGATCATTTTGTTCAGCAATTTCAAAACAGTAGTCTTGCCGCTGCCGCTTGCACCCAGTAAGACAGTTTGCCCTTTGGTTATATATAGATGGGGAATATCAACTACTTCTTGGTACTTTACATCGATGAGCTCGAACATGTTAAAATTCCTCTATTCCTATTTCGTTGGCCAGTTCCAAAACATATTTTTTTGCCTTGTTAAGCTCCTTTTTGCCCGTTTCTGCAATTAAAACCTCCAACATTTTCTTCATAGTGCTCAAGCAACCCCTCTTTTTCCATGTGATGAAGCATTGGATACAATGTCCCTGGACTCAGTTTATATCCATTTTCAGATAACTCCTCCAACTACTCACACGGCGCTCCCACCAATTCAGATTAATTATCAGTTTTCGATATCGATTTATGATAATATTTTAATACGGCCAATTTCTAGATGTCAATTGTATTAGACAGAAATTCTATGGAGCACATGCTTTAAATAACATCGGAAAAGGCAGAGCCATTGCACATAAAGTACTTCGCCGGACGAAAAATTAGAAATCCCTGCTTCTTGAAATGCCCGCGATAACTGTTTATTAGTAAACATACTTCGCAACTCAGCACCATGGTTTTGTAATGCCCTAGAAACGAAATTCTCATAATCGCGCCATTGGGCTGGAAGTACATCTGGTTGCGACTTTTTCTTCAGGTGTAACAGCACCACATCTACGCCTGGTTTTGGATGAAAATCCTCCCGCTCAAAATAATAGATGATTTTCAAATCAAACACCGGCTTTATCATAAGCGAGCGCCTAGTTTCATGAGGCTTTCCCATGAAGCGTTTGGCTGCTCCTTTTTCCATAGTCAGCCACGCTTCGGACGGTTGGTTTTTACTTTCCGTCAACTTGCGTAGAATATCTGTTGTATGGCAAAAGGGAATGTTTGCAAAAACCTTATAACTCTCAGCAACGGGAAGCTGCCAGTGCATGAAGTCCTGATGGTAAAGATTCAGGTTTTCGACAGCTCTGAATTTTTCAAGAAGATTTCCATATAGCTTTTCATCGAGTTCAACTGCGGTCACTTTATGGCAACTTTGAAGGAGCTGTCCTGTTATATGGCCCTTTCCTGGACCAATTTCAATTACATGGTCCCTTGCGGCTATGCTTGTTTTATGAAGCAATCTTTTGATTGTTTTATAGCTGGTCAAATAATTTTGAGAAACCCAAATAGGCTGTTTTTGCCCTTTGTTTCTATTTTTGGACATAAAAAATACACCTCTTTCAATTCGATTCGGATTAAAAAAGGCGCACTAAACACAAGATAGTAATCTAACTACCTTTTTTTAGTGCACCTTATTTACGAATCCTCATTGAAGCACACACAGGTGTATTTATACCTCCAATATATATATTTGCCTTTGATGGTATCAAAACTATTAACTTACGTCAATATATCTGCATAAATAATAATAAAT
>CAZXIR010000169.1:0-5371 GCA_964640845.1 uncultured Syntrophomonas sp.
AGCTTCACTTTTTCTACTGATAACGGAGTTAGCTGGAATAGTATCGGCAGTGTTAATATAGCCGGCATTGTGGGCAACACCTCCGCTGATGCCAAAATCAACTGGAATCCGGCCGGTATGACAGCGGGCTCCCCGGTACAGATTAAGGCTAGCGTTCTTACTTCATCTGACACTACTGAACTGGCAGGAGAGAGAGCCAAGTTACAGATCCAGGAATTTATCCTCAACCAGGAGCCAACCGCTCTTATGGCCATCAAAAATGGAGCAACTGCCATTACGGAAGGGGCCGAGGCTCCCACCGGGGCCATCATGACCTTTTCCGCCGAGGGTTCGCTCGATGCTTCTCCCGGTTATATCAGCGAGTATAAATGGCATTTCGGTGATGGCAAGACCCTGGCCGGTAAAACTGTCACCTACGGCTATACCAATCCCGGCAGCTATAAAGTGGTATTAAGCGTTACCGACAACCTGGGAACCAAAACCGAAACTTTCCAGAACATTAAAATTATTGACAATCGGCCGGATTTATTTATCGAATCACTGGCCTGGACTCCCACTGATCCCAAAGAAAACGATGTGGTCACCATTCGCGCCACCGTTGGCAATAAAGGCAAAGGTCCCAGTAACATGGGATTTCTGGTAGGTTTCTACATTGACAATACTTACATGGGATACGCAAAAGTGGCTGACCAAACTATAATACCAGTGGGCGGTAGTAGCGAAGTGGTATATACCTGGGTGGCTACCGCTGGTGAACATGTGGTTTCAGCCAAAGCCAACGATATTCTGGATGCCTTGAGAGAAACCGACAAAGGCAATAACAGCCTTACCCAGAGTTTATCTTCCACCCAGGTGAATTTCGTGGATATCAAAACTACTGAAATAACCTGGACTGACCAGGATAAGGGCCGGACTGATTTCAACAGTGAGGAAAACTTCCAGTATACCGTTAAAGTTGAAAACATAAGCAGCACTCGGGATGTTAATGAGCCCTTTTTCGTATCCTTGAGCATGGACGGTGTATTTATCGCCCAAAAGCAAATAAATACCCTCAATAAATCGTCTTCCACCACGGTTAGTTTCCCGGTAAAACCTGCTCCTGGAATTCATACTATCTCGGTCAGTGCTGATCTTATTGATCCGGTTCATCTGGAATTGGATAAGAACAATAATCAGCTGGAAGTTCAAACCGGCGATTTTCAAGTGGAATATCCCAGTATAGTAGTAGATAGCATTAGCTGGGAACCCCAAGAAACCAGTTTTGCCCAGGGTACAGCTTTAACCTTCATTATTAAGGTAAGCAATGCCTCCGCTTTCAGTATCAACAATCCCTTCAAAGTTGATCTTTCAGTAGGAGGAAATTCCTTCCGCCATGTTAGCATTGAAGGGCTGGCAGCCGGTGAAACCAAGACTATTACTGGACGCTGGACGGTGGTGGATCCCATTGCTGAAGCCGATGGAAGCAAAAAGCCATTTACGGTGCTGGTCTCCGTTGATAAAGAACAGGCGGTGCTGGCAAGTGCCGTTCAATTATCCAGGCAACTGCCGGCCTTTAATATTATCTACCCGGACCTGAACATTACCAGCGTTCAGGTACCGACCTCAGGTAATTACAAGACCCCCATGACCTTCATTCCTGCAGTGGGCAATGAAAGTCTGGCCACTATATTTACCCCCTTCACGGTTGGTTTGTACAGCAGACCGTATATCGCTGATCGTCCTGAAGCGGACGGTAATAAGGATTGGAAACAGGTAGCTGGATACACCCTGCAGGGTCTTAAAGGCTACAGTACATCTTTTGTACCCTTGACCTATACCCCAACTGCAGCTGGAATATATGAATACAAAATCGTGGCTGACAATTACAATGCCATTAAACAACAGCCGGTGTTGACCGAGCGCCCCAGAAACCGAACCTGGATAACCGATCCCATTACCATCAACCATCAATTGATGATGGAGGTCAAACCCAATCAGGAAATGGCTGACGATGACATGCTGGCGGTTCTGTATTCTTCCAATGATGATTGGATTCCGGTAGAGGCCAAATTCTACCAATCTAGTGCACCGGGAACATTGCTGGGACCGGACCATGCTGTTACTGCCCGTTATACCCTCAAACTGGGCTCGGAAATCAAACGGGAAGGAGAGCTAGGCTATTCAGCCATCAGCGGGCTATTTTCCGCCAACATTCCCATCGCGGTCCTGGCCAGTGGAGTCTATACCCTGACCATTGAAGGCGGCCAAGAGGGAGGCAGCTTACTGAGTGAAACCGTCAATATACGAGTTATACAAAATACCATTGCTACAGTGTCTACTGACCGCAGTGCCTATCAGATAGGTGAAGAGGTGCGGATCAGCGGTAATTTCACTTTTAGTGACGGCAATCCCATGGCAGGTGAAACCGTAGTTTTGGATCTTAAACTCTTACCCCGGCTGAGTGAACCCAGATTGGGAAGAGATGAACGGGGCAATGAAATCCTGCTGCAATACCAGGGTGAGCATATCCGCTTCCTGGAAACCGATCAATACGGTAATTTCAGCTATTCCTTCTACCCCCGTTACGGTGAGGCAGGATCCTGGGAAATTGATGTGTTTGCTTTCCAAAGGCTCTTAGGCAATGCTGCTTCCACCTCCTTTGAGGTTAAAGGCATGGTAGCTGATCCATCGTCTATAGAGATAACTGCGGTTAAGAATTCATCCTTCTCCAAGGCTATTAAGTTTAAAAATGCAGCTCTGGCCGGAGATAATGCCTTGACTGGATTAACCGCCGTACTTACCAAAGTAGGGGACAATAACATAATTGCCACCATGGACACCAGTAATTTCAGCAGAACCCTCTTGCCCAATAGTTCAGCCACTGTAGTGGTGAACTTTACTGCACCTTTGGCCGCTTCCGACACCGCCAGTTACAAATTGGAAGTAAGTGCCGAGGATGGAACCAAAGCCAGCAGTAATATCAAATTAAATCTGCGTCCGGCTACCCCTATACCCATTACTGATCCCAAAGGGGTCAAGGTGGGCCTGAATCCAGGGACGGAACTCAGCAGGACCATCAAGATTACTAACAAAGGACTGGGCGAATTAAACGGAATTCGGCTGGAGCAGCCGGTCAACGTTCCCTGGATATCAGCGTCAAATCTAGGAAAAATTAATCTATTGCCCCAGGAGAGCACCACTTTTGACGTAATATTCGCTCCCGGTGAAGCCATTGGGCTTGGTCAGTATCAGGATAAAATCGTGGTTACCAATGGATCATATTCTGCGGTAGTAACTGTTGCCGCCGAAGTTTCAACTTCCAATCTGGGCAGCTTGTCCTTTATCGTATCTGATGATACCGGCAGTCGGGTAGCCAATGCTGAAGTGAATCTGATCGGTAAAGATCCGTATACCTTCTCTGAAAACGGTCAGGTACAAACCTATTACCAGACCTTTGGGGGCCGTACCAACAGTGAGGGAATATTAACCTTAAACGATAAGCCCTTGGGAGAATATGACTATTCCATTACCGCCAGCGCCCGCAAGAAACTGACGGGTAGTTGCAGTATCATGCCCGGCAATAGTCTGGCTCCGGTGGAAGTGGTCATGGAGAGCCTGCCGGTACAGATAGAATGGACGGTGGTACCCACCACCATTCAGGATGAATATGAAATAAAATTGAATCTGGAATTTGGGGTAAATATCCCCACCCCCAGCTTCGGTTTTGTTCCGCCCTGGATCAACATTCCCAAGGATGTACAATCTACTATGATCGTAGAAGCCCAGGTTATCAATACCGGACTTATTTCTCTGACTGATGTGACAGCTCAGATTGTGAGGCAGAATCCAGCTGATACCGGTATCAGCATTGTGGGCGGCGGCTATATTGGGGAGATTCCTGCCCACGGCAGCGTGCGCCTGCAATTGGAAGTGCAAAAAGGGCAATATATATTGCCATATAATAAGATGCCTAATTTTATTCAGTTGAAAGCCAATTATGTCAGCTTCGACCCGGATACCGGCTTGCCGGAAAACCCGGCCAAAGGAATAGAAGCCAAGTTGCCCCTATATAATCCCAGCGATACCCCGGTTAGTGTAGTCATCAAGCCGGTGGACGGCAGTCCCACCAAGACGGAAGAATTTAAAATGCCTGAAGGACAGATGACCGAATTGGATTATCTTCTGCCTCCCCCCGTTCCACCAGAAGGTGAAGAAGAAGGAGAAGGGGCCAGCGTTTATGAAATCGTCAAGCTGACCTTGAATCAAACTGCTACCGTGGAAAGGCAGGCATTTGATGCTACCCTGAGAATCTCCAATGGTTATCCATCTTATGCACTGCAAAATGTTAACGTACAGGTGGTTCTCACTGATGAAGAGGGAGCGGTGGTACCTACTTCCCAGTATGTTCTTAAACCCGAGGGAGTAACCGGGATAACTGCCCTGGACGGTACCGCATCCCTGTCTGCAGCCAGTTCCCTGGTAGGTCAGTGGCAGATCATACCCATGAACGGACTGGGCGGAGATGATCCGGAGCTGGGCCAAAAATATTATGCCAAGGCTATTATTTCCTATTACGTAAACGGCAAATTTGTGGAGACCGGCACCGAAGGAGTGGAAATAACCATCTATCCCCAACCTCAGGTTACTCTAAATTATTATGTACCCCATAAAATACTGTCCGGGGTACCGTTCAAGCTAGGGGTTACTGCGGTCAATGAGGGCCAGGGTTGGGCTCGTAATCTAACTATTGACTCCGGTAAACTGGAGATTAACACCAATCAAGCCGGCCTCTTGACTGAATTTGAAATCATCGGCGGATCCTGGGGATCAGCTGCCGGAGAAGGTTTTAAACTATCTTTGGGCGATATACCCCCGGTGGGAACCATTGACGGGGCTGGAGAGGCTCTTTCCAATTCAGTCAGCGGTTATTGGTTGGTACGCTGGAACATGTACGAAGCTGGAGCTGAAGATAAACCCTATGAAGGGGAATTCCGCAAATTCACTGCCAGTCTGACCCATAAAACTTATGAAGGAGTAGAACTGGACTCCCTTATCGTAGCGGTTAATACCGAGATCATAGGCAAGGATGGACTCTTGGCAGATGAAAGCACCGGTGAGAGTTTGGCCCTAATCAATCAGGGCTATACCGGTTTCCCCAATTATTTGATTAATTTAAAGAGCGGACAAAAAACCGCCATTCATGTTCCTGATGATATGACTGTGGTAACTCCTCTTACTGACGATAGCAGTATTATTAAACTACAGGTTCCCAAGCCTGCTTTTACCCTGGGTGAGAGTACGGTTCGTTACCAGGTGATTATGCTGCCGGATGAGCGCCCGGAAAGTTCACTGGCGGCAGTTCGTCGCATGAATTCCGATAGTATCCTGGATC
>CAZXIR010000170.1:0-5355 GCA_964640845.1 uncultured Syntrophomonas sp.
CCTTATAGAATCATCAATTTCCTGGCCCATACTGTTTAAGAAGTTAACGGCATTGCTGGTGCTGGCTCTAAGATGTCGGCCAAGCCTGCTAAATTCATTTTCATTTTCCATATAAAACATTGTTGCTGCAGCCCCTATTACTGCTCCTAATAATACTGCACTTACCATATCCCTCAACGATATCACCTCCAAGTTTTACAATATCTGTGATGATTCCTCTACCGCCAGTAATGACCCATCTTCAGCTACTTCATATAGGTTTAATCTGCCTCGCTGATAATTAAATTCCAAATAGCAGTTCCAGCAGTAATACTGATCACTACCAACTTTGCCTACCTGCAGTCCACCGCAAACTGGACACTTATTTACCAAGTGTTTTCTCTCCCTTCATCATTTACCACGGCACTTTCAGTACTTTTCCAACATACTTGCTCCAGATTTATCTCTTGTCGGCCGTGCAGCAAGTCTCCAATAGCACCTGAAAATACCTCAATGCCCAGTACCTTCTGGTCACGGGCCGAAAGTATAAAATCACTTACTTTTCCCAATTCACGCCCCTTATCATCAAACACTATATCTCCCAGCTTTTCTTCATATATCGATAATTCTTCCCCATGCAGATAAGACTTAATACAATTAATATCTCCAATCAGCAGACTTTCTTCCCCTAAACGCAAATCCTTACTCAATATCATGCCCGGAGGTTCTCCCACCCTCTCAATCACCACATAACTGAGCCTAAAGTCGTCACCAATTACCGCCTTTTGAACGGTACCAACTACCTCCGCTCCATTATCCAGAAAGACCGGCATCTGCTTCATATGACGCAGCTTCATTTGATTTACTCCTTCCATACTAGGAATATTGTTCCCCTGGAAATAAAAAAAAATGCGTTTTGCAACGCATAGGCCAAATTTATTAATTCAACTTAACCCCCATGGCCTAGGCCTCAAGCACCGCCTTTACCCCCAGCGCTAACCTTAAGCCTTCATCCCATGAAGTTATTTTCTAATTAGTATTTAAACAGCTTAAACGATTATTCCTCCACCCAATACATAGTCATCTAAATAATAGACTGCTGCCTGACCACCGGTAATGGCTCTTTGTGGACTGGAAAAGGTAAGCTGCATCCGATCATCTCCTACCTTTTCCAGCTGAGCTGAAGCAGGTTGACTGGCATACCGGATCTTAGCCTCCACCTGAATAGGAAAAGCAATCTGATCCTGGTAAATAAAATTATTGTCTTCGGTTAGCAAACAATCATGATACAAATCCTTCTCATCCCCCACTATTAAGCGGTTATTATGACCATCTATAGCAATGACATAGATTGGTTGTCCCGCACTTATACCCAAACCCCGGCGCTGGCCGATAGTATAAAAAGGAAGTCCCCGATGATTACCCAAAATATTGCCGTTTATATCAACCACCTTACCCGGAAGGTAATCTACCTTATCCTGCAAGAATTCACGATAATCATCTTTAATAAAACATATTTCCTGGCTTTCCGGATTCACTACCCCTTTGATTCCAATTTTCCGGGCCATTTGTACCACCTCAGTCTTTTTCAACCTTCCCAGGGGAAATAGACTAGCAGCCAGCTGCTGCTGTTTTAACCCATATAAAAAATAGCTCTGGTCTTTGGCTTTATCTATACCCTTTTTCAAGAGATACCGGTCCCTATTACTATCCAACTCTACCTGGGCATAATGACCAGTAGCCACCTTATCAAAACCGCTTTGCAGCGCGTAATCCAGCAAAGCACCAAATTTAATATGCTTATTGCACTGGGCGCAGGGGTTAGGAGTAAGACCTTGTTCATAGCTGCGGCAAAAATTGTTTATGACTTTTTCATAGAATATCTTGCTTAAATCTACCACCTGATGACTTATTCCCAGATAATGTGCAGCTGCCGCTGCCTGTTCCACTGCCGCTGGATCCCAGTTAATCATAGTTAAGCCAGCTATATCATAACCTTCCTCTTTAAGTAGCAGGGCCGCTATGGAACTGTCTACTCCCCCGCTCATCAATACTGCTATTTTCACTGTAGACCCTCCTTTTATCGGTCATTGTAACATTTCTCATCCTTTCTTTCCAGGGGGGTGACAGGGGTTGTGGGGTAGGGTTTCTTTGTTTTATAATAACGGCAGCAATTATTGCTATTAATGGACGGAGGCAGAAATATGGATTTGTTTGATCTGGGAAAAAAGGAACTCAATGCTCCTCTGGCCTTTAGGATGCGCCCCCGCAATCTGGATGAGATAGTTGGGCAGGAGCATGTAGTAGGATCAGGTTCTAGTTTACGGAAATTAATTGATAAAGACCAGCTGCACTCGTTGATTTTTTATGGGCCACCGGGAACTGGCAAAACCAGTATTGCTGGAATTATCGCTAAAATCACCCAGGCCCATTTTGAATCTATACTGGCTGTTACTTCTGGGGTTAACGATATCCGCAAAATTGCTGCAGATGCATCACAAAGGCTCAAGTATTATCAGCAGAAAACCATATTGTTTGTAGATGAAATTCACCGCTTCAACAAGAGTCAGCAGGATGTCTTGCTGCCTTTTGTTGAAGATGGTACTTTTCTGTTAATAGGTGCTACTACCGAAAATCCCTTGTTCGAACTGAATAATGCATTATTATCACGTATAAAGCTGTATTTTTTGGAAGCGCTTCAGGATAACCACCTGGTTACCATTATTAACAGAGCCCTTAAAGATAACGACCGGGGATTAGGCAGCCTTAATGTCACCGTTGATAAAGAAACCGTAGACGCTATTGCTTCAGCCTGTAAAGGGGATGCGCGTATGGCCCTGAACATCCTGGAAACAGCTGTTAATTCGTACTTAACTGAGGATGCAAATTTAGTTATTGATATTCCATTGCTGCAAAAAATTCTATCTCGACCCATGATAAGGTATGATCGTAAGGGTGATGGTCATTATGACAGCATCTCAGCCTTTATCAAAAGCATCCGAGGTTCTAATCCTGACGCAGCCGTATTTTGGCTGGCAGTTATGCTAGAAGGGGGTGAAGACCCCATGTTTATAGCTCGACGCCTAGTAATCCATGCTGCTGAAGATATTGGCTTGGCCGACCCCTATGCTCTGACCCTAGCCAATACAGCTGCCCAGGCGGTTCAACTGCTGGGTATGCCAGAAGCTAGAATACCTTTGGCCCAAGCATCCATATACTTGGCTGCCGCCCCTAAAAGCAACCGTACTCTGCTGGCTATAGAAAGTGCTTACGCTGCGGCTAGGGAATCTAAGAACATTGCGGTTCCATTACATATAGCGGACTCTTCTCATCCCAGATCTAGACAGTTGATGGGGAAGGGCGAGGGCTATAAGTACCCTCATGATTACGGAGGATACGTAGTTCAGAATTATCTCCCGGCAGATCTTGGTGAAATGGTGTTTTATAATCCGAGTAGGGTGGGATACGAAAAAACAATTACAAAGCTGCTGGAGAAAAAAGGCACATCAGAGGATTAAGCTTAGGGTATTAGATGATTCCAAAAATAATGAAACATATACCAAGAGCAAAAGCTACAACACTATAGCTTCATAATTTTTAAATTGCTTGGTCGTTCAGGTGAATTCTGACTAGACTAAACTCTTATTAATAAAGCAAAGAATGGAGGTGCCACATATGAAACGAGAAATTACCATGGGGAATTTTATATTTTGCTCACTGAATGAAATGCCAGTCATGGGAAACGACTGTCAGGGTTGCGAATTTCTGATACAGGAAGACAATATTAACTACTGTACCCATTCCGAAGAGGATGATGAGAAATAAAAATCAGGAGGATAACTCCTCCCGATTGTTAATTGGTAATTTTTAACCTATAACTTCGTCGATTACCTTTTGCAACTGTGCTTTGCCCTGAGCTCCTACAACCCTTTTGACTTCCGTGCCATCCTTAAAGAAGGAAATGGTGGGTATTGACCTAACACCATATTGCATTGCTAAAGTTTGGTTTTCATCAACATTTATCTTGCCTACGTTTATTTTTCCCTGGTTTTCATCGGCCAAATTCTCAACCACCGGGCCTACCATACGACAGGGTCCACACCAAGGTGCCCAGAAATCAATCAATACTGGCAGTTCTGATTCAAGTACTTCCTCATTAAAATTATTACTGGTAATATCTTTGATACTTGACATATTAATCCCTCCTAAACAATTTTAAAGAATGGTTTTATGGTTCCAGGTATCGTTGCTTATACGCCAATAGGTAACAATGTTCAACTAATTATTAACCTGTCGATTATAATATGTTCAGCATAACATAAATCATCTTTCATATGCGAAAAATAACATATTTATGAATATCATGTCAAACTCGTTCACAGTTATACCCCCTGACTTATTATTTCTATCCCTACGCTATAATAACCACAAAATATATAATATCCTTTTAGAAGGGTCCCATAAAGATAAATATAAAACCACTTTTATTGACATATGCCCATTATTTTTATAATATAAACTTGGAGTAAAAACTATTAAACCTTGAAACAATAAGTATGGCAGGGAGGCGTAAAGGTAAATTCAATAAATTTTTTTTAACTAAAATGAAAATAGGGAGATGAAAAGTATGAGATTAGCCATAGCTAAGACTGGTAATGAAGCTGCTCAACATTTCGGGCACTGTGATAACTTCGAAATTTATGATATTGAGGATAAAAAAGTTATTAGTAAAACCATTTTACAGAATCCCGGACATGCTCCCGGTGTATTACCTCCATTTTTGCATCAGCATGGAGTTAATGTGGTTATTGCCGGAGGTATGGGACAACGAGCTCGTGACCTTTTTACGGAAAACAATATTCAAACCATTACTGGCTTAACCGGTACCATGGATCAGATTTTAAACGCTTATTTGAATAATACTTTACAAGCTACCAACGAAACTTGTTCTCACGACCATGATCATGAATAAAAGGGGGATTATTTCCCCCTCTTTTTATTCTATAATCAAAACAATCCCCCGCTTAAAATAGCGGAGAATTACTTCTCATTCGGACAATTCAAACAAGCTATCGATTTATATTATCTGGTATGGTTTTTTCACCATACCAGATAATATACAGTTCCTGCTACTCCTAAAGCAATTACAGCCCACACTAATGTCCGGATCAAGTCATCCCTAACTTGTTTAGATAGTTCTTCCATCGAGCTTCCTCCTCGTTTGATTATTATTAGATCATTATAACATAAGCACCAGCTACATATTAATACAACCGCTCTCCTACCTGACCGAGAAATCTTCTTCTTTCCATAATTGATTTCCCTGCGAAAAGTTATATTTCGCGGGTTTGGATGCATAAATATTCGTCGCCAGAT
>CAZXIR010000171.1:0-5334 GCA_964640845.1 uncultured Syntrophomonas sp.
GCCAAATATTGCAGCGAATCCGAATTAGAACCAATGCGTTTTTGAAACGGTGTATTAGCGCTTTCGTTATAAAGTAATGCTAACTTGGTTGGTGTGTAAGCTAATAAGATGAGCAAGAAAGTTTGGTGCGGTTCCAGGTCAGCTTGCAGAAGATTTTGAATTTTTGAAATACCTGTTTCAAGTCTCTGGTTTATTAGTTAATTCTAATTTTTAACCTAATCCGTATTATAAATTGGGCAAAGGCCGTCCTCCATTTTACAATATAGGTGGCTCTTACAGCCGGGTTCAAATCGGTTTGAACACCACGGGTCGGTGATTATCGTCTTTGGAGTTTGCAGTTCTAGAGTTTCTGGTTCTTCCAATTTAGTGATTTGATCAAGATTATTCATAAATTCCTAACACCTCTCTCTTTGGTCCAATTAACCAGGCTCTAATCCGGATTCCCCCTTAGAAAATACTTCTACATTTCGATTTAATATCCTTGTTTTTAAAAATAAATAATCGCTTTTTGAAATAACATAAAACATCCTCATACTATAGCTCAAATTATATTAAACAAAAGCACCAAAACACTCATTCTATCCCCTCCATTTCTCTCGTGTCATGGGGATTGGGGTACTGTGAGACTATGATCTTTAGATTTCACCCATTGCCACAGTTCGCATATAAAGAAAACCGTCAATAGGACAGGACCACCACCAACAGGAATTTTACGAATATATGCACCTCGAAGTCTATGAAAAGCCAGGTAAAAAAATTGACGGGCAAAAAGTGAAAGACATATATCTTGAAAGACTGCCGGTTCAGATACCCGAGCACCCTGCTTTTCCGGTTAAGATACAGCCTTCCCAAATTTAACAGAAATATTATACCCGCACACTCATAGACCCCTTTGGCCAGAACCCATAAAGGCGTAAGGTGCGCCGCGTCGGAATAATACATCTGCGAATTGATATTTACATAGTAAAGCGTGGCTAGGGACAGCGCGCCGAATATCATGGAAGGTTTGAAAGAAGTATTCTCCCATTCTTATTGACAATTATTAGCATACCATATGCTCAGTCATTCGGGGATAACCCTTCTTTGACGTTTACTCCCTCGGACGCTTCAAACTCGCTAAGTGGCGAATAAACGTGATTCTGTTTGAGCCTGATGAAACTTCACTTTAAAAACAATGCACAAGAAAGATAGGGGCTATAGTTCATGTGCACAGTTGGTCCCAGGAATAAGCATAAAATTCTTATACTTTTCGGCCGCTTCAATCTGAGAATTTTCGCGGATAGTATTGATTTCATGGAAGTGTTCAATCAGTAGATTTACAATTTTCCCATCAAGTTCGTTGCTTCCGACCATGTCTCTTAACACATCTCTAGTTTTATCAAGATTCATGCCCTGACGGTAAGGGCGATCTTCTGTTACGGCTGTAAATACATCAGCAACCGCCATAATACGCGAGCCTAATGATAAAATCTCCCCTGCCATATGGAAAGGATAACCTGTACCGTTGAGTTTTTCATGATGAAAAGATGCCCAAGTGTTGATTGTTTTTAACTGTACTAACGGCTCCAGCAGATGATAAGTATAATAGCTGTGTGTACGTATTTCATTAAATTCATCCTCATTAAGCTTGGATGGCTTTTCCAAAATATCATGGCTAATGGCAATTTTGCCTAAATCGTGCAGATACCCGGCGATAAGCATCATTTTACACTCATAAGGCGAAAATCCACTCAATTGAGCAAGTCTCTCGGCTGTTTTAGCTACGCCGGCAGAATGGCGGGCGGTGAAACGGTTTCTGAAGTCTATAATCTGTGAGAATACCAGTGCAAGGTCAACAATATCATCGATTTCTAAAGTATGTATATTGAAAAGTCCGGTGTTTGAAATTATTGCTGCCGAGTGTTGTGAAATAAGATCTAACCATATATATTCCTTTTTGCTTAACTCAAACAATGCATCCACCAAGTCTGGATGAAACACAGTATTTGCTTGTTTGCGGATGGTAGACATAATATCAGGGATCTGTGAAATAATGTTGCGGTCAGGGCGTACCAATGCACAAGTACGGTCGGCTAAGTGAATGACATGGCTGGCAAAGACAACGTCTTCACCCATACAGGTACTTCCTCTTCCCTCATTCCAAGGGAGATGGTGGAACTTAATAATGCCGGCGGAGTTATGTAAAGGTTTAAACCCTTCTAATAACTTGGCTCCCCTAAAGGCATGGTTGTTTACAGTTATAGGCTCCGTTTCTACAAGCTCAAGCATTTCTTGGCTGGAAAGCGCACCTATATCATGAATTAACGCTGCAAGATTGATATCATACTGTTGTTCAATCGGCAAGTTGATGTGCTCCGATAAACGGAATGCCAGGTATGCAACCTGCTGATGATGATTTGAAAGTTTTGTTGATACAAGATCTTGAGCATTAGAAATGCACATCAACAGATCATAAAGTTTAATACGAATTTTATCCATTTTTATACCTCAGCCTTTCTTATGGATACACAAAACAATAATCAAGTATCTTGGTTGATTCATAATTGCCACTATTTACTTGTTCATTCTTCTCATCTCCATCCATACAATGTATGATCAGCAGCTTGAGGTTCTCTTTTTGCTGCTCCAAGTATAAAAAGCCTATAAGTTAAGTAATTGAGCATCTTTGAAAAAGCTTTCCACATGCTACCTGAACGCAGCCACTTGGTAAAAATGTAGTCAATATAATTAGTCCGGATATAGTCTCCAATTTTAGTTACTATACCAGCTTTCACAGGATTTCGAAATATATATCTAAGCTTTTAGGAAGAATTATCTTCTACGGGCCGGATTTCCATTGACTCTTAAACCGTACCCTGGCATGCCGACCATAAGCGATGTATTCACCTTTTTCTCTTGGCCAAACAAGAGACCCACCAGAATACTTCGTATACACTGTTCCGAACCTGAATACGTAAACTTCCGCTGGGTTAATCAAAGCATTCGCTAATTTTCTGCCGCGCATGAGCCCTTTCCCAACTGTCGCCGGACTGCCCGGCCACTTCATCAGCTCGCTGCTGCTGGGTCAGGAGATATTCCTTCAGCTTAAACTGCAGTTCCGAATCATTGCCTTTTTCATACACCATCAAGGCCGAATCAACACCAGCCGGCCCGGACCGATACAATATCTCCACATCAAAATTCTCCAGCGTTCCAGATAGGTAACGCTGGGCATTGTATCTGGCTACCAAGCTGTCAGGATTTATTATACACAGCATACAGAACATAACCACTCCTACCCCAACTGCCAGGCGAGTTATGGAGAATGACCATTTTTGCAGCCCTATAGCTCCTCCGCATATAATCGCCATAAAGATCATAAAAACACAGGGCAGCAACCGGCGCATGGATAAACCGTATGCTCCAATGTACAGGGACATTTTGCTAAAGGCAGTGGCAATAAGCAGCAGGGTGAGAATGGCCAGCAATGCGTTGAGTATCTTCAAGAATACAGAATTCCTAGGTTGTTGATTCATGATATTGGCTGCTGTCAATACCAGCAGGTTAATGACTGCGATACGGCACAGCTCAAAGAATCCGCTGCGGGCGTATTCGGAATAAATCTGCCATCCTTCTGGCCGTTGGCCCACAAAGGCAGAGAAGAAATAGGGCACCTGGCTGCCGATGAATACAATATAAAGCATAGATAACAAGCCCATCAAAATGTAAACCGTTGTTAGGGGTAGTATTCTCAAGCCTGAAATTTTCTTAAGGGTACTATCCTTTTTAAACAAATCGGTACCCCTTTTATGAGTACTGCCGGCAACCAAACCGAAAATATAGGCTGCAATGGGAACTGCTAGCATGAGCTGCCAGAATGTTTCCCAAAAATCCTGGCCTATCCCCCGAAATCCATCTAAAATCCCGTTAATGAGTTTAGCAAAGCCGCCGCTGTCCGCTTCCATCAGCAGGGGTAAAACCATAGCCGCCACAATAAAAGTTAAGAATAAACCCAATGCTACAGAGAAAAATTGTCTTCCCCTCGCTAGCTTATTGGTTCCCAGAAGGGCCAGACCCTGATACTGACAGCCGAAATTACTGAATGGAATAGCAAACAAGGCATTATAGCTGTCCAGTAAAAGCAAATTGCTGGTTTGACCTAAAACGAGCAGTCCGGTAGCACATAGGATCCAGTATACGGCGCTGCAGAATAACAACAAGCCATGCCAGGGTGCCAGTCCGTTGTTGCTCCATAGACTAAAGCTTAGTCCTATCAGCATCACCACCGCCAGCCAGAACCAACCGGCCTTCTGGATCTGCACCCCTTTTTTCAGTATATACAAGGTTACTGAGCCGCAGAATAGCAGGGTGAACAAGGTCACTCCCCAGCCCTGCCAGGCAAACAATACCCATCGGGCAAAAAGAAAGCCTAGTACAAAAGCAAACAGGGCAAAATAACTGTCCCTAAGGTCGGCTGCAAAAGGTACTTTTCCTTGGTTAAGTATGGGAACTACCGGTACGTTTTCCTCAGATTCGCCCAAAACCAAGGTTCCCGAGATAATATCTGCCTCATTATTATTCATCGAAGTCTCATTCATTTCACCTATCCTCCTTAGTCTTGGTTCGATTGGTATTCCAGTATATCTCCGGGCTGACAATTCAACGCTTTACAAATCGCCTCCATGGTGGAAAAGCGAATAGCTTTAGCCTTGCCGGTTTTGAGAATGGAGAGATTGGCTGGACTGATGCCTATTTTGTCAGCCAGTTCGCCGGAGGATATTTTTCGTTTGGCCATCATTACATCCAAATTTACTACAATTGGCATGGTTTAAGCTCCCCCTCTCCCTATACTATATAATCAGCTTCGTCTTTAAGCTCCACTGCCTGGGCTACTACATTTTTCACCACCCGCACGATCAAGCCCATAAAGGCAGCAGCCACCGCCAAAAAGAACCATGGAGAATAGTAAAGCAGGGAAATCAGAGCTATACCCGCCCCTACAAAACAACTCCAGGAAATCCGCCTCAGTAATTCCACGTTTTTGGGGGAAAATACTTGTCCTATCTCAATCTGTCGCAGCAATTTCAACAGACTAAAGAGCAGATAAGCAGCAGGAATAGATCCCACATAGATAGTAGCCATAAAATAGGCTGCTTTTTCCTTAAGCCCGGCCTGTGAAAACTCCACAAACCATTGGGTCAGCCAGGGCGCTGTCACTACTACAGCTACCAGCAAACCCATAAACAGCAGAATGCACAGCTTACTTAAAATGATGGATTTTTCTCCATTCCACATAGATTTCTTCCTCTCTGCATCGGGTGAAATGCACCCTTAATTATTTGCAGTATAGCAAAA
>CAZXIR010000172.1:0-3277 GCA_964640845.1 uncultured Syntrophomonas sp.
ATTCCTGAGGTGATACGCGGCATCAATGCCTTTACCCTGGGTGTTCAATCAGTAAATCCTGAGGCCAAGGTTAAAGTAGTCTGGACTCTAACCTGGTTTGATCCTACTAAAGAGAAACAAGCAGCCCAGAGCTTATTAGAAGCGGGATGTGATGTAATAGCTCAGCATCAAGATACCACCGAGCCACAAGTTGCTGCTGAGGAAGCGGGCAAGTATTGCGTAGGATATAATACCGATATGCATCCCTATGCCCCAGAAGGCAACCTGACTTCTCCCATATGGAACTGGGGTCCCTATTATGTTGATACCATTCAGGCGGTTATAGATGGGACCTGGTCCAGTGAATCATACTGGGGAGGAATAGATGAAGATATAGTGGATCTGGCGCCTATTAGTGATAAGGTTCCGGCTGCCATAGTAGAACAGGTTCAGGACAAAAAAGAGGTCATGGCAAGCAAAGAATGGGATGTATTTACCGGACCTATCATAGCTCAGGATGGAACGGAAAAAGTTGCCGAAGGTCAGGTGCTTACCGATGCTGAGATGCTTAGCATGGATTGGTTTGTGGCTGGAGTTGAAGGTTCAACAAAATAACCGTTAATTTCGGTATCGTTTTCGAGGGGCGGCTTGAAGGCCGCCCTATATTGTGGCCAAGTGGGCAAGATGACAGGCCTATGACAGGAGCGAAGATCAAGGCATGAAAAAAGCCCGCGATTGAGGCGTACCTGAGTACGTTGATTGAGCGGGCTTCCTTATTATTTTGCGAGCCTGCTCGTATAAATAGTAGTCCTGTGGGTTTTTTGAAATAACGCAGATATTCGCTTCCGTGATATTCGTGAGCTTTGCAAATACTGATGGTGGTCTTGTAAGGGGTTCTGTCGTAGGTCTGGGGCGGCTAGAAGGCCGCCCTTTACCAGGGAGGGGTTTTGAAATGAAGCGAGTTCCAGTGATAGAGATGAAAGGAATATGCAAACGCTTTCCCGGGGTTATTGCCAACGATGATATAAGTTTTCGGGTGTATCCTGGTGAAATTCATGCCCTGCTGGGAGAGAATGGTGCAGGCAAATCAACCCTGATGAGTATCCTGGCCGGTCTGTATCGGCCTGATAACGGTACCATTAAGGTACAGGGGAACGTAGTGAGGCTTGACTCGCCCCGGAAAGCCCTGGAAGAGGGTATTGGTATGATTTACCAGCATTTTCGATTGGTGAACAATTTTACTGTGGCAGAGAATATCATACTTGGCTCCAGAAATATAAGTTGGCGCATCAACCAGGAACGGATAGAAAAAGAGACCCGGGAGATGTCCCGAAACTATGGCATGGAAATCAATCCGGCGGTGAGAGTACAGCAACTTTCCCTGGGAGAACAGCAAAGAGTAGAGATTTTAAAAATGCTTTATCGAGGCTGTGATATCCTGATAATGGATGAGCCCACCACCGTTCTTACTCCCGGCGAGGTAAAGGAATTGTTTCAGGTACTGCGGATTATGAGCCAACAGGGCAAGAGTATTGTCTTAATTACTCATAAGCTAAACGAAGTTATGGAGATTGCTGATTATGTGACCGTATTGCGGCGCGGTAAGGTAGTGGGCGATGACCGAATAGAAAACTTGGATGAAGGTATATTAACCAGGATGATGGTAGCTCGAGAGGTCATCTATTCTCAATCCCAGCGAGATACAGAACCTGGCAGTATCATCTTAAACGTGGAAAACCTTAAGGTTCAAGGAGATAGAGGCAATACCGCAGTGGACCAGGTCAGCTTTAATCTTCGTCAGGGGGAAATAATGGCTATTGCTGGGGTGGCAGGAAACGGTCAAAAGGAACTGGTAGAAGCCTTGGCTGGGTTAAGAAAGGTAGTATCAGGCAGTATAGAATATGAAGGTGAAGAAATAGGCCATCATGATGTGAAATCCAGAATTGCCCTGGGTATAAATATGGTTCCGGAAGATCGTATCGGCATGGGTCTGGTGCCTAATTTAAGTGTTATAGACAACAGCATTCTGCGCAGTTATTATAGAGAAGAGTTTTATAGCGGATGGTTTTTAAATTATAAAAAAATCCGTTCATATGCCGACAGTATTATAAATGAATATAATGTTTTTCTTTCAGACAGCAGGCACCCGATAAACTACCTTTCTGGGGGCAATTTACAGAAACTGCTTCTTGGCAGAGAGATTGATCTGAGCCCTAGGGTACTCCTGGCATCTTATCCGGTAAGGGGTTTGGATGTGGCTGCAGCTGAAAGTGTTTATGATTTGTTGTTAAGAGAAAGAGATAAAGGAACCGCCATTCTACTAGTTCTGGAAGATTTGGAAGATATATTTCGTATAGCGGACAGAGTATGTGTAATGTATGAGGGTTCTATTCGCAAAATTTTGGATGTTAATAAGACTTCCATAGATGAGATTGGATCTATTATGGTAGGGGCGGAATTAACAGGAGTGTAAAATGCCAAAACTGAAATTGGTCAAAAGGGAAAAAGAATCAGCCATGGGACAACTGGTAGTGCCAATCTTGTCGGTAATAATGGCTTTTGTGTGTGGATGGGTATTCCTTGTTTTATCGGGTTACCAGCCGGCGGTTGTTTTTGCCAAGATGTTTAATGGAGCCTTAGGTAGTCCTTATGCAATATCCGAAACTATTGTAAAGGCCATTCCCCTTATGGTTGCAGGAATAGCCATTTCTCTGGCTTTCAGAATGAAATTATGGAATATTGGTGCCGAAGGACAGATATACATGGGAGCTTTTGCTGCCAGCGGGATAGCTCTGGCCTTGGGCCATGGAAGCCCTTATATAATTATCCCCCTTATGATGATGGCTGGGTTTGCCGCTGGAGCATTATGGGGATTAGTACCTGGGATACTGAAAGCGTATTGGCAGGTTAACGAGACCATCATAACCTTGATGTTGAATTATATAGGAATTTTCTGGGTGGATTATATTGTGTTCGGTCCCTGGAAAGACCCCAATAGTATGGGTTTCCCGCTCACGCCTATATTTTCGTCTGCCGCCCAGCTTCCTACCTTGGGAGATAGCAGAGTTCACCTGGGATTGATCTTTGCCGGGATAATTGCCATAGTTTTTTACCTGATGGTACAGTATACTCGTTGGGGTTATGAAGTCAGGGTTATAGGAGAGAGTTCTCATGCAGCCAGGTATGCTGGTATGAATGTATCCAAAAATATCATTTTAGTGATGATGATTAGTGGCGGAATCGCAGGAATTGCAGGAATGATAGAAGTTTCCGGAATTACTCATCGTTTGCAGCAAGG
>CAZXIR010000172.1:3377-5252 GCA_964640845.1 uncultured Syntrophomonas sp.
CAGGTACCCCCATTTTGTTTGCTGCTACCGGAGAATTGCTGGCAGAAAGGTCTGGAATATTAAACCTGGGTGTTGAAGGCATGATGTTAGTGGGAGCAGCCTTTGGGTTTATATGCACTGTAAATACGGGTAACAATTGGCTTGGTTTACTGGCAGCTGTGGCTGGAGGAGGATTTTTGGCTTCCATACACGGTCTGGTTACTATTACCTTAAGGGGTAACCAGGTAGTAAGTGGGCTGGCCCTGACTATTTTTGGCAGCGGCTTGAGCGGGTTTTTAGGCAAAGCTTATCAGGGTTCCCCTATGTATTTTAAGTTTGAATCTTTGCATATACCAATCCTAGGTGATGTACCATTTCTTGGACCAGTTTTCTTTAGACATGATCCCCTGGTTTATTTATGTGTCATTTTAGCCCTATTATTATGGTATATATTGTATAAAAGCAGTTGGGGCCTTACTATCCGTTCAGTGGGAGAAAACCCCCAGGCTGCAGATGCAGTAGGTATCAATGTAGCCCGGGTGAGATTTTTTTGTACGGTAGTGGGAGGAATGATGGCTGGGTTAGGGGGGGCCTACATTTCTCTGGTATATGCCCCCACCTGGCAGGAGAATATGACTGCTGGGAGAGGATGGATCGCGGTAGCCCTGGTTATCTTTGCACTTTGGAATCCCTCTCGTGCTATTGTAGGAGCTTACTTGTTTGGTGGAGTAGAAGCATTAACATTTAGAATGCAAACCATGGGAATTCATATATCTTCATTTTTCCTGACCATGTTTCCATATATTGTTACTATCTTGGTTTTGGTTGTGGTCACCATACGCAGAAGGCAGGATGTGGGGGCTCCAGAAGCCTTAGGATCTGCCTATGATCGGGAAGAACGATGATCCTTGGGCGTTGCCTCAGGATGACATTATTGAAATATTCTGATAATAATATGAAAAAATTAGTTATACAAAATCCTTAAATGAATGATTTTGAAACTATAACGGAGAATAAAGATATAAGTATTTGTTGGAGGTAGAAAATGTTAGATAAAGGTCTGCTGGCTCAAGTAGTACAATTTGCTTATAGTAAAGGTATTGATTTTGCCGAGATATATGTGGAAGAAAAACAGGCCAGCAATATTTTTTGTGAAGATAACCATATTGAGAAGGTGCATAGTGGGAGAGAAAGAGGAGCAGGAATCCGGGTAGTTAAGGATTTTAAGACCGCTTTTGTATATACTAATGATCTGGATCGAAATGGGCTTATGAAGGCGGCTGCTATAGCCCGAGATGCCATTCATGGAGGTCCTGCCAATGCGGCTGGATCCATAAATTTGACAAAAAAAGAAGCAGTGTTTCATATTAATTATCAACGTTGGCCGGAAGAGGTGGCTTTTGAGGAAAAGATTCAATATGTACTACAAGCTAATCAGGCTGCCCGACAGGTATCCAAATTGATACGTCAAGTTACGGTGGCTGCTGCTGATGTACATAAAAAGATCCAGATAGCTAACAGTGCTGGAGAATTCATTGAAGATAATAAGAGCCGGGTTAGATTGCTGGTCAATACGGTATCAGAAATTAAAGGGATTATTCAAACCGGGTATGAGTCGGTCGGTGGTGTTTGTGGATGGGAACTGCTGGACCAGACATCCTTTAATGATCTAGCGATAAAAGCTGCTGAGCTTTCAGTCAGGATGCTATCTGCAAAACCAGCCCCAGCAGGAAGAATGACCGTGGTTATGTCTTCGGAGGCCGGTGGCACCATGGTCCACGAAGCATGTGGGCATGGTTTGGAAGCAGATCTGATTCAAAAGGGGCTTTCCGTATACCGGGGCAAGATGGGTGCGCAAGTAGCTGCTCCAGGGGTATCGGTAATCGATGATGCCAC